>DUKY01000019.1 GCA_013329055.1 Nanobdellota archaeon
TATACCTGCATTAATCCTGAAAGTTATTCGGTACAAAAGCTTTTTATTCATTCTTTAAGAATCTTTAAAAACATTTTATTCTTAGTATTTAAAAGAAAAGGAGGTGATAAAAAGTGAAAAAGAAAAAGATTGTTAGTAAAAAACAACCTAGTGTTTCTAAAACTCAAATGAAATGCTGTGGTTTTAATGAAACATGCCAAGGGGGTCATGCAATTTACGGAGTTGGATTTATTGGAGCAGTAGTTTACTATGTCGCTAGTGCAACTTCATTTTTGGCAGGATTCTTAGGAGTATTAAAAGCACTCGTTTGGCCGGCATTTTTAGTCTACGAATTGATGAAATTCTTAGCTATGTAAAAAAAATTTATTTTTTTATTTTATCTCTTTTATTTTTTATTTCAATTATTTATGAAAAATCATAAATAATACCTCTTTTGTATTTATCGACGATAAAAGCCTAAAAATGAGTTAAATCAATAAAAAAATGGTTTCTAAATCTCCAAAAATCTTTTTGAAAACAATAGAGATTCAAAAAAGTTTAGAATTTTAGACCAAAATTGAAAAATTGCTTTTTTTTTGGATTCATCGAAGATAAAATCCTAAAAGGGGATTAAATCAATAAAAAAAAAGATTTCTAAATCTTCAAAAATCTTTTTGAAAAACAATATAGATTCAAAAAAGTTTAAAATCCAAGAGAAAAATTAAAAGATTATTTTTTTATATTTATCGACGATAAAAGCCTAAAAGGGGATTAAATCAATCAAAAAATGATTTCTAAATCTCCAAAATTTTTGCAAAACGATGAATATCAAAAAAAGTTTAGAATCCAAGATAAAAATAGAAAAATCACTTTTTTGTGTTCATCGACGATAAAAGGTCATAAATGAGCCAAATCAATCAAAAAAGGTTTCTAAATCTCCAAAAATCTTTTTGAAAAACAATAAAGATTCAAAAAAGTTTAGAATCCAAGATAAAAATAGAAAAATTACTTATTTTTGGATTCATCGACGATAAAAGGTCATAAATGAGCCAAATCAATCAAAAAAATATTTTTAAATTTCCAAAATATTTTTGCAAAAAAAAGAATATTTAAAAACAATCGATACATAAATTATTTAAAGGATTAAAAAAGGGGGTAAACCACCATGGCTGGAAAAGCAAAAGCTAAAAAACCTACAAAAACTGCTAAAAAGAAATAATTAGCTAGTTGAAATAAATTTGATAATAGTTATCAAAGATTAATTTTATTATTTTTATTATTATTTTAATAAGTCTTAAAAAGACAATTTACATTAAATCTGTTATGACCTTGAAAAGTAGTTTCTTGAATTTTCTTTTTATCTTAGCAATGATATTTTTAATGGCAGCATTTCTTTACTTTGCACCATCTTTAATGCAAAAAACTAAAGATTATTTTGGATTCAATCACAATTTTGAGAATCTAAGTGCTAAAGAAAAATGGAACAAATTTGGATTTGATTTAATCTGGATTGGTGTAATATCGATAATATTTATTATTGTTGTTGCCTTTATTGTAATGGTACATCGAAAATATTGGTCTTAAAAAACTGATTTTCTGATGTTACTAAGAAATAGTAAAAAATAGAAAGATATAAAAAGAAGATTTATTAATAAAAATTATGAAAAAAATAGGATTTAATTTAGGAAATCATAAGGATAAAGAAACAATTTATGATTCTTATATTGGAAAAGCCGGAATTTATATCTGTGGAAATTTATCCGTAAAAGGAGTTTTTGTTAAAATAAATACTGACGAAAAATACATTGCAATTAAACCTTCAATAGTTAATCTTGGATCAGAATTAAGACTTGAAACTGAAGAACCAACAATTTTATCTCTTCCACAAAGCGGAATTATTTCAAGAGTTCCATTAAAAATGGAAGATCTTGAAAGAATTGTTAAAGAACAGGTAATCAAAAAGAAATAATTTCTCTTAAATAGCCTGCCTAATTAAAGTCCAACTTAAAAAGATTAAATATAATATAATTAAGATTATTCCTTCGAATTTACTTATTTCTTTTTTAACTTTTATAAGAGTAAAAAAAGCTAAAGAAAAAAAGACTAAAGCAAGAATTACAAATAAAAAATTTCCTTCAACCATTTTTATAGGAGAGATTAATGAAGCAAAACCTAAAATAAAAAGGGTATTTACAATAACAGACCCGATAGCATTACCTATTGCAATATCTCCAAAACCTTTTCGTGCAGCACTAATAGAGACAGTCATTTCAGGAGCAGTAGTTCCTAAAGAAATTAGTATTCCAATTAAAAACTTCGGAAAAGAATATAATTCAGCAAAATAAATTGCCCTTTCAATCATTAAATTTGCTCCATAAATTACTGCGAATAAACTGATAATAATAATTACAATATCACCGATAATTCCCCGATAAAATTGATTTTTTCTTTTCTTTTTTTTATTTGATAAATTTCTTATAAAAAAACTTTTAATTGTTAAAAGATATTCTAATTTAAAAAAATAGGGAATAAATTCATTAAATCCATTTAATTTTTTCTTTGAATGAAAGATAAAAACTAAATAAGAAAAGTAAAATAAAAGAAAAAATATCCCTTCAATCAAAGAGATTTTATTATCCAGTATTACAAAAATAAAAAGAAATAAACAAGCTAAAAGCATATGAGCATCTCTTTTTACAAATTCTGTTTTTACCACTAATTTTGAGGTTATCGCTGCTAAACCAATAACCAAAGTAATATTCGCTATATTCGCCCCAATGATATTCCCAAGGATTATTGAAGAAGCGTCTTTAAAGGAAGCAACTATTGAAGAAACTAATTCAGGCAAAGATGTTCCAATTGCTACCAGAGTCAAACCAATAACGAATTCTGAAACACCAAATTTTTTTGCAAGCGAAGAAGAATATTTTACAGTGTAAATTGAACCTTTAACTAATAAGATTAGTCCAATAAAAAATAAAAAAGCATTTATCATTAATAAAATAATAAGAAAGGATTTATATTATTTACTGGGAATTCAATTTACTAACTTTTTTAATCGGTTTAAATTTAAAGAAACATTTTTACATTCCTGAAAATATGAACCGATAACAAAATGATTAGCTCCGGAATTTTTTAATTTTTTAATGTTCTTATCATTAACTCCTCCATCGACTTCAATAATTATCTCCGGGGAAATTTTTCTTAATCGTTTAATTTTTTTATAAGAGGAATGAAGAAATCTGGTACCATCTTTTCCAGGGCAACCGGTCATTAATAAAATTAAGTCAAATTTCGGAATAAAAGATTTAATACTATTAACAGATGTTTTTGAGTTTAATGCTAATCCTGCTTTTTTCTTCTTTAATTTTACAAAGTTCAAAAAAGATATAATTTCTTTTTTAGTTTTAAAACTTTCAACATGAGCAATAAGAATATCAACTTTCATATAATTCTTTTTTGCCCATTCTAAGGGATTATGAATCATTAAATGTGCTTCATATTTTTTGCTTTTTAAAATCGGAAAATCAAACATTAATGATTTATTATTTACAAATTTATTATCCATAATATCTAATTGAATCATATCAAAACAGGAAGAAATTTTATTGAATCGCTCAAGATATTCTGCCTGATTTTTTGCAATAATTGAGGGGATAAATAGATTTTCCATAAATAACATAGTAAAAGACTTAATATAATTAATAATGCGAACATATTAGTATAAATCTATTCTAATTTAATTTACAATTATTGTACCGGTTAAACTTGGATGCAAATGATCGTGATATTTCCAGCTCCCGATTTCATTAAAGACAAAACTGTATATTTCACCGTATGCAATTTGCCCGCAAGAGTCAAAAATCTTATCACGTTCCATTGTTCCGCATTTTTGAAGATTTGAACCGGGATAAACATCATGAACCGGATGACGGGCTGATGCAGGCCAATGATTTTGATCTCCAATATTTACAAATATCACTTTATCTCCATTATTAATTTCTAAAATATTTGGGTAAAATCCGGAAGAATTAACTTTGATAATATGTTCATAAATAATTCTTTTAGGAATCTCTTTAGGGGGTAATTCCTGAATACTCACATTTGGAGATTCTTCTATGCTTGCATTTTGGAATTTTTTAATAATCAAACCTGAAGTTTTTTTATTATAATCATCCTGAATTAAATAAACCAATAAAGAACCTAAAATCAAGGTTCCGATAATTAAAGACCACATTTTATCCATATATTCAGATAATTCATGCAAGAATATAATTCGTTATGCGAACATATTTGCATATTGGGAATTAAATATTTTAAGATATAAACGAATTTATTCGCATGAATTTATTTATTATTAGTTAATTATATTCCATGATGACAAAAGTATTAATTTTATTTCATAGCATTCATGGACATATTTTTGAGATGGCAAAAGCAGCTTATAATGGAGCTAAAGAAGTTAAGGGATGCAGAGTTGAATTAAAAAAAGTTGAAGAAACTTTCTCCAAAGAAATTTTAGAAAAAATGGGGGCAATTGAGATACAAAAAAAGTTTGCAAAAATACCCATTTGCAGTCCAAAAGATATAGAGAATTATGATGCGATAATTTTTGTAACTCCTACAAGATTTGGAAATATGACGGCACAGATGAGAACTTTTTTTGATGCAACAGGCGGAATCTGGGCAAAAGGAGGTTTAGTGGGAAAAATTGGTTCAGTCATCACCAGTTCCGGGACACAACATGGCGGACAAGAATCAACAATTTTAAGCACACATATTACTTTACTTCATCATGGAATGATTATAGTCGGTTTACCTTATACCTTCAAGGGGCAAACTATTACAACAGAAATTACCGGTTGCAGTCCTTACGGGGCCTCAACAATTACAGGGAATACCGGAGAAAGAATGCCATCTAAAAATGAATTAAATGCTGCAAAATTTCAAGGTAAACATGTAGCGATGATTGCTAAAAAACTTTTTAAATAAATGGAAAAATTTAATGGATATACTTTCGGGATAATATTCCCGCTTGTAATAATAATCGTAATCCTGGTATTAAGTCTTAATTTTACTAAAGATAATTTTTTAAATAAAACAACAAAATTAGAAACATTAGAGATAAGAAATTATGAAGGAAAAGATTTATCATCAATTTATGATTTTAGAGAGAATTCAATTAAGGGACCTCAAGAGATTGATATTAATAATTATAATTTAAAAGTTACCGGTTTAGTTGAAGAAGAAAAGTCATATTCTTATGATGAAATCATCAACAGAAAAAGTTATTCTAAGGTTATCACATTACATTGTGTTGAAGGATGGAGTGCAACAATTTTATGGGAAGGCATAATTTTAAGAGATTTATTAAAAGAAGCTAAACCGAAAAAAGAAGCAAATACAATAATTTTTCATGCTTACGACGGTTATACTACCAGTTATCCAATTGAATATATTATGAATCAAGATAAATTAATGGCTTATAAAATGAACAATTTAACACTTATTCCTGAACGAGGATTTCCATTCCAATTAGTTGCTGAAGATAAATGGGGATATAAATGGATAAAATGGATTACAGAAATTGAATTTTCAAATGACTTAAACTACAAAGGATATTGGGAATCAAGAGGTTATTCTGATACAGGAAATCTTAATGAAAGTTTTTTAAAATGAAAATCGATTTGAAATGGTTGCAAAAAACAGTTCATTGGATTTTTGCAGTGGTTATTGTACTTCATATTCTTACAGGATATGGAATAACCAAATCTCAACTTATTGAAAAATTAACTTTTGGGATTTTAACCAAAGCTCTTTCATTTAAATTACATATTGCTCTTTCAATTCCGGTGATTATTCTTTTAATATTGCACATCTATATTGCAATAATGAGCCACAAAAAAAATAAGATTTAAAATTATTTTAAATCTTCATATGCAGAATATACAGCTTTTACAACTTCTCCAACTCCAGTTATTGCCTGTTTAAATTTTGTATTTGCACAATCACCTGCAGAATAAACATATTTAATATTAGTTCGTGATTCTTTATCAATTTTTATTTCTTTTTTATTATTTAATTTTACCCCGATAAGTTTTGCAAGTTTGCTATTTGAAACCATACCAACATCGATAAAAATTCCGTTTAAATTCAAAACATATTTGTCATTAATTTTTTTTGTTAATAAAATACTATTCACAAATTGCTTACCGATTATTTCTTTAATTTCAATTCCTTCATAAATTTTAATTTTTTTATTTTTCTTTATTTTTTCCAGATTAATCTTTTCAGGATGAAATTTTTTTCGGGCAATAATATAAACTTGTTTTGCATAATTACTTAATAATAAAGCTTCTTTGGAAGCTGAGTCTCCGCTTCCAATAACTGCTACAATTTTATTTTTATATAGGGGTCCATCACAAAGTGCACAGTAATGAACTCCTTTATTTAAGAAAGCTTTTTCGCCTGAGACATTTAATTTCTTCCAGTTACTGCCTGTAGCTAAAATTAAACTTTTTACATTATAACATTTATTTTTAACGCATAATTTAAATCCATTATTATTTTTTATTATTTTATCGACTCTTTTTTCAACAAATTTATTATCATACTCTTTTGCATGCTCTAAAAATTTTTTAGTTAATTCTTTTCCACTAATTTTTTTAAATCCAGGATAATTTTCTACAATATCTGTTTTTGCCAAGGTTCCAAATAATTCATCAGCAAAAACAATACATTTTAGTCCTAATCTTCCTGAATAAATTGCACCGGCAAGACCGACAATTCCTCCTCCGATTATTCCTACATCATAATTTTTTAACATGAAATTTTAAAATAATAAATAAAAGATATTAATCACTTAATTAGCACTTGCAAGTTCCACAATTTTTGCATTTACCGCAATTTGAACAAGTATCGTTTTTACAACTTGTACATTTCTTTTTTTTCATATTTTTACCTCCTTTTTCTTTTTTTGGAGTAAAAATGCTAGAAAATATTCTCAAATATTTTCTATGTATTCAAAAACTTTAATAGATTTCTGTGCGTAGGCACAAGCTGAGTTTTTGAATTATTTTTACCTCCTTTTTCTTTTTTTGGAGTAAAAATGCTAGAAAATATTCTCAAATATTTTCTATGTATTCAAAAACTTTAATTTTTTCTGTGCGTAGGCACAGCGAATTTTTGAATTATTTTTACCTCCTTTTATTTTAATTGCCTATTTAATTTATCTTTTTCAAAACCAATAATTATTTTTCCGTTAATATCAATTACCGGAACACTCATTTGATTAGATTTTTTTATCATCTCGTCAGCATTTTTTTTAATGGAAACATCTTTGGTGATAAATTTAATTTTTTTTTCTTTTAAAAATTCTTTAACATTCTTACAGGAAGGGCATGTTGGGGTAGAATATATGATAATTTTCATATAGTTTATTTAATTTAAATAAGACTATAAATGATAATGCGAATAGATTAGGAAATAGAATATTTAAAAATGATAAAGACTTAATCTTTTTATGAAAAAAGAGCAAAAAGATGTGTATAGTATATTAAAGCAAATTCCATTAGTCAAATTATTAAGTTTAATTGTATTTTTGGTTGTTCTTAGTATTTTAAATGTGATTAAATGGGAAAATCCATTTTATATTCAAATTTTAACTTTTTTAAATAACAATATTATTATAATTATTACTTTTTCATTGTTATTCTATTTAGGAGATTTGTTTTCATTTTTTAAATTCCCAGTTAATACTCCTTCACCATTATTTTATGCATTTGGAAGTATTGCATTAACAAAATTTATTTTTAGTATATTCTATCTAATTTCAGGACCCGCAGAAATAATTCAAATTTTAAAATTCTTTGAATATTTGGCTTCAGCGATAATATTTTTTGTAATTTTAATTTTTGAATATATTGAGATATTTAGAAGAAGCAATCTTCGTTAAAAAAAGTTATTTGAATTCTTCAAGAAATTGTTTTTTTCTCAAATCATAAGTTTGTATCATATAAATATCAAATTTCTGCTGTACCAATTTAAATTCTTCAGGAAAAGAATTTCTTGAAAATCTTTTTTTATCGATCATAATTTCATCAACAGATAAATTATTTCTTTTATCAATATATGTTATTCTTTTACCACTTTCTCCTCTTATAACAGAAAAATAATTTGTAATTTCTTCAATCTCATGAAGTTCATTTCTTGTGATTTCTCTTGAACATTTAATTAGCTCATTTCCTAAATAACCATCAAAATTATCTTCAAAATTAGATTTATAATCCGGAATTTCACTACAACTAACAAGAGTTAATGCTCCTGCTAATAAAAGATTTGTTAAATTTTTTTTGATTGCCATTTAAAAAGCATAATAATTATGATTTATAAATATTATTATAAAAAAAGAAAGAAAATAAAAAAAAAGAATAAAATTTAATCGTTTAAAGGATTATAGCCATAAACTCTTTCACCTTGATCTGGTACTGCATATTGCATGTTTTTTGAATCACGGTTTTTAAAGATAGTATAATCCTCTTGAACTAAAAGAGGTGTTATACTAGTTCCTTTAAGACTGTCTAACCCAACTAAACTAAATGAAACATTTTCTTTAACAGCTTGTTTCATCAAATCTTTGAAGGTTTTCTGGTCTTCTGCAATGTTTAATAAATTTTTTGTCATAGATTATTGATGTTTTAATAGTTTATAAATGTTTTGTTTTTGTTACTACTTAATAGTTAACTCATTAAAACACAAATTTAATATCTTATTTATAAGAGTATTTTATTTTACAACAAAGATTAAAAAGAAAATCGGTCTTTTTTAGGCATGGAAGAGGAAGAAGGAAAACAGAGGTCAAAGAATGAAGAACTTATTATTGAAGCAAAGAGTTTTTTTGATTTTCATAAGAAAGATTTAGGAGATTCACTTCGTCAGGGCAATAATGTTATTTATTTAGATTTTCTGGAATTAACAGAATTTTCAAATAACCTTTCAGATGAAATTTTAGCAAATCCTGAAGAAACTTTGAGAATTATTGAACTTGCAATTGAAGAATCAGGCCTTGTTAAAGATGTAAGGGTTAGGCTATTTAATTTATCGAAAATACAAGATATTAAGGTTCGTAATATTCGTTCTAAACATTTAAACGAAATGGTTGTAATTGAAGGAATAATCAGGCAAGCTTCTGATGTCAGACCACAGGTTGTAAATGCTAAATTTGAGTGTCCTAGTTGTGGAACAGTTATTGGGGTTTTACAAATGGAAAAAAAATTTAGAGAACCGTCAAAATGTTCTTGTGGTAGAAGGGGTGGTTTTAAGTTAATTAGTAAGGAAATGGTTGATACCCAAAGGTTGGTTATTGAAGAATCGCCTGAATCTTTAACTGGGGGTGAACAGCCAAAAAGGATTAATGTTTTTGTTAAAGAAGATTTAGTTGAACCACGAATGGAAGAAAAAACTACTCCCGGAAGCAGAGTTAAAGTTATAGGAATTTTAAAAGAAGTTCCGGTTCCCTTAAAAACAGGAGGTCTTTCTACCAGATTCGAACTTGCAATTGAAGTAAATAATATTATTCCTTTGGAAGAAACTTTTGAAGAATTAGATATTAACGACGAAGATGAAAGACAAATTTTAGAACTTTCTGAAGACCCAAATATTTATGAAAATTTGGCTAAAAGTATTAGCCCTAGTGTTTGGGGACATGAACAAATTAAGAAGGCCATGGTTTTACAATTATTTGGAGGAGTTCAAAAAAAGCATAAAGACGGGCAAAAAAGCAGAGGAGATTTACATATTCTTTTAATCGGAGACCCCGGTGTTGCTAAATCAGTTATGTTGACTTTTATGGGAGAAATTTCCCCAAAAGGACGTTATGTTGTTGGTAAATCAGCTTCGGGAGCAGGACTTACTGCTACAGTTGTCAGAGATGATTATTTACGAGGATGGTCACTGGAAGCAGGTGCGATGGTTCTTGCAAATAAGGGGTTAGTTTGTCTTCATCCTGAAACAAAAATAATTTCTGATAATAAAAGTGTTTCAATTTCATCTTTATTTGAAGATGAAAAAATAAAAAAGCTTAAATTAAATAATGGTAAATATGCTGAAGTGAATGAAAAAATATTTAATATTATCACTTGGGATGAGAAATTTGATTTTTTAAATTCAAATGCAATAATGATTCGAAGAAAACCTTATTTGGGTGAATTATTAAACATTAAGTTTGAATCAGGATTTTCAATTAAACTGACACCAGATCACAAATTAGTTGATGGAAATTCCCTTTTATGGAAAGAAGCTAAAGATTTTAAAGAATCTGAATTTGTGTTTGCTCCATTAAAACTTCCTTCACATAATAATGAAATTTATTTTTTAGATATTTTGCCTGAAAATTGGATTGTTTGTTTAAATAAAATGGAAAAAGAAGAATTGAAAAAAGTTATTTTTGATAAATATAAAACATTAAATGAATTTAATAAAAAATATTCAATAGACAGAAGCATTTTTTCTGATGGGGGACAATTAAAAATAAATTCTTTTAAGAAAATTCTTAATGATTTGGAGATTTATGAAATATGGAAAAAAAGAGATTTAAGCTATGGAAGAAAAAAAGCAGGTGAAAAATTAAGGATTTGCAAGTTTACTCCTGAACTTGCTTATTTTATTGGTTTTGTTCTTGGTGATGGACATATTAGTGTTAATAAAAAACATTCACTTTTGCAAATAACACAGTCAACAAAAAATAACTTACAGATAGAAAAATTAAAAGAATATTTTAACAGTTTTTCATTTTCAAAATTAAAAGAATATAAAAGAGAATCACATTCAGTTATTCGTGGTAAAAAAGTTAATTCTGAGCATAAAGTTCTTTATTCAGGCTCAAATTTAATTTCACATCTCGCAAATTATTTTATAAAAAATAAATTGAATAATATTTTTGAATTGTCTGATGAAAACATAAAAGCATTTATTGCAGGATGTCTTGATTCCGATGGTTGCATTTCAACAAAAAATTATTTAAAGAATGGTAAGAAATATCAAATTACTCATTCTGAATTTTTAATTAGCAATGATTCAGAGTTAAATAAAAATTTTGTTCTTATGTTAAGAAGGATTGATTGCTATTCAAGGTTAATTGAGAAAAAACCTATTTCAATTATTAGGACAAGCGGTAACTTGGATGTTTTAAATTTATTAAATTCTGTGAAAGATTATTCTGTAAAATATAAGGAAATTCCTTTTAGAAAAAATTTAATCTCTTCATCAAGTTCAAAAATACCTTCTGACATTGCTTCTATTCTTTGTAAAAAAATAATTTTGAATTCTAAAACTTCTGAATTAAACAGTAAAGGAATTTCTTCTATTCTTTATGATTATGTAAATAAAACAAGACAACCTTCACGTGAACAATTAATTAAAATAAAAAATAAATTAAGTCTTTCAGAAGAACTTAATCGGGAGATTGAAATTGTTGCAAAAAGAGATTATTTTTTAGATAAAATTATAAAAATAAAAAAAGAAAAGTTTGAGGGTTATGTTTATGATTTATTGGTGCCAAAGACTCATAATTTTATGGCAGAGGGAATTATTGTTCATAATTGCATCGATGAATTAGAAAAAATGGATCCACAAGACAGAAGTGCGATGCACGAAGCGATGGAACAGCAATGCATGTTGCCGGATTTTAAATTAATGCTTTCTGATGGAAAAGAAGTAGAGATTGGAAAATTTGTGGATAATTTAATGGATAAAAATAAAAAAGAGGTTAACAAAGGAAAAAATTGTGAGATTTTGGAAATAAATAATGTTGAATTACTGACAACAGATTTTAATTCTCAATTATTTAAAAAAGCTTCAAGAGTAAGCAGGCATATTGCACCAAAGAAGTTTATTAAAATTGAACTTACAAATGGAAATGAGATAACAGTTACTCCAGAGCATCCATGCTGGGTTGTTAAAGAGGGAATTATTTCTACAATTCCTGCGGAACAATTAAACGATAAAATGTTTTTTCCAATTCCATCGAATATAAAAATTAAATCTCAAAAGTACATTAAAAAAAATGATTATCTTTGCAAGGTCTTGGGATATCATTTAAGTGATGGATGCTATGAATTAAATAGGGGTAAAAAAACAGGGATTCAATTTTGGAATAATGATGAAACTTTGATTAAAGATTATTTTAATTCAATAGAAAAATATTTCTCTAAAAAACCAATTATTACTAAAAGAGAACATCAATTTGCTGTGAGAGTGATTTCAAAGAAAATTGTGGATTTTTTTATGAAACTTGATGAAGACTTATTAAAAAAAGGCATGTTCAAAAAAATTCCTGAAAAAGTTATGCAATTTCCGGATAAGAATATTAAATTTTTATTGCAAGCACTTTATGACGGTGATGGCTCAGTTATTTATCAGGCAAGAAATGGATGCAGAATTTCTTTTGTTTCACAAAATAAAGAGTTAGTAAAACAGATTTCAAGTTTACTATTAAGATTTAACATTCAATCATCAATTTTTTGGGACAACCATTCAAAAGTTTATAGATTAGATATTTCAGGACAAGAGAATATTTTAAATTTTTTTATGAATATTAATTTTCTTTCAAAAAAGAAAAGTGAAAAATTGAAAGAATATTCTGAGAAGATTAAAACTTACAGGACAATTAAAGATATTGTTCCAAATTGCACGGATAAGATGAATAATATTTTCAAGGAATTAAAGATTTCACAACGAAAAGAAATCGGTCATTCAATTGATTTAGGTGTTGAAAAACAAAGAATTTTTTTGCAAAAATTAGTTTTAATTGCCCAAAAAAAACTGGATGATATTTTGAAAAAAACTCCTAATTCAATTTTAAAATATCAAAAGATTATTGATGATTTAGAAGATATAAAAAAATTGGCTTTTGGTTATGCCAGATGGATGAAAATTAAAAAAGTTTCAAGGATAAAAAATAATGGGATTAAATGGGTATATGATGTAACTATTGAACCGCACCATACTTTTATTTCAAATAATATGATTTTACATAATACAGTTACAATTTCAAAAGCAAATGTTCAGGCAAGTTTACGTTCTGAGACTTCGGTTTTGGCGGCTGCAAACCCAAAATTTGGACGGTTTGACCCTTATCAATCAATTGCTCAACAAATTGATTTACCTCCTACACTATTAAACCGTTTTGATGTAATTTTTACTTTAAGGGATATTCCAAATGCAGAAAATGATTTGAGAGTTGCAACACATGTTTTAAATCAACATAAAAAAGCCGGCGAAGAGGCACTTATTTCAAGAGATTTATTTAGAAAATATATTGCTTATGCAAAACAAAGATTTAATCCGGAGTTAAGTGATGAAGCTGTTGCAGAAATTAAAAAATTTTACGTTGAATTAAGAAATAAACCTGTCGCGTCTGAAACTGCTGTTAAGCCGATTCCAATTTCAGCAAGACAGTTGCAAGCTTTAGTTAGAATGGCCGAGGCATCAGCAAGATTAAGACTTAGTAAAACAGTGGAATTAAGTGATGCTCAAATTGCTATTGATTTAATGAAATATTATTTAATTCAGGTGGGTTATGATTATGAATCAAAGACTATTGATATTGATAGGATTAACAATCGAACTTCTTCTTCACAAAGAAATAAAATTTATATTGTCAGAGATACAATTACTGCTCTTGAGAGTAAACTGGGAAAATTAATTCCGATAGAAGAAATTGAAAAGGAACTTGAAGGTAAAATGAATAAGGATGAAATTGAGGAAGCGATTAATAAGTTAGTAATTAATACTGAAATCTTTAAACCTCGTAGAGGATATGTTCAAAAGATGTAATGCCTAAATAATCTTTAATACTTCATTCCATGATTTAACTCTATGAATTTCTTTTGGCAATTCATTATTTTGATTGCAAAGAATTATAAATAGAAAATTATCATAAAAAATATGAATGAAAATTTATTTTTGGTGGGAACACAACATCATGATTTAGATGGAAAAGAAAGATTAGATGCCATTTTGACAAAACTTTCTCCGTCAATTATTGCTCTTGAATTTCATAAAGATAGGGAAAATTCAAAAACATTGAGAAAACTTTCTAAAGAAGAACAAAAAGAACTTATTTTTGGGATGATTAATCATCCGAATTTTGATTTTAGTTTAAAACAAAAAGAAACATTATTTGAAGCAGTTTATCAGTCTAATATGAGAATGGGTTATGAATTAACCACTTCACAAGATTACATAAAAAGAAATCCAAATTCAAGATTAGAATATATTGATATATCTCTTTTAAAAAATGGTGAGGAAGAATTTGTTAAAGGGTATATCGAATTAGCCACAAAAGATTTAAAAGATATTGCAAAAAATCCAATGATTTTGAATGGCACGAAAAATCTTTTAGACAAAGGAGTTGATGCTTATTTAAATTTTCAAAGAATAAACATACAAAGAACATACGAAAATAGAAAAAGATTAGCAGGAACAGAAATTATGAGAGACCCAAAGATGTTAAAGATAATAAAGAAAGATATTTCGCCTCAGGCATTCCAAGTTTTAAAACAGATTTATAATCCAAAAAGAGATGAAGTAATGGAAAGAAATATTCGGCAATTATATACAAATAAAGATAAAGTAGTGGCAATAGTTGGTCAAGGTCATTTGGAAGCATTGAGTTTAAGGCTTGAAGATTTAAATCCAAGGGTTATGACACTCTTAGAATATGATTCTATTTAATTTAGTTCATATATTTTTATAAATATTAATGGGTTATTGATTTTATGCTAAGTTATGGAGCGAGGTCAAAAGACTACGGAAAAATTTTAGAAAAAAAAGTTGTTTCTTTTGATGAATTCTGGACTATTCCAAATGTTAATTATGAAGGAAAAGTTTCTAGTTGGGATTTATTAAAAAAATTAATGCCGAGTGTAAATTTTGATGAAACGATAAATCAAACAAAAAGAGCAAAAGAAGAAAATTATTTTTATACTGAATCAATTAAATTTTATTATTCATTATTTAAAACATTATACGATTCAGAAGAAGAGAATGTTGAAGAAATAAGAAATTTTTTAAATAAAAGTATGAATGGAACATGGCTTAATACTACAACGTTGATTAATTATAAAAAATCCGGGAAGGATCAAATAATTCATAATTATAGTTTGCCAAATCAGGAAAAAATTAATCAAAAGTTTGTTGGTGTGGATGAAATTGTAAAAAATTCTAAGAATAAAGATTTTTATAAAAATTTACTTGGTTCGGAAAATGTTAAGAAGATTAATGAAGTTTTTCAATGGATTACCGGAAAACAATTACGTTTATGGAGATTTAATTATGAAATGACAAACGATAAAATAAGTATTGCTCGTATGGATTCTAATTTAAAGTATTCAAATTTATGTTGCGATAATGAAAATCCTGACTATGATGTTGCTTCTTTGGGTGTGAGGTTGTCTGCGAATAAACGATAAAATAGAAAGATTTATAATTAAAAAAGAGATATTAATGATGTGTAAGATATGAGAGAGATTGCTCAGCGGACCTTTCTGCCAATTTATTGGAAGTGAAAGCAGAACCTGATATTGAGTTCTTTGCTCCCATTTCTTGCTTCTTACACATTTTTCTTTTTAGAATAAATTTAATCTCCTAAAATGTTTTTCTTTTAAAATTAAATTTGCTTTTTTTCCGTTTTTATTTACTTCATATGCTAATTTATCAGCGATATTATGTTTGCCAAACATTTCTTTTAATGATGATTGAAAATTAAATTTTTTGGAATCCCATTTATTTCCTAATAATCTTTGCAATTCTCTCGTTAATTTTCTTTGATTAAATCCATCGCAACAGATGCTAAATCCTGGAGCAATATCAATCAAACCATTTATTGCATAATAAATTTTAACAGCATGCATTAAACACATAATTTCTTCATAACCAAATTTTTTATTTTTATTTTTAAGTTTTCTATAAATTTTTTTCTTTTCATTAGATTCAAATTTTACAGTAAATTCTATCTTCTTTGAACAAATTGCAAAAACAGATTTTTCTTCTAAATTTTTTGTCTTTCCAGAAGTATCACCTAAAAAATACCCTTGATTTAATAAAGAATTTGCATGATTTTTATCAGACATGAATCTTAAAAATTTAAATTAATATATAAAGATATTTGGTCTAAAATTTATTTTTTAAAGACTAATTTTAAGTTAATTTGAAAGTAGTAACATTTTAGAAAGTTTTATATACTCTTTTTATGCTATTAAAAATAAGAAAGTAGTATAAATTTTCCAGAGGTGATACCGATGAAAAATGAAACAAAAGCTTTCAATTACAATAGAAGAAGAAAAAGTAAAAGAAATCGAGAGTCTTTTACAAAAAGGGTTCTTTAGGAATAAATCTCATATTTTAGAGTTTGCTTTAATTAAATTTTTGGAGAGTCAGAATGGCAAATAAGAATTTAAAATTAGATTATTGGCAGGATTTGGCTTTGGGAGAAAAGGCTGTTAAAGATTTTTTGGCGGGAAAGCCTTTAGATTATATCGCTAAAAATGATGCTGTTTATTTAAATAGGCGAGAAGTTGCTTTTGGGCTTAATGTTACTGATTTAGCAATTGCAAAAGAGTTAGCAAGGTTAAATGGATTATATCTTGGGGATTCAGGAACAGGAAAGTCTCAATTAGCTCAGGATTTTTATAATTATTATTACGGAGGCAATGCAAAAGATGGTGGAGAAGCTCTTAAAATTAGAGGTTATCAATTAACAGAAAGAACATTAAGTGAATTAGTTTTTGAGGAATTAAATTTAGAGAGAGCAAGATGGGATTTGACTGATAATGTTAAGTCGGTTTATTATTTAGTTGATGAGATTAATCGTGCTCCAACTGTTAAGCAAAATGATTGTTTTGAGTTAGGGGATGGGTTATTAAATCATAATGGAAGTGATGTGAAAATTGGTCGTGAAGGTTTTTATGTAATGACTGCAACTGCAAATATTGGAAATGGTGAATTTGGGGGAACTTTTGACGTTGATAAGGCTATGTATAATCGTCTTGCTATTGCCATTGATTTTGATTATGAAGGTTTTTTGCCAACTAAAGAAGATAAAATGATTTTGGATGAAATTCGAGGAGCAAATCCAGATATAAAGCATTCACCTAAAAAAAATATTGTTGACAAATTAATTTTAGCAGAAAGAGAAATTGATAGGGCTACAACCAATTTTGGTATTGAAGAAAAAGCAATTTTAGGTTTTTTGAAAAATGCTTTGATGAATTGTTCTGTTCATGACAGAACAAAAAAAGCAAAGTGGGATATTCAAAATAGATTTTGTCAGGATTGCAGTTTAAATGTGAAAGTTCCTGCAGAATTTCCAATTTGTTCGATGATTAATTCACCTGTGCAAAGAACTATTGAGGCAACAAAAAAGTATGCTGCTGCTTTAGAATTTTTGGCAAAGTTAAAGAATCCGGAGAGACAATTAAATTCAACGGATTTGATGTTTAAGGCTTTTGAATTTACCGGGGCTTATCAGAGTTTATTAAATCCTATGATTCTTACAGGAAAATATTATTCAGAGAATCCAAAGATGATCGCTGATGTTGTTAGTAAATTGAAAGAAGATTTTAATAAGAATAAGGATAGAATTATGACTACTTTACATTCTGCAGAAAATGGAATGAATCATAGAAATTTATTTTATATAAAGATGCCTAGCACAAAGGTCGAGGGAGTTCTTGATAATTATTCAGATCTTGCAAAGAATAAAGAAATTTTAAAGATAGATAAAAATGCCAAAGTTGACAGAGATAGTTACGTGTTTGACGATAAGGGTGTTTTAGGTTATTCATGGGTTGAAACTCAGGGTGATGTAATTAAGGATGCGAAGAAAGCTAAAGATATTAGAGAAAAAGGTAGTTTAGAAAAGAAGGAGTTATTAAAATGACAAAACAACTTGGTGAACCATATCAATTTAAAAGAAAACTTTCAGATGATTCAGCTAGAGATTTGAAAAAAATTTTAGAAGCGATGAAGAATTATAAACCTTCTAAAGAGGAAGTTGAAGAATCTAAAGTTGAAGAGAAACCTAAAATTAGTCTTCCTTCAAAAGATTTAGCTTTTATAACCGATGAAAACTTTTACAAAGAGATTATTTGTTACATACATAAAACTTTTCCTTATAATACTACAACTTTATCTGGAAAATTATCTTTTGATGGAGTTATGAAAGGTTCAAACCCTTACATTGCTACAGCAGTAGATATGTTCCTTCAATCAATAAATGATACACATAGAATCGCAACTCAAAAAGATTTAGAAACAAATCTTGAAATGTTTAGGGGTTTTTATGAAGATACTGATTTAGTTTTAAGAAGTTTAAATAATCCAAATAATTACAAAGCAAAATATCTATATGAACAACTTGGAAAAGCAAATTCTACTTTACCGATTTTTTTCGATTTAAGAGGATTAAAATTAGATGCAAATTTAAATTTTAATTTAACCGAAGAATCAAGATACAAAACTGCAAATTGTTTGAATTGGGAAAGTGGAGCGAAATATTCAAAAATAGATGAATTTGGGCTTCCTAAAGAAGAAGATAAAAATTCATCAAGACAGATTTGGACACTTAAAGATGGGCTTGTCAGGTTGTATCTTAATAGGTCTCTGGACTTGGCCTCGAATTACGGGAACTTGGAGAATTCTTATGACCTTGGTAGGGTGGTGGTGGTTTCGGCGAAGGAGTTATTAAAATGACAAAACAACTCGGTGAACGATATCACCTTAAAAGAAAACTTTCAGATGATTCAGCCAGAGATTTGAAAAAAATTGAAGATTGGATTAAGAATTATAAACCTTCTAAAACGGATGTTGAAGAACCTAAAGTTGAAGAGATACCTAAAATTCTTCCGTCAAAAGATTTAAATTTTATAACTGATGAAAATTTATACAAAGAAATAGTTTGTTATATGGACAAAACTTTTCCTTCTCATATTGCAATTTTATCTGGAAAATTATATTTTGATGGAGTTATGAAGGGTTCAAATCCTTACATTGCTACAGCAGTAGATATGTTCTTTAAATCAATAAATGATACACATAGAATCGCAACTCAAAAAGATTTAGAAACAAATCTTGAAATGTTTAGGGGTTTTTATGAAGATACTGGTTTAGTTTTGAGGAGTTTAAATAATCCAAATAATTACAAAGCAAAATATCTATATGAACAGATTGCAAAGGCAAATTCTACTTTACCGATTTTTTTCAATTTAAGAGGATTAAAATTAGATGCAAATTTAAATTTTAATCTGACTGAAGAATCAAGATACAAAACTGCAAATTGCTTGAATTGGGAAAGTGCAACAAAATACTCAAAAATAGATGAATTTGGATTGCCTAAAGAAAAAGATGAAAATTCATCACGACTGATTTGGACACTTGAAGATGGACTTGTCGGGTTGTATCTTGATGCGATTCCAAACTTAAACTCGTATGACGAATACTTGGGGAATTCTAATACAACTGGTAGGGTGGTTTTGGTAAATTCAAAAAAGGAGTTATTAACATGACAAATCAACTCGGTGAACAATATGAACTTAAAAGAAAACTTATTAATAATTCTGCAGAAGTATTGGAGAGAATGTTAAAATTTGCTAAGGATTATAAACCTTCTAAAGAGGATGTTGAAGAACCTCTGAATACAACAACAACTACAAGTAGTGGTTTGGAAGGAAAAATTATTACAAGTGATGATTATTGGACAATACAAAATGTAAATTATCAAGGAGAAATTCAGAATGTGGATTTATCTAAAAAAATATCGATTTTGAGGAATTTTAATGACATGATAGAAAAAATAAAAAAAACTAAGGCTGATGATTTTATTACTGTATCAATGAGAGATACTTATTCACTATTTAAGGCTGTATATGAGTCAAAAGATAAAAGCAAGGAAGAGATAAGAAGTTTTTTGAAAAAGAAGATGAAAGATTCTCAGTTAAATACTACTACGACTATACAATATAATAAACAATCTATATTTTTCTCATCAAGAAATGTTGATGAAATAATTCATAATTATAACTTGCCGAATGTTGATAATATTCCACAAAAATTTATTGGTCCAAATGAATTCGTTAAAGATTCTAATGAGATAGATTTATATGGAAATTTATTGGGTTCAAAAGATGTAAATGAAATTAATACTGTTTTTAATTGGATTACCGGAAAAGATTTGAAAATGTTGAGATTGAATTATAAAGGTATTTTTGGTATTTTGAAAATAGTTTCTTTAGTTTCAAGTAATGATTACTCAATTTTGAATTGCAATGGGGATTATTCAAATAAAAGTAATGTTTCTCTTCTTGTAAGGTTAAGTGTTGAGGGTAAAAAATGACAGAAACACTTATTGATAAATGCAGAGATGTAGCTTATATAGAAGTGCAACAAGGAAATTTCGACGGGAAGGTAAAAGTTGAAGAGTATTATAGTGATAGAGATTTTAAGGCAGAAACAAATTTACTTACAAAAGAAACTTATATTGGAGTGAACCCTCGTGCAGAAGAAAAATATGGTGAGAGTTTTGTTTTAGAGACTGTAAAGTCAAGTGCAGATCATGAAATAGATCATCATAAGTTTGGAAATTGCATTGGCTGTCCGCAAAATGTTGATAAACATCATGATTTATTTTTTGTTCCAATGTATGAAGTATTAAGTTCTCAGGGTTTTGGTTTAGAAGATGTACAATATGCAACAAATGCATTACAAGATACAATCTTGCATGATGATTTAAAGGTTGGAGAAAAAAAATCTTTAGAGGGAATTAAAAACTTTTTTGTTTCTATTGGAGATAATGCAGAAAAACAAAAGTTTCAAAACTTTTATGAAGCTCATGTTAAATTGAATATGTATTTGTGGGGAAATAAAGAACAAAAAAAACAATTAGGAAAATATTTTTCTCATGCTCCTGAAGTTAAGGAAGTGTTACAAGGTTTTTTAGATGAGTTGGATATAAGTAAAATGAAGGATGATTTAGAAGGAAAAGTTAATGATAATATTAAAATAAAAGACAGAAAAAAAATTGATGAATTTTTTTTGGATGAAAGTAATTGGAAAAAAATTTCAGAAGTTTATGCTAAGCATTTTTCCAAATTAATGACTCAGGGTTATGGGCAATGCAGTTTGCCGAATCATTCTGGAGCAGGGACTAAAGGAAGAGAGTCTGAACCTGCAGAAGATCAAGGGAATGTTTTTGATAAGGAGATGAATTCAAAGAATTTTAAGAAAGGAAAAATTATGAAAGCAGATAAAACAGGGGAAGATGTTCCAAAATGGATAGATAAAAAAGAAGTTTTAAGGATTTTTTACGAGGGCAGAGCTGAGGAAGTTCATATTAAGGCAGAGACTTTTTCTCAGCCTCAAAGAATGCCAATAGCATGGTATGGAGAAAGAGATTTTGACCCGAAAAGAGATAATTTTAGACAGATTAAATTCGGGATTAATGAAGATGGAAAAGTTGTTTTAAAGAAAAAACCGCATAGTATTGAGATGGAAATTAAAGTTAAAGAGTCACCAAAAAGTTTTCCGGAGATAAAGTTTGGATTTAATGATATTTCAGTTAGTATGCTGGAAGATATTCATGGAAAAAGTAATGTCGGAAGTAAAAAAATTGTTCCTTGGGGGGATAATTCAAAATATCATTGGGCACTTGAAACCCAATTTGGAATTTTTGAGTATTTTAGAAGAAATCATTTATTAAGTCAAAACTCTATTTCGTCTGTTTTTTTTGGGACTGATACAAAAGTTGTTAATGGATTTAAGGAGGTAAGAGATTATTTACTTGCTCCAAAATTTGAAGGTAGCACTCAATTAAATTTTGATAAGGTTAAGGATTTATTTAAGGGAAGAGGAAATTTAATTTATACTATCGGAGATGGGGAGATTCAGAATTGGGATGAAATAAAGAGTGATTTTATCGAAGCTGCAAGTAAACATAGTTATGTTCATCTGCATATGGGAACCCCTAATGACATGACTCATGACTTAAAGAATGCAGGTTTTGAAGTTGTAATTGCGGAAGATGGAAAAGGAATCACAAAAAAAATGATTGATTTGACAGATAAAATTTTTAGGGGGAGAAGAAAATGACAAATCAACTCGGTGAAAAATATATTCCTAAAAGAAAACTTTCAGATGATTCAGCTAGAGATTTGAAAAAGATTGAAGATTGGATTAAGAAGAATAAACATTCTAAAGAGGAAGTTGAAGAACCTATTACAAAGTTAGATGAAGAGAAACCTAAAATTAGTATTTCTTCAAAAGATTTGACTTTTATAACTGATGAAAATCTTTACAAAGAAATTGTTTGTTATATGGACAAAACTTTTCATTATACTTCAGCTTTCTCCATTGGAAAATTATATTTTGATGGAGTGATGAAAGGTTCAAACCCTTACATTGCTACAGCAGTAGATATGTTCCTTCAATCAATAAATGATACACATAGAATCGCAACTCAAAAAGATTTAGAAACAAATCTTGAAATGTTTAAAGGTTTTTATGAAGATACTGGTTTAGTTTTGAGGAGTTTGAAAGATCCTAATCAAGACAAAGCAAACTATCTATATGGACAAATTGCAAAGGCAAATTCTACTTTACCGATTTTTTTCAATTTAAGAGGATTAAAATTAGATGCAAATTTAAATTTTAATCTAACCGAGGAATCAAGATACAAAACTGCAAATTGTTTGAATTGGGAAAAGGTAGCACGATATTCAAAAATAGATGAATTTGGATTGCCTACAGAAAAAGATATAAATTCATTACGAGAGATTTGGACACTTAAAGATGGGTTTGTCCGGTTATCTCTTAATAAGCATTTGGACTTGAACTCGTATAATGGGGGCTTGGAGGATTCTAATGACAATGGTAGGGTGGTTTTAGTAGATTTAAAAAAGGGAGAATTAAAATGACAAATCAACTCGGACAACCATATATTCCTAAAAGAAAACTTTCAGATGATTCAGCTAGAGATTTGAAAAAGATTGAAGATTGGATTAGAAATTATAAACCTTCTAAAGAGGAAGTTGAAGAACCTCCGACTACAACAACTACCAGTAATGAGGATTTAGAAGGAAGAATTATTACAAGTGATGATTATTGGACAATACAAAATGTAAATTATCAAGGAAAAATTCAACCTTTAGATTTATCTAAAGAATTATTGCCAAGAAGGGAGTTTAATGATTTAATGGAATATGTAAAAAAAGCCAAGGTTGAGGATTTTATTGCTATTTCTATGAGAGATACTTATTCACTATTTAAGGCTGTATATGAGTCAAAAGATAAAAGCAAGGAAGAGATAAGAAGCTTTTTGAAAGGAAGCATGGAAAATAATTGGTTAAAGATTACTACGGTAATACAACATAGGTTATCAGGAAAGGATCAAATAATTCATGATTATAGTTTGCCTAATCAAGAAATAATTAATCAAAGATTTGTTGGTCCAGATGAATTAGTTAAAGATTCTAATGATTTTGAGTTGTATAATCATTTATTGGGTTCAAAAAATGTTAATGAAATTAATGAGATTTTTAATTGGATTACTGGAAAAGATTTGAGGATATATAGATTTAATTTTATTAAAGATGATTTTTTTAGGGTTGGATGTCTTCATTTAAGCGATTATTCTGGTTTATTTTTTAATAATCTTATACATCATAATATTCCATCTTTAGGGGTAAGGTTGCATAAAGCAGGGAATAAGATTTCTTTTAGGAAGGATGTAGATGATGAAAATTGGAAATCATTTTAATTTAGTTAATTCTACAATCTTTTTTATTTTATCTTCACCAAATCACTTAATTCTTTAGTCCATTTTTCAGTGAATGGTTTCATATAATGTTCAGACCATTCAAGATTTAGGATTTCATTTGTTCTTACTTCTTCAGTTTCAAGGATTATTTTTTTAAAATTTTCTTCATTAAGGGGATTAGTAATACTCCCAAAAAGATAATTTAATTTGGTACGGAATTTTTCTGGGACATCCGAATACAAATCTGTTTTATTTGCTAAAACGCCGAATTGAAATGAAAATGATTTGAAATCTTTTAATGTATATTTCATTGCACCGTTATAATGTTTAAAATCTTTACCGGTCATATAAATTAAATCATCATCAAAATCAGTAACTTCCTTTCCTTTTTCAAAGTTTATTTGCCCAGCTAAACGAAAATAAGGTTTTGTAAGACTTCGAATTTTTATATCATAGAAAATAATGTTTGATTCTCCATATTTTAAAATTACAGATTTAAAAAAGTCTAAGGGTTTTACTATCAATTCTACTTTAGATGCCACTAAAAATTAATATTAAATCTTTTTATAAAAATTGTTGTGATGAAGTTATAATTCTTTCTTCTTTTCAACCGCTGTTGGAGCTTCTCCAATTCGCACTTTCGTGAAAGCTTGCTTTAAATCATGGAAAAGTTTGATTTATTGGCAACTTTCAGAAGATGCTCACCGTGCCATTTGGCACTACAGAGAAGCCTTTACAACTCTTTCTTCTTTTCCACCGCAGTTGGAGCTTCTCCA
>DUKY01000023.1 GCA_013329055.1 Nanobdellota archaeon
TCGGTGGGGGCGTTTATTTTCTATCTCTAATTCAAATTATAAAAGATATAGAAATAACCTTGATGTTGGCAAGATTCAAACTTTCTGTCCTTTATTCGAATTCGAAAATTTTTTGAGATTATTGAAAAAGAAATAAAAAAATCTCTCTCATTTAACTGAAGTAATAAATAGAATAAAAAACTTATAAATTAATTTTTTCTGCGTATTTACCGACAATAGGAGTTTCGTACATCTTACCAGATAATGAATTAATAAGTCCGATTATCCATAGTATAATATAACCAATCCATAAGGTAGGAATCGCCAAAAGACCAATTATTGTTTTTCCAAGTAAACTAGTTATAGCTTCAACAAAAACTCCTGTAATGAATAAAATCAAACTTTGTTTAGCATAAAACATAATATATTTATTATCTCTTCGTAATCCCAATGCAAGTAAAAATCCAATAACACTCAGCAAAACTGCTAAAAATGCAAAAAGTTTATGATCCTCTATTCTTTTAGGATTTGTCGCCTCTTTCTTTTTCATAAAAATATAAAATCAAATCAGTATTTAAAAGTAATTATTTTTCACAAATATGATGTTGTAAACATCTAGGTTCATATCCTTCCTTTTCATCACCAATTAAAATAATTGGTGCGTTATATGGGGCAGGAATACCATCAATTAATCTTTGAGTTCGTGTTGCATCTCTTCCGCAATTATTATACATACACACTGCAGAAAGCTTTGTAACTGAATTAGCCAAACTCATTAAATAAGGCATTATCCCAAAAGGCTCACCTCTAAAATCAGTATCTAAGCCAGAAACTAAAATATTAATCTCTTTTTTCAATAAGCTTTCAAGAACTTTAATAAGACCTTTATCAAAAAATTGAACTTCATCAATTCCTAAAACATTATATCCATTCATTAAATTTAAAATTTCTTCTGGCGTGTCATAATTAATAATCTGGCTGAATAAATAATCTCCCCCTCGGGATTTAATCCCGTTATCTCTGGTATCAAGCGAAGGTTTAACCAAAAGACTTTTACATCCGCTAATGTATTTAATTCTATCCAAACGATTCAGTAATTCTTTACTTTTTCCGCTTTTCATTGGACCGCAATATACCTCTAAAAATCCTGGTTTAAAACCCGAGTTAATCATAATAAAAAAATTAACTTTTATTTTAAATAGTTTGATAATTCCTTAAAGGTAATTAATTTTTTAAAATTCAAGATTTACTTTGTAAATCTTTATATCTTCAAAATATAAGCAGAAATTCATTTATAATTTTTATAGCTTCAAAATATATTGTTTTGAATGAGTCAAAGATTTACTTTGTGAATCTTTGAATAAGAATCATAGCATCCTTACCTGAAATCTTTCCATTAAACTCTTTCATGATTAAACCCATGTAAGCATTAGGATTCAGCCCAGGTTTTTCATTAATAATTTTCATAACTTTTTCTTCAATAACACTTGAATCTTCTTTCTCAATATTTAATGCTTCATTAATATTAATACCCTTAGCAATTTTATCCATAACATCTTTAATATCTCCTTCTTCAATTTTTTTCTTGTGGAGTGCAATTAAAATCTCAGACAAAATATCCTGATTAAAAATTTCATTAATTTCAAGTAAAGAAATATTATTTTTTGTAGCAATTTCTTTTGGAAGAATTAAAAGAATTTTAGCGATTAATTGTGGTTTATCAATAATATAAAGTAAATCTTTATAATCATTAAATCTATCTGATTTAAATAACATTTTGATCATATCCTGAGTTAATCCCTGTTTTTTCAAATCCTCTTCAATTTCACTTTTCAACTTCGGTAAATTTTTTTTAACATCATTAATCATATCTCTTGAAATCTTTAATAGTTCTAAGTCTGTTTCAGGATACATCCTTGCACTCCCCGGCAGGGGCCTTAAATATTTAGTGGTTTTATCCGGCATTGCATTTCTTACTTCCATATTTGTAGGAGTTTTATTATCTGATAATTCCATTTGTCGTATAATCTCATTATCTATTGTTTCAACAAAAATATCCATATCTTGCATACCCTTAATTTCAACTCTATTTTCTCCACGAATAGAAACATTAACATCTTGTCGGATTGTCCCGATACCCCTTCGAACTTTACAACTTCGTAAAATATCCCCAATTTTTAAAGCAACTTCTTTAGCATGTTTAGAATCTTTAATATCAGGAGAAGTAACAACTTCAACTAATGGGATACCTAATCTATCCAATCTGTAAACTTCAACATTTTCTTCTCGGGAAATATTTCTTGCAGAATCTTCTTCTAAGAATAGTCCATAAATTCCAACTTTGCCTTTTTCCGTTTCAATATATCCATCTCTGGCAATCATAACTGTTCTTTGAAAACCTGAAGTATTTGAGCCATCAATAACTGTTTTTCTCATAATTTGAGTGATTGGAACAATTTTCATATTCATAAGTAGTGCAATTTGCATGGCAATTTTTAATGCTTCAAGATTAATTTGATGAGGAGGTTCTTCATCAAGTTCAATTAAACAAGTTGAATCATATCCTTGATAAATAAATTCTTTATCTTTTTGCATTTGATGTTTTACAGAAATATCAATTTCTCCCCCTTCACCCGCAACAGCATGAAGTTTTCGTTTAACAGTATATTCCGGTTCATCTTTTCTTAAAACCGAATCACAATTACAAAATAATTTTTTAGTATCAAGTTGCTGGTGTATCTCCAATCCTGCTTTAAATTTTAATTCTTTATAATTAATCATAAAAAATTGAAGAATAAATAAGTTAAAAATGTTTGTTTGGAATAGAAATTTGCAAATAAAAATAAAGTATATTCTACAAAGTATATATTAAAGTATATATATAATTTGCAAAAAAAAAAGATTAACCAAACGAGCATTTTCATCTATGAAAAGATTACTTTTGCTCGTTTGGTCATGATTATCTCATCTAATTGTTAGGGCGGGAGAATTAACTGACCCCAGGAAAATCTACAACTGAAAAAACTGAATAACCCTGAAGTTGTAGTTTTTTACTCCCCTTTAAATCCGGAAGGTCGATGATGAAATTGCATTCAGCTACTTTTCCTCCCAACTTCTCGACCAAGAGGCATGCGGCTAGTGCAGTACCACCGGTGGCGATGAGGTCATCAACAATTAAAACTTTTTGTCCTGGCAGAATTGCGTCCATATGCATTTCTATGGCGTCAGTGCCATACTCAAGAATGTATGTCTGGCTAACTGTTCTGTAGGGAAGCTTTCCTTTCTTTCGTATAGGGACAAAAGGTTTTCCCAATCTGTTTGCCAGGATGGCCCCAACAATGAACCCTCGTGCCTCAATGCCGGCGATGACATCTATCTCTTGGTTCTTGTACCTCCTTAAGAGAATTTTGATAACTTTTCTCATAGCCTTGGGACTCTGAAACAAGGTAGTGACGTCCTTAAACAGGATTCCTGGTTTAGGAAAATCTGGGACGTCTCTGATTTCATCCCTGATAAACTCTAAATCTTTTTTCATTTTTACTCCTTGAGTTTAAGCCAAATGAGCAATTTCAAGTTACAAAATTTACTTTTGCTCGTTTGGTCATGGCTATATTGCCTGTTGAGTTGTTGAAGCTTTTTCCTTTTCTTTCGGAGTTGAGCATCGAGGGTAAGCGTTCACAATGAACAGATAACCTGTCAGGAGTTGATCCTCGAAGAAATATACTGCTTCTCCCTCCTGAATCTTAATCATGCATGATGCTCCAAGCTTCCGAGCCTCGATTTTAACTTCGCTCCAAGCTTCTTCCTTTGTTGGCAGGATTATCTTAATCTCCCAACCACTCAGTTTTGAGATCTCTTTTCCTACCTCATAAGGCATTGTCCGATATTCCATAATCTGGAATTCTTCATCTGCCGGAACTGGTACTGATGCTTCCTCTGTTGCTGGTTGTTGAATGGTTTCTTCGCCTCTGGTTTTGTTCACAAATACGGCTAAAAGAATCAGAAGTAAAAAACCGATGAACCTCCAAAAATTTTTATTACTCATGACGTCCTCTCTATTTTATTGTTCTTTAATGATTAATATTCAGTTTTAATTTTGCAATGGTGTATCCTCCTTACATTGAATTACTTATCCTTTTTTCATACACCATTGAATCATTGTAAATCCCATCACCAAATTTCCTTTTTCACTACGGCATTCATTTCCTTTTATTTTGCAACTTTCTCCTTTATATTGCAGTGATTTTTGTTGAGTTGTTTTTAAATCTTGTACCAATAAACAAGCATAGTCATTTTGTGCTGCGATATTTTTTGCAACTCCTATTAAGTCTTTTTTTGTTCTCTGTGAATTTCTTCCTTCTAAGCCAAATTCAAATGGTTTACCTCCGATTAAACCTTTTCCGATTTCATACACTTGAACTTCTGAAGGTTCAATTGCAAATGATACAAAGAATATTGCAACTGAAAAAATTGTAACAACTGAAATTACTGATACTTTTCTCATGGTGTTTCCTTTAATTTATTTTTGGAATGAAATTTTTATCTCGTTTTTTAATTCTGCATTGGCGTATACCCCTCTTGATGAATTCTCTGTTGTGCTTAATGGCGTTTCACGCAATCCTCGGCAATGAATGCATCAATTTTCATTTCTGAGAAAAATACGATGTTTGTTTGATGCAGGTCCTTGGCAATAATTACACAATTCCCTCCGGCAACCACAGTGATTTTTTTAAGGTGAGTGATATAGGGTTCTTTTTCATCATTGCTCCTCTCTGAGATGACCGATCTTTTAAACACCCAACCTTTGAAAGTATGTTCGCCGAGATTAACAACTTTAATTCTCTTGAGTTGTTGAGGCGTAACGCGATTGTATGCCTCTTTGATTTCTCGAAAGTTGTTTTCTTCATCTTGAAACAGCAGATGGTTATCATCTTGTGCATAAGATAAAGATGCCAAGTTGACAAGTGTAAAAAGTATAATAACAAGTTTCATGATTTTTCTCCTTAATGAAATGGTTTGTTAAAGACTATTCATCCACGATTGGTTCTGGCAAAGGTTTACATTCTCCCCATATAAGGAGTCCATAGATATATGGATATTTTATCCCGGGAAAATACTCGAACATACCTTTTTCCAAGACATAAATACAATGAAGATTGTGTGTATTTTTGACCTTTTCAATCCAGAGTCTTTCAATTTCTTCAGGGGTAATGTCTTGTCTTGTAATGCCCCATTCAGAACGCATAATCACTTCTTGCTTATTGTAAGTTGCTTCACCAAAGTGAAACACCTGAATGGTCTCGCCTTTAGAGTTTTTAATTTCATACGGCTTTGCCATAGAAATTGAAGCTGAAAAGACAATTGCCAGCAAAATTATTACTGTAGTTTTCATATGTACCCCTTAAGTAGATTATTTCACAGGTTGACTTGATTCTTCAGATATCTCTGGGCAAGTTTCAAAACCGATTGTTTTAATTTGATTCAAAAGGTCACCTGTGCTCAATTGAACTACATTGCTTTTTTCAATGGTCAAAATACATTTTTTCCCGTTGATCTTGGCAATTTTTTGTGCAGTATTAAGAACATCGTTAGCTTCTGTATCAACAACAATTATTCCCAGTCTTTCTTTTTTAGGTGCAAAGATAAAAATTGATATCTGTGGAGAGTTTATGTCAAGGTCATAGACCCTCACTCCTTTTGCATCTTCATCAGAGATTTTAGCCAGCTCTTCCTTTGTATATTCTCTTACACTTCCTCGGTCAGTAAATGATTTTGCGAAAAATTTTGTTGATGTTTCTATTGTCCGCAAAGGAATCATCGATGCATTGGCTGGTGGAAGGAAATCCCCGATAAAGAACCAGGAAAAACTAATAATGATTGTTGAAATAACGATGAACCATCCTATGCAATCTTTTAACTTTTCCATGATGTTTTCTCCAAACTAAAATTGTTGTAGTTAAGGCAACCTATAATTTAGCTTCAAATCAAAGGTTGCCTTTGGCATTGATGGTTATTTCGCAGGTGTTACAGCATCGACTTTTTTGTGGCATTCCATAGCCAACCCGAAGTAAATCCATGCTTTTCCTTCTTTGTCTTTTCCCTCAGCAAGGCGGACTATACATTTGGGCTTGAACGAGAATTTTTTTGTTTTTTCAACAATCTCTTCAATCATCTCGTTAATGGTTATGCTTTTGTCTTTGGCAAGCATTCGATAAGCCCCGATCTTTCCGGTAATTTCAAGACCTTCTACGTCAAAGACTTGAACTTCCGTTTGTGGTGCCGGTACGATTTCTTCGCTTCTGGCCCTGTCGATAATCAGTGTAGCCAACATTGCCAACAGAACAATGATTAAGAAACCGATAAATCTCCAAAAATTTTTATTCATAACGTCCTCTCTATTTTTATTGTTCTTTAATGATTAATTACTCAATACTAATTCTGCATTGGCATATCCTCCTGCTGATTATTGCTTTTCTGCGGGATTTAGAGATAATACCCTAAGATAATCAAGGACATTAGAATCATAAGTACAGTCATGATTTTGAAAATATACATCTTTTGTCCTCCTCCTCTTTTTGAATTTTATATAAAAGACAAACCTCCTCGTAAATCGTTGATGATGTCCCGAGCATTCTCAAGACCTACCGAGAGTCTGACCATGTTCGGAGTAATTCCTGCACGCTTTAATTCTTCATCAGTATATGACGAGTGTGTCATCGAGGCTGGATGTTGAATGAGCGTGTCGCAGTCTCCAAGGCTTACGGCAATTGTGCAAAGATACAAATGATTGCAGAAATATGCGGCATCTTCTTTGGTTTTTCCTACTTCAAAACAGATTAAACCCCCTCCAAGTTTCATCTGTTTCTTGAAAATGTTAAACTTCGGGTTTGTTTTAAGAAGACCTGGGTAGCGGACATTTGAGACCTTTGGTTCACGAAGAAGCAATTGAGTAATAATTTTCGCATTCTTTGAATGTTGCTCCATTCGTATTGCCAAGGTTTTAAGACCACGTGAAATTAGCCAGGCATCGCTCGGAGATAAAATTCCTCCAAGATGGATTTGGGTTTCAAGCCGTAGCGATTTCAGGAGGTCTTTTTTTCCAACGATAAAACCAGCAATAACATCGCCGTGACCGTTGAGATACTTTGTTCCGGAATGCATGACCAAATCTGCTCCCAGTTTCAACGGTTGCTGAATGTATGGTGAACAGAAGGTATTGTCTACACAAAGTAAGATGCCATGCCTTTTGCATACCTTAGATACAGCATGGATATCAATGAGTTTCATTGTCGGGTTCGCCGGAGTTTCCAGAAAAACCAGTCTGGTCTTTTCATCAATCAGGCTCTCAAGTTCACCCATTGAGTCACCAGTAAAAAACCTCGCACCGATATTATATTTTGGCAAGGTTTCTTTGGCAAGACCCATTGTCCCACCATAAATAATGGTGTTATAGATAACATTATCTCCGGCTGAACATAAATGCAAGATTAAACTTGCTGTCGCTGCCATACCAGAACCAAAAGCCACGCAGTCTTCTCCACCTTCAAGCGATGCAACGATTTGCTCTAAGGCTCTGTTGGTAGGGTTAGATAACCGAGTATATATGTATCCTTCTTCCTCACCAGCAAAGCATCTTCCTCCCTGTTCAGTTGAATCAAACCCGAAAGTGGAAGTCCTGTATATCGGTAATGTTACTGCATTATACTGGTTCTTAAATTGATGTGCGTGAATCGCCCTTGTTTCAAAATCATAATTTTTCTTTACCATTTTTTCCTCCCTAAATAAATTTAATGATTAGGCAACCTTCAATCAAACAACAATTAAAGGTTGTCTTCTTTTGGTTATTTACGAAATGATTCAAACCACATCTTGAATGTCTTGGCACGACTTTTGATCTTGTTCGAGTCAGTCATGTTCAGGTCTTCCAGAACTTTCTCAGTTTTCGGCGAAAGCTTGCAGGCCTCCTCGGAAAAGTCATACTGGCCTCCTTGCGACTTGTCCATGTCCATGATTTCCTTTGACCTTTTGGCAGTTATAACTCTCCAGAGTGATTGAAGATGACCCCCGCAAAAACCAAGGTACAAGAACCAAATTCCTACTCCAATGATTCCTGCAATGATTATCCAAGATAAAATTTTAACGAATAGAATTAATGCCATAGCCGAATTGCTCATGATGTTCTCCTCGAATTTTTGATTCTCAAATCAAATTGTTAATGCCTTGTAATGCAACACTGTCCCTTCCCTCTCGATGGGGGCTCATATTCTCTTGCAATGAAACTCCTGTAAATGAAATAAGGCCATGAGATATAAATAACCCCCATGCTAATTCCAGAGGCAATAACATTCCAATCAAGAAGTAGATTGTAATAAATGCTTATGCCGAGTATAAATATAATCACTCTGTAAATCACTTTGCTGTTATAGTAAAGTACTACCTGCAACAGCAGTGGTATCCATAAATTCTGGATAATCTGCAGGGTAATGATTATCATCCCTACAAAAATCGTAGTTCTCTCACTAGAGAATGGTTGATAGAAATAGAGATAACAACCGGTGGTAAACGGAATAGACCAGATACCAGATGCAACTCCGACAGCTAATGATTTCAAAATATTTTTCATGATGTTTCTCCTTAGATAGGTTTTAACCATGGGAGTTTGGTATGAGTAACAGTTGATATCCAAATATATGGAATCTTGCTATCATAGAAAACTCCTTCATTTAGAATCACAATGTATTTTCTTCCGTTGGCATTGGCAATTTTTTTTATGAATTCCAGTGCAATTTCTCGCGATCTTGCAAAGGATCGAATTGCAACAAAATCATTAGTTTTTTTTACATATTGAGTAAGTTCAGACATTTTCATGTCATCAAACTCGTCAATATGAAAGACAATAACTTCTTGTGCAGGTTTTACAAGCTTTTGTATAGAATCATCATTATAACCTCCAATTCTCTGTCCTGATTTATCATACATCGTGGCAACTTCCAGATTATCAGAATATGCCGCTCCTGAAAACATCAACGCGATTAAAGTAATCACAACAAGATTTTTCATAGTATTTCTCCTTTTGTTTAATACCCAATGTTATGCTCGAATTCCTTTAATCGTTTATGAATTGAGCGAAGTTCAGTAATGGTAGTCCAGTTGCCGATGAAAATAGAAAATGATTCACGTACTTTGCTGAAAGCATTGGATACTTGAACCAGCATGCCCAATGTAATAAGACCTGTAAACAATCCTGGTCCCATAATTAGGTAAGGAACAATGACCATCAGTTGCTCGAAGAAGTTAACCCATACGTCAAAGTAGCCGTAGTGGAGAAACAACCGGTTATAGTTGAATTTTAGTCCGGTGAATAGCTGGATTATGGTCTCTGTTTTTCCATAGTTTATCTTGTCGTCCTCGGCATATACCAACTCTTTACGAAACGCCGCCTCCACCTTTTGGTTATTGTATTCAAGTCCAGGCAGTTTTATTCCGACAAACCAGGAAATAAGTAATCCCCCTATTGAAACGACGAGGGCAACCCAGACAAGGCTTCCAGGAATATCTTTTATCCTCTCAATTTCAACTCCTTTACTGAGTCCCCAAAGAATCGGCAGAAAAGCCAAGAGAGTCATAATTGCTCGGATGACTTGTAAACCAAGACTCTCGACAATCCTCGCAAATCGATAGATGTCTTCTTGAATACGCTGACTTGAACCTTCCACTTCACCTTCTACTTTCTGCCATCTGGCGACATATGAAAACGTCATCGCCTCTCGCCATTTAAAAGAGTAGATGCGGGTAAAATATGACGTTACAGTAGCAATTAAAACATAAGGAAAAGCAATTTTTGCAAACTGTAACATCGAAGCCCAAAACTCTTCTACTTTGTGTTCAGTAGCCTTTTGGAGAATATTGTAAAAGGCACCGTACCATTCGTTGAGTAAAACAGAAAGCTCAACTTGAACAAGTAGTGCAATGAATAAGAACAAGCAACCGCCATAAGCCCAGAACATCCATTTTCTTGATGCAAAAAACGATTTTAACATAATTACCTCCCTGCAAAATTGAACAAAGTTTATTGATTAACTCAAGTTGTTTTAATCAATTAAAAATTAAACCTTCTAAATTATTCGCTGATTAAAACCTCTTGAGGTTTAATCATTTTTTAAGCCAGATAACATCGCAACTGACTATTATCTGGCTTAAAGTTAAGGTTTAGTTACCTCGGCAAATAGGAGTTTTCATCACTTGCCGTCGGAATGGTCTGTTCTTGTTGTGTTTCAGGTGCTTGCATTAATTGCAGGATATTTGTTGCAATCACAAGAGCACCGAGAATGATAATGATAACAAAACTAAATCTTACCCATTTTTGATTTGTGCCGTTTTTCATACTTTCCTCATTTGTTTTTGTTGTTGTTAAGGCAACCCTTAATCCTTCTTGCCGTTGGTGGTGGGTAGGCTAAATGCCGTGATTGTAGTAGGAAATTTCCTGATTCAAGCTAGGTTCTTCAATGGCAGGATTTTCAATAACAATATTTCCCCAGATAATGATTGTTGCAAATACTAATGCGAAAATTTTGGACATACTTTTACCTCATTATAGTTTTAGTGTTTTGGAATTTTGTTGATTAATCACAATCTTATTTATTCGATAAAATCACCTCCTTTAACTTCTAATTTAGATTCATCTTTGGGCATTTCTGCTGGTTTATCCCGGTATTTGATATTCTGTTGCCGTCGGAATGGTCTGTTCTTATATTATTGATATAATAACACAGAAGATGATAATAAAGATAAGAATATCATTTTCGTCATACATATTATTTTCTCCTTCATTTTAATGATTGTTTAAAGGCAACCTTTAATCATCTTGCAATCAAAAGTTGCCCTTGGTTTTGGCGATTAACTTTATTTAATCTTTTTCAATCCGGCACTATTTTTATAGGAGAGCAAAATAGTGCCTAGAATAGTTATGGGCAAAAACATCCATGTCAGTAAGGGGGTAATGATCGCGAGCACAACATCCATTGTCGCTTCTGCAAGGTTTTTTGGATCATTTTTTTTAACGCAGGTATCCCAGATTTTAATAGGATTTAGAAATTCATTCAAATTCTTTTTAAAAGATTCTTTATCAAAAGAGTATTTCATGATGTTTCTCCTTTTAATGAAATAATTGTTTTAAAGACAACCCTCAATTAACCTTCAACCAAAGGTTGCCTTCTTTTTAGTTAGCGAGTTGCCGGCGAGGATGCTATTCCTTCAGCGGAAGATCCATATCAGTATGAAGTTTATGATACATTTCTGGTGTAACCTCGTAAATCATCACCTTTCCCTGATATATTACCTCGATGCGATATGATGCCAGATAGAGGTTTTTTTGCATACCGACAATCTTTCCCCCAGGAACTTTTTGCAATTCTTCTATCGTTAAGCTTTCTCCAAAAGGGAAACCTTCTGATGGTCCAAAAAAATATGGGTATGCGGTTAAAGTAGCTATGCCGATAATAGCAATAACAATCAACAGCTCAATAAGAGTAAAACCTTTTTTATTCATTATGTTTCCTCCGTTGGAATGATTTTAACATTCTTGCGAATGTCAGAAGAAAGTGCATTAAACTCCTCCATGGTACAGAGCGAAGGAGTTTGGCACCATTTGTCAAGATAAATCTTTCCATCTTTTTCATAAACGATTGTTTGGCGATGGGTTCCAAATAACCTCCTCATGAATTTCTCTTGTTTTTTATCCATGGTTTCACCTTTTGCAAAGGCAACCTTTAATCATCTTGTAATCAAAGATTGCCTTTGTTCGTTGCCGGTGGTGGAATTATTGAAATGCCTTTCTCGGAAAGCCGTTGGGATTCCCACGTCGACAGGCTTTTTCCGAAACTGTTTTTCTTGTAATCAGCTCAGCAGGGGTGATAATTGTAAATCCCCAGTTCAAGACAGTTTCAAGGGTTACACATGGGGTTAAAATGAGAGCTGCCAAGCCGTTACACGTCCTGTCAGAATAAAGGCAATTATTATTCGGATTAAAATAAAACCCTATTAATCCCTTATCCTCTTGTATTGCTTGAAGTAATCTGTGTGTCATGTTCATGGTAATTTCTCCTTACTAGTTTTTTAGGCTTTTAAAACCGAATCTTCCAGCCCTTTGTCTGAAGTTCCCGAATAGAAACCGGAAGCTTCTTCAAGTTAATGGCTTTGCCAATTTTCGGAATGAGTTTATTTTCCCTCAAAATGTAAAGTGTTGCCTGAGGAATAATCTCTCGCATTTCTTCCCATTTGGCTCTGGAATTTACTTTTGCCATAGCTCTTCTCCGGTTAATTTTTTTTGAGAATCTCTTTCCAACTCATTGCCAGAAAAAACAACACCAAGGCAAGTGGACCATACTTAAACAGCAATAGGAAAATAAATTCAAGCATGTTCTGCCTCCCTAATCAATTTGAATAAAATTTTTGTCATGGGTAAGAGGATCATAATCTAAAAAGATATACCTCTGCATGAGTCCTTCTTCTTGCCGGCGAAGTTGACGTTCTTCCTTTGCAGTAAAACATCCTTGCCATGCTATTGCCATATGAGCTGTTGTACTCTCAAAAGAATTTTGAACTTTCAACATGGCAGAGTACAGTCGAAGATCTTTTTCCGGTGTAAACTTTTTAGGATATTTTGTGTTTACTGGAAAAGGAAATGCCGGATTCGATGGATAATCTGGTTCGTCATCATCATTGAACCAATCATCTCCCCAACCGTCATCGTCGCAGAAGTTTGCAGGTTCATCCATTGCAAGGTCTTCCTGAGGACAAATATCTTCTTGCTGGTACATACTTTTACCTCCTCATTGATTGATGTTATAGATTACTTTTTCTTTCTTTGTTTTTCCCTTACTTCTATAAACTTCACGATGCTCAAGCTGATAACCAATGCGAGGATTATGCTCGCAGGAATTAACGCCCCAATCAGCAAGTTCTGGTTCTCAAGAAATTCTTGAAACATAATAGTTCCTCCCTAAATTGAAATTGATAAAAAAATTAGGAATAAGATTGTACTTGTTCCTAAAATAATTTGAGTCAGCAAGTTTTGTTTGTTCTGAACTTCCTCCTCAATTTCCTCCATAATCTTTACTCGGCCGTATTTTGGGGATTTTCCCTCTAAATTTTTTATTAGCCCAGAACTCACAATTATCCCTTGAATTCTGGAATAGATGAACAACAAATTATCTGTCATTACTGTAAGAATAATAAGATAATCTCTTGTTTCCTCTTTGTAAATTTCCGGGCTTGAATGGATAATCCACGAAAACATAATGCAGGTTATAAAAAGGGGTGAGCTACTCCAGATTAATTGCTTTATTCCTCCTGAAATGTTTGGAGTATCTTTAATAATCAAAAATCCGATAATTATTCCCAAAAGAATAATCTCTCGATATCCTGGGATTACACACAAAAAGGTATAACCTCCAAATCCTGCAAGCAATAGGTTTATTTTTTTCATAGCATCCTCCTTATTGTTTAACTTTGTACATCAAAAGCACCATCCCTATTACAACAAGAATAATCCCCAGAAAATTGATTGGAGTAAAAACCATCTTGTTAAAGTATCTCGGGAGTGCAATTGCTAACATTGGAGCAAGAATATATGCCCATGCTCCATAAGAATTCATAATTGTTAATGGTAAGGCCAAATTAGGACAGGTTGAATCGGTCAGCACTTGAGAATAAAGAACATTCGCAAGTGTACCAACGAAAAATCCTAAAAATATCACGATGAGTAGCGGTATTAAAGGATGATATAAATCTTCTATTTGGAAATTATTAAACTTCCCAAAAGAAAAAATAACCATCCCTAAGATTGCTCCAACATTCCAAGCAAAGATAAGAGATTCAGACTTCATTCCCCAACCTTTTCCAAAAAAACTGAACAAGAATGGAAAAGGAAGAAAACATATTAGGACGATAAATGATTTTGTTATCCATCCCAGATTCATGAGACTGTTCATGGCATTAATAAAGTAATTCATAATGTTCCTCCTTAATTTAGAGATTAGAATTTTTTGTTCATTAATAAAAAAATAATTTTATTTTATGTGATATCCTCGAAGGCCGAAAGTTTACACTTACATTAATCCCGAAGGTAAAGATAAAAGCTGTAAGTGTGGGCTTGAGTTTAGAGATATCACCGCTCCGCAATTTGAGGAAGCTTAAAAGAAACCAGCGGGTGTCTTTTATTTTTTTAATAATATTCAAAAAAAAAGGCAACCTTCAATTAAACAAACAACCAAAGGTTGCCTTTCTTAATCATGTGGTGCCGATGACGTTATCAGCTTTTTTTGTCGCCGTTATCGTAGGTGTTGGGCAGGTCACCGAATGGATTGATAATAATAATAATTGCTTGGCGTTCGGGTTTGAGCTCAGGATGTTTCTTGATGAGTGCCGTGATCATTTCTTCTTCGGTGGCATAGCTGACAGATTCAATATCCTGAGCAAATTGTCTGATGTTTCGACAATTTTTGCATTGGCACATTGTTTTTGAAATTTCAATAATTCTCTGGTAAATAGGCCATCCTTCAAATTTTTTCATATTTCACCTCATTATTCTGTTTGTGGTTTTAGGCAACCTTCAATTAAACAACAATCAAAGGTTGCCCCTTTCTTCTTCAGGCATTGGTGCCGATGGCGTTATCGGTTTTTGTTGTCAAACTTCTTGGGGTTATCAAGCCGATCGAACAGCTGTCGCAAATCTTCTCTCTGAACCGTATTGTTTGTGAGGTCGTCGTCGAGGTTTATTTCCATAATCGTTAATTTGATTAATTGGAACTGGTCGGGATACTTCTCTATCAGTGCCATGGTCATTTCCTGCTCAGTAGCATAAGTACTGACGCCGGATTCAAGATCCTGGAAAAATTGCCTTATGTTCTGGCACTTTTGGCATTGGCAACATCCATTTGCAATCGTTTTCATTTCTTTGTAAACAGGCCATCCTTCAAATTTCTTTTCCAACTTTTCCATGTTTTCACCTCGTTATTCTGTTTGTGGTTTTAGGCAACCTTTAATTAAACAAACAACCAAAGGTTGCCCCTTTTTCTTATTCAGGCATCCGGTGTTATTTGTCCTTCTTCTCGTTATCTTGACCGAAATTTTCCTTGCCTGTTTCATCGGTCTGAGGTTTTTTATTACGATTGCAGTTGCAATTACATTTACTACAATCTCCCAATTTATTTTCTTTTGACTTTCGCCAATGAAGAGAAAAGAAATCCCTTCGTGACATCTTCATCATGTTCTCCTTTCTGCGTTTCAAAGGCAACCCTCAATTAAACAACAATTAAAGGTTGCCCCCTTTTTTATTTAGGTGCTAGTGCAAACTGCACATTTAATTGCTGAATCAACCTTTCTTTTTGGAGCCACCGGCATCAGCAGGTTTCTGCGTGTTCTTATCCGCCTGATCTTGATCCTTGTCATCATGACATCCACCGCAACATCCATCATCGTCTTCCTTGTCATGACATCCGCCACATCCCTTGTTTTTGTTCTCGTTCTCGTTCATGGCATTGCCTCATAAAGAATTTTTTTGATTGCACTCACTATTGGCACAATCGATTCTACTTCTTACAACTTTTAATCCTGCATTGGCGTATCCTCCTCTATTTGATTGCTAACTATTTGGTGCCGGCAGTGGCGATGTTATTCAGATAAAGGGCATCCGCTGAGATCTGAGAGTTTTTGCAAAGAACGTTTTCCCCCATATCGTTGACCATCCTTTGAAATCCATGTAGGATAAGCTTGAATCTTTGCATCATTGCAAGCTTTTGGCGATTGCTCGCATTCTGTAAAGTCAATATACTGGAATGATTCGCCGAACAACTCTTTCTGGCTGAGACAGTGCTGGCACCAGTCGGCACCATACATTTTGAAGCCTTTGTCAGTCAAGCACTTGGCGAACTCGTCAAGGTTTGAATCTTGGGCAGTAACAGTACCTGCGATGAACAGGGCAAAGAAAATTCCCGTGACTATTATTGTGATTCTTTTCATCGTGTTTTCCTCATTTTGTGGTTTGTTTTTGTTAAAGGCAACCCTTAATTAAACCTCAATCAAAGGTTGCCCCTTTTTTACTTAGGCGTTAGTGCCGGTGAAGGATGGAGGAAGTGGAAGATCCATGCCAACGCTGATATTCATGCCAATGCTGAGCTGATAATATGTTTCTGGGGTAACTGTGCAAGTTCGCACTTTATGCTGAAACAGAATATCAATGAGGTATGAATGATGCCTGAGATTTTTTTCCATCCCGACAATTCTTCCCCCTTTTGTTACATTTTTTAAGTTTTCTATTGTTAATTTATCATTCATGATAAAGAGTTCTGCGTATTCCATTTTTGTAACCTCTTATTATGCTTTGTAGTTTTAGGCAACCCCTAATTAAATATCAATTAAAGGTTGCCCCTTTTTATCTAGGCGTTAGTGCCGGCAGAATGGTTATTTACGATGTTCTGGGTGGCCTCGTCATGATCCATTCGATATCTTTGTCAATAGCAGAAAACATCATTTTCGCTGAGGCAATCTTTAAAATACAAATTGCCAGAAAACATATTCCTAACATAATGTAACTCCAATTTTTTGTTAAAGGCAACCTTCAATTAAATATCAATTAAGGGTTGCCCCTTTTTTACTCAGGCTTTGGTGCCGGGCGACAGGTTACTTAAATATAGTACGGCCGAAAGCCTTGCCAATCAATTGTACCGCTCCCATTGCCAAAGGAAGAATGATTTGGAAGAAAGGGAGTGCGATAATTCCTACCACGATTGTTGTTGCCATAATTGTGCCTCATTTGTTTTTTGTTGTTTGTTTACTTATCTCTTCATCTCTTACTGGATTTTAATTCTGCATTGGTGTATTCTCCTCCATTTGTGTGTTAACTATTTGGTGCAGGCCAGGGCGATGGTTATTGCTGAAGTGGGAAAGTCATGCCGACGGCAAGTTGGGAATAGACTTTCTGGCTAGTGCGGAATGTGATGTTGTTCACCGTGATGTAGCGTCCGAAGAAGGTTTCATATTTTCCCGTGACCTTCCCGTTCTGAATGGCTTCCAACCGTTCCTGTGCTTTCGAAGTCAAGCAGAAAAATCCAAATGCCAAACCAGTAACTGCGATAAATGCTAATGTCATTTTGTGCCTCATTTGTTCTTTTTGTTGTTAAGGCAACCTTCAATTAAACCTCAATTAAAGGTTGCCCTTTTTACTTGCTAGTGCAAACTTGCACGTTGAAGATTATCAGCTTCTCTTTTTGGAGCCGTCGGCAGGTTTCTGCGGTTTCTGCGTGTTCTTATCCGCCTGATCTTGATCCTTGTCATGATCATGGCACCCTCCGCAACATCCATCATCATCGTGACCATGTTTTTGATCCTTGTCATGACATCCGCCACATCCCTTGTTTTTGTTCTCGTTCATGGCATTCCCTCATAAAGGATTTTTTTGATTGCACTCACTATTGGCACAATCGATTGGTACTGCATGGTACAACTTTTAATTCTGCATTGGCGTATCCTCCCTCATTGGTTAACTATTTGGTGCCGACAGGGCGAGGTTATTGCTGAAGCGGAAGAGTCATGCCGATGCTGAGTTGAGCGTATACATCATGGCTAACATGGAATGTGATGTCGTTTACAGTAATGTATTTCCCGAATGAGTTTTCATACTTGCCGGTGACTGTTCCGTTCTGAATGGCTTCCAACCGTTCCTGTGCTTTCGAAGTCAAGCAGAAAAAGCCGAAGAATAAGCCGGTTACTGCGATAAATGCTAATGTCATTTTGTGCCTCATTTGAAGAATGATTTTGATTACGTTTTTGCTATTGCTAAACGCGATTTTTTTAAAACATTTTAATTGCCCATTGGTGTATCTCCTTTTTTGCGGTTGTTGTTTGTCATCATTGATCTTGAGCCGGCTGAGTGACCTGTATAGGTACTTGCTGAATCTCGGGCTCATGACCAAAATAGATGTTAATTGCAATGATAAAAGGTATGAGCGTTAATCCGATAAGAACTCCCATAATAATTTTGTAATTCATGTTCCTCCTATGTCTTATTTTGTTAATGCAACCTTCAATTAAACTCAACTAAAGGTTGCCCCTTTTTTACTTAGGCGTTAGTGCCGGCAGGTTACTCAGATTTGTAAATCAGTAACTGATAAAACTGAAAGGCGAAGACTGCGTGTTGTTCTCTGTGCTTCTCTACGGAAAAAATAATCAAGCTTTGATCATCATTGGCGAAAGTGTATTGTTTTTCGTCAGAGAAGTACGATGTGTCATAATCGTAGTTTGAAGCTGTGAAGGCATTTGCATCTTTTGGGATGAATGCTGAATTTTCTTTGATGAGATTGTCAATTACTTCTTGAATCTCACAAGGGATTTTCACTGTCAGGGTTTTCATCCTGCTGACCTTAAATGCAAGGAAGTTCGGAAAAGGTTCCCCGTTTTCCCTAAAGAGTTTCCCTTGTTCGTCTTCTTGCAGATGTTCTAATGTTCTCATTTTGTTCTCCTTTGAATTGTTTTTTGTTTACAGGACTGACAACAGATGAAATACTTTATTTTTATTTATTTTACCCTCCTGTGAATTTTTTTTATCTTCTCTATTATATTAAAGAGAGAGATAGCAATAAAGAAATGTTAAAGCTACACTTATTAGACGATTCGAAAGAAAATTATATAACTAATTAAGCAATAAAGAAATGCTAAAGCTATACTTACCAAACAGCATACGACTCTTAATGCAAACTTTACATTCGTGAACATTATTATTGTTTCCTCCTTAAGAATCAAATCTAATTCGATTTAGTTGACCCTCTGTTTTGACTTCCTTAAAGATGTCTCTAAAAATTGTGTAAACGCCGTAAGCGAAACAGAAGATAAAGAATATGATTCTAATTACTATTATAACGAATATAGTAAATAATAGGATAATGAAGAGATATAAGAAAAGTTCCATACTTTCCCTCCTCTAAGTTTAGGCACGTTTAAGTTTTATCAGTAAAAAAATCACTGCATAAAACCCGACCAATCCAGTTATTGCAATTATTGAAAGATCTTTAATGATTTCCCAATCAAAGCTTTCCATAGTTTATTCTCCTTATGATTTTGTTATCTTTTTTTCTTGTTTGATATATAAAAATTCAAGGTATTCCGTGTTTTTCCGCCTTAAATTTGAGTTTTAGAATTAAATATATATTATTAAATAAAATTAAATACCAGTACTAATGAAATGCCCTAAAAGAGGGTATTCCGGGGTTTTTCGTTGTTGTTTTTATTGTGTTTTATATATTAAATATGATGGTGATTATATTTGAGGCGAAATTCTGATAACCTTTTTCCAGCCTTTATCGTTTTTTTCTTCTTGAATGAAAATGAGATTCTTTTCCAAAAGCTCATTCTTAATCTTATTTCCTTTTCTTGACGAAAATCCAAGTGTCCTGTAAATATTTACAGTGCCTGTATCTTCTTGATTTTCTTCTAAAAATCTCAGGAACATTTTTTGTTCTCTATCAAGATTAAAATTATTAAAATGTTCGACTTTATAATTATTTTGTTTTTCTAAAGTAGTAACGCCATGAGAGTTTAACCTTTTAACAAGGACTGTATTAATAACACATGCAATATCTTCCAAAGAATAATTCCCTTCATCTTTTCCCTGTTCTAAAATATTTTCAATCTGTTTAAGTTCATAACCCTTATCCAATTTATCCTCGACAAATTCAAATAATATTGACTGAATCTTAGTTAAGTTATGTAAACTATCCTCTTTCACTTTCTGTCTAGACGCATCCTCTTTTTGTAATTCAGAAGGCTCAATTGCTGTAAACTGTAAAACCGGCTGAATTGCTTCAATTTTTTTCTCCTCATATGGTGAAGGCCTTTCAATTGGATTAACATTAACAACTTCAGCTCTATCATGATAGTTTAACTCCTCAGTATTTTTTTCTATGTAAGGTGATTCTTTATTTAATTTATTCGCTTTCACCACCTCAACTCTATCATGATAATTAATAAATTCAGGCTCTGCAGCAATTAATCTCTCATTAAATTCAGGATCAATGCCTTTTTTAAAACCCATGTTCATAATCATATTTTGTGCTCTTTTCCTAACTTCATTATCCGTAACTTGCCCTTCTCTTAATTTTAATGGAGAAGTTTTAATTAAAAAAGGAGAATTATATCTCTCAGATAATTTAACAATAGCATAACCCACAGGAAGCATAGAAAAATATTGTCTTTGATCCTTTAACTGCATAAGATAACTAACATCCATAATATCTGCCGGCAATTGCTGTTGAAATGCGATATTACAGGCACTATTACCTTTAACAGTATCACTTAATTTAGAGCAATGCTGATCTAGACAAATTAAACTAGTACCATACTCACGCATCTCTCGATAAATCATATCTGTAACAGATTCTTTTGAAAAATTAGTTCCTGTTTTTAAAAAAATATTATGAGCTTCATCAACTAAAATAGCATGATCAAACCTTCCACCGGCATTTTTTTCTTGAGATTTCTTCAATTTGTAAATATAAGTCAAAACAAACTCACAAAAAAACTTTTTTTCAATATTCCCTAAGCCATTTAACTCTAAAATAACTTTTTTATCTAATAAATCTTCAACACTCAAACTATCAGATTCTTTATAATTGCAGACAGTACCAAAATTACCGAATGTTAAAACACTAGCAATACGTAAAGCACTCTCGATCCATCCCCCTTCACGTCCTTTAGTTTTACTTAATTTCTCTTCTAAATACCATTTAATATGATTCCATGTAGGATAATTTTCAGAACCCTTGTAAACTCCCCATTCTTCATACGCCTCATCTAATGTCTCTAATAAGACTTTATGGACTCCGTACGAAACGAAAAAACTTTCAGTAAGTAAATCACATAAAACATTAATCCACTCTTTAGGCTCCACACCTTTAGGAGGACAATTAATGTTCATCTTAAATAAATTGCTAACTTTTTCCTGACCTACTGTAAAACACATAACATCATCGCCGGCTAAAATTAATGGTCTAAAACTTTTTTTCCAATCAAAAACTAAAAACGGTTTGTCTTTTTTAATAAAATTATCAAGAATTCTCAAAGCCAAAGTAGTCTTACCACTACCACTCATACCACTAATACAAACATGTCTTGGCCAATCATGTTCTCTAAGGCTAAAATCATAAACTTCTTTATCTGCATAACTAACTTTCGCAATAGGGTACTCTCCTTGCATACTTTCAAATTTAGGAGGTTCAAGTAAAACTCTTTGATCCAATAATTCCCCTAAATTTTTATAATATAATGCATTTAAGATATTAGCAATTTCTGATTTCTCATCAAGACTCGACGACATAGCATAACGTAAATAAATATCATCAACTTTCTTTCCAAGTAAAGGTCTTAATTTGTTACATAACTGTTCAATAGATAAAGATTGATTTAACATATTAATTCTCCTTGTTCATTTAAATGAGGGATTATAATTCCATTTGTTGTTCCCCAAAAATCAAAGTCAAAAAATATACCTTGTTTTTTAGTCTTATCAAATTTAAAATTCTTTCCAGACCAAACATCCCAGCTTGGGATATATCCTATTTTATTTTCAATTTCTTTTTTTCGAATTTCAAATTCTTGATCCAACCTTTTTTTTTCATTTTTTGTTAATTGATTGTAACTGACTAAATCACATTTTTCCATAACTAAGAATGGTTTTTCTGTTTCTTCACCAAAATATAATCCTTGCATTTGCATATCATTAAGTCTATTTGTAAATAAATTATTTCCAATTAAAAAATTCTTTAAATTTTTATCTGCATAATAGAATTTATTATCCTCATTTCGCTGAAATCTAATTGCATAATTTTCATGAAAGAAAACAAAATTATTTCCTCCAGTATCATCATCAACTTTTTCTCTATTTACCATCTTTGAATATCTTTCAATCTCTTCATCAGTTAATGTTCCTACTAAACCTTTGTCTAAATCTATTGGATAATTTTGTCCTAGATAAGTTATTTTATTTCTCATCTTATTAATTCTCCTTCTTGTTTATTTCTTTGAGTATTTCTAGAAAACATTCTCACGGGGTTTTGCGTGATTAATTCTCCGTAATTTAATTGTGGAATAAAGTGTTCTGATTTCCAGTCATCAAAATCAAAGAATATCCCGGATTTCTTTATTGTATCAAATTCAAAATTTCTTCGAATGCTTGTATCATTAGAAATATTATTATATCCTAATTCTTGAATTTTACTTAAGCTATTATAATAATCATTGAGTAATATTCTTTTTTCATTGGCAGTCAAAAAACCAATTTTCTTTAAATTAAGTTTTTCCATTACTAAAAATGGTTGTTCAGTTTTTTTTCCAAAATATACTCCCTGCATTTCAGGAGCACCCAATTTATTTGTAATTAAATCATTTCCAATAAAAAAGTTTAAGAGGCATCGGTTTAATTGATCTATTCGTGAAGCATATCTTTCTTGAATTATTGGTTTTGAAAATCTAATTGCGTAATTTTCATCATAACAAATATAATTACCTGTTCCGGTATTATCATCAATTTTTCTTTTATTTACCTTCCATGAATATTTTTCAATCTCTTCATCTGTTAATGTTCCTACTAACCCTTTATCTAAATCAAAAGGATAACTTTGTCCTCGATAATTAATCTGCTGAATCATTTTATTAAACCTCCAAAATAAAAATTATTTACATCTTTTGGAATTAAATCCAAAGGTTCTGAAAGTATTTTGATAAAACGAATTCCATCAATTATAATCTCATTTTTGTACAATCCATCTTTTTGCCTTTTACAATTCTTTCTTAAATCTGTATCTTTGAGAATTTTTTGTAGGTCAAAGATGTTCTTTCTTAAATGATTTGATTTGTCTTCCGACATATAATCATTTTGTATCTTTCTCACAGAATCTTTTAATTGTCGAATGGTCATATCAATTAATTTTAATTGATATAATACTATCTCTTCATGAGGATTGTAAACTATCTTTGCATAATTCTCTTCATTTGTTGTTTTTTCTGTCATTTTCATCTTTGTTGTTTTTCAAAATTATATTTGAAACTTTTGAAAAATCTATGATTTTTCTTATAATTGAAATAAATAAAAAAAATAAAAAAATAAAATTTATAGTGCCTTTTCAAGGAAACTGCTTCTTAAATTATCTCTCCAAGATCTTTGTTTTCTAACACTATCAATTGCTTCATACCATACCAATTCTAATGCATCTGTTGAAAGACCCATATTTTTGCCCATTTGATAAAGCTGTAAAGCATCTTTTTCAGTTCTGCAAACTCCTGCAGTTTTAAGCACTTTAGAAAGTTCATCTTCTGGAGTAGAAATTCTATAGTTAATCATTTTAATTTAGACCTCCTTGTAAATTATATGAATTTAATTTCATATTATCTTTTGTATAACTAAAATAATCACTTGGTTTGTTAGATTTACTTTCTGATTTTCTTTTCCAATACTCAAAATCAATAATATAAACTTTTCCCGTGCTTTCTTCAACAATAATATTTCTATCTTCAAAATCAACAGGAATAAATCTTTGTGTTAATTTCCTTAATTCTTTTCTAGATTGTTTTTCTAATCTGTTGTATAAATCTGATTTTTGCTTAAGACCTTTTTCTGTTAATTGCACTAATGATTTTCCATTAATTTTTTCAAGGACAAAAGCAGGTCTAAATTGTTTTTGTGTTAAATCATAAACATTAAATATTCCATACGGTTTTGTGATATTTGCATTTAAATTATAACTTTCTTCATAAACTGGGCAATGATCATTATATTCATTAGTTAAGGCTGTTTTTTTATTTGGAGTTACAAGACGAGAATCACTATTTCCTAACTTTGCAACTAAATTTTGTGTTATTGAACAAATCGGAGAAACATTTTTTGCTACATCAGAATAGTCTTTATGACCTAAAAATTGATCTCCTCTGATTATATATTTGAAAGGCAAATTTAAATTAGCTTTATTAGCACCACCAAGCATTTGTGCTTCTTTTAAAGATAATTCTTCTTCTTTTACAAGTTTTCTTAGAAGGTTTTTTCTTAATTTTGGATCTTCCTTATTCCAAAATTTTTGTAATTGATACCATCTTAATAATAACTGTTTTTTCATTTTAATTTAGACCTCCTTTCATAAGATTGTCAAGCATAATTGCCCTGCCTTCTTTTTCGCTAAGTTCTTTTTGCTTATCCCGAAGTTCTCTTTTAAGTAAAGCAACATCTCTCCAACAATTTAATTTTTCATTTAATTGTAATTCAGAAATTTCAATTTGTTTTTGTCGAAGACCATTTCTTTCTTTAAATCCATCAGAATCAACTGCAGTATTAATAAGTAAAAAATTCGTAATCTCAGTTTTCATTTTATCGCATTCATTGATAATAATCTTGCTCAATTCTTCCCTTTGTCGAACCATATCTTGAATTTCATCTATGAATTCTTTTAAAGAATCAAGTTTTTCTTTGCCAATCCCTTTAACTGAATCTTCTTCAAAAGAAGGGTTTTTCTGGTTTTCCCAACTTAAAAAGGGTTTTCCGCTTTGCATCATATTTAGTTCCATAAAAGTAGTGACATAATCTAATATTTAAATGTTTCTATTTGTTGTCACTTCTAAGTTATAAGAAAAGCTAGAAATATTTTAAAGCTAAAATCAAAACTCCTCAACAAAGCACATAAACTAAAACTTTAAAAAATTCTTTATTCATTTCTAATAATGGCAAAAATAGATATAGAAGAAATAGAAACAAAATGGAAAAAGTTTTGGGAAGAAGAACAAATCTATAAAGCAGACTTAACTGTTAAGGAAATTTTTTCAATTGATACTCCTCCTCCAACAATTTCAGGGCACATGCATATTGGTCACGCATTTTCATATTCTCAACAGGATTTTATTGCACGATTTAGAAGAATGTATAATGGAAGTGTATTATATCCATTTGGAACAGACGATAATGGCTTGCCAACAGAAAGATACGTTGAAAAAATTCATAATTTAAAAAGCGAAAGTATGTCAAGAGCAGATTTTATAAAATTATGTTCAAAAACACTCAAAGAACTTACCCCGGATTTTATTCAGGATTGGAAAGATATTGGAATGTCATGCGATTTTGAAGTCTACTATTCAACCATTGACAAAAATTCACAAAAAATATCACAGGCATCATTCATTAATTTATATAAAAAAGGTTATGTTTACAAAAAATCATTCCCAACATTATGGTGTACTGAATGCAAGACCTCAATTGCTCAAGCGGAGTTGGAAGATAAAGAAGGCAAAACATTATTTTCGACCTTAAAATTCAAAATACAAAATAAAGACCTATTAATCGCAACAACACGTCCGGAATTATTGGGTGCCTGCACTGCAATCTTTGTGAATCCAAAAGATACCCGATATAAAACTTTCATTGGAAAAAAAGCAATAGTCCCATTATTTAATTTTGAAGTCCCGATAATCGCTGACGATTCAGCACAAATTGATAAAGGAACAGGTGCATTAATGATTTGCTCATATGGAGACAAGTATGATGTTGAAGCAATTAATCGTCATGGATTAAAACCAAGAATAATTATTAATCTTGATGGAACATTAAATATAGAACCATATAAAGGATTAAAAATAAAAGACGCCAGAAAAAAAATTCTTGAAGATTTAAAAAATGCTGGTTTAATATACGAACAAAAAGAGATTAATCACATCGTTAATGTTCATGATAGATGTTCTAATCCTATAGAATTCATCGCTACAGAACAATGGTTCATTAAATTGCTTGATTACAAGAAAGAATTAATCAATCAGGGAAACAAAATTAAATGGTACCCTGAATTTATGAAAAAACGTTATGAAAATTGGGTTAACGGTCTTGAATGGGACTGGAGTATCTCTCGGGAAAGACATTTTGGAGTACCGATTCCTGTTTGGACATGCAAAGAATGTAATGAAATAATTTTACCTTCAGAAAATAAACTTCCAATTGATCCTCTGGAAATAAAAAAAATATGTCCAAAATGTAAAAAAGAAGCTATCGGAGAAAACAGAGTATTTGATACATGGATGACCTCTTCAGAAAGTCCTCAGATTGTTTCTTCATTAACTAATAATAAAATTAAAATCCCATTTTCATTTAGACCACAAGCACACGATATTATCAGAACTTGGGCATTTTATACAATTGTAAAATCTTTCTTGAATGAAAATAAACTTCCATGGAATGATATTGTGATCTCCGGACATGTAACACTCAAAGGAGAAAAAATGTCCAAAAGTAAAGGCAATGTTATCGCCCCTAAAGATATAATAAAAGAATATGGCGTGGATACAATGAGATTTGCTGCAGCAAGTTCAAAATTAGGAAATGACTCAGATTATTCTGAAAATGATTTAATTACCGGGAAAAAACTCGTTAATAAGTTATTAAATGCTTCACGGTTTGTATTCATGAATTTAAAAGATTTTAACAATACAAGACCAAAAACCTTTGAAAAGCTTGATGAATTATTCCTTGAAAAATTAAATATCCTCATCAATAAAACCACTGATGATTTTAAAAATTATGAATATTCAAAAGTAAAACAAGAAATAGAACAATTTTTTATGAATGATTTTTGTAATAATTATTTAGAAATTGTAAAAAAAAGAGTTTATCAAGGATCTGTAAATGAAAAGCATTCAGCACAATACACCCTTTATACTTCTTTACTTGCAATGCTAAAAATCTTTGCCCCAATTATGCCTTTTATTACTGAAGAGATTTATCAGGAACATTTTCGAATTTTTGAAAAATCAAAAAGTATTCATGTTACATCTTGGCCAAAATATAAAAAATCTTCAAAAGATGCTTTAGATGAATTGCCGAAATATCAATCTTTAATTGATGTACTTGAAGATGTGCGAAGAGAAAAAACAAATATGCAAAAACCAATGAATGCTGAATGTAATTTAATCATCTCTGAAAAAACTTACGATAAAATAAAAGATATGATCGAAGATTTGAAATCTGTAACAAACGCCCAAGAGATAAAAAGCGGTAAAGAATTTAAAATATCTTTTTAATAGTTGAAAAATATCTCCTAAAAACTTAAAAAATAATTTGTAATCTACTTTAGATGGAAAATTTCGGGATTTCAATGTTTAGATATAGAAATGGTTTTTTTAGACCGGATGTTAAGAAAAAAGTTCTTTTAATTGAAGATCAATTAGAGGAGAACTTTCCGAATTCGAAATTTTTTCCTCCTGTAAGGGGATATTCTTTTTTTGACGAAGATAATTTTGTTTTATTATTATATCAACATGACTTATATAAAAAAGAAATATACTCTTTTTTATTTAATCCTGACTTAGTGAACCTTTTTCCGGATTTTATGTTATCAATGGATAAAAACGATTATTCATTAATTGAGGATTTATTAAAAACACAAATTAATCCTTCTTCAAGATTAAAAGATACCGATGGTCTTTTTAAAAAAATTGAAATCCCTTATGTTGATTTTTTGTCCTATCCTTTTGGATAATTCTATTAGCAGTTTTGGTACAAAAGGAAAGTTAGGATTCAATCAAGCTTTCAAAATTATTTTTTAGCATTGAAAAGTATATAAACTAAATTTGGTTAAAACATCTATGATAGTTCAAGGAGTCAGTGCTAAAGAGATTCTGGACTCAAGAGAAGAAAAAACAATTTTTGTAACGATAAAAACTAATCTTGGGGATTTTTCTGCAAGTGCACCTAATGGAAAATCAAAAGGTAAATTTGAAAAAAAGATTTACAAAAAAAATCTTGAAACAGACATAAAAACCCTTGAAAAATTTAACGATTATTTTACTGAAGAAATCATTGATAAATTTGATGATTTAAGAAGAATAGAAGACATTTTAGACGGGCATGTAGGAGGAAATACCATTTTAGCGTTTGAATTTGCTTTATTAAAAGCATTAGCAAAAGAACAAAAAAAAGAAATTTGGGAATTAATAAATCCTAACGCAAAAAAATTCCCCCGATTAGTAGGTAATTGTATTGGAGGAGGATTGCATTCAAACATTAAAGGTGCAAAAAAACCGGATTTTCAGGAATTTTTATTAATTCCCGATACAAAAACCGTCAAAGAAGCATGGGAATTAAATAAAAAAGCAAAAAAAGAAGCTGAAGAATTATTAAAAAATGCAGATAAAAAATTTAAAAGTGAAAAAAACGACGAAGATGCTTGGATAACTTCATTAAATGAAAAACAGGTTTTAGAAATTTTATCAAAATTAAACTTACCAATCGGTTTAGATCTTGCCGCTTCAAGTTTTTATGCAAGAAAAAATTATAATTATTCAAATCCTATGTTAAGACGAAGTTCAGATGAACAAATTGGATATTTAACAAATCTAATCAAAAATTATAACTTATTTTATATAGAAGATGCATTTGAAGAACAGGATTTTTCTGGTTTTGCAAAATTAACAAAATTATTCCCGAACCGTTTAATTGTCGGAGATGATTTAACTGTAACAAATCAAAAACGTCTTGAACAAGCAATAAGAGAGAAAAGTATTAATGCTCTTATTGTAAAACCTAACCAATGTGGTTCCTTAATTGAAGTAAAAAATGTTGTAAAATTAGCTAGGAAAAATAACCTTAAAATAATTTTTTCTCACAGAAGTGGCGAAACAGAAGAATCAATTTTAGCAGATTTAGCATTTGGTTTTCAGGCAGACTTTTTTAAATCAGGAATAACCGGAAAAGAAAGAGAAGTAAAAATCAAACGATTAATCGAAATTGAAGATTCTTTAAAGAATAAATAAAGATTGTGGATACAATCTTCATAGCTTATTTTTCTTGCCAATAATCAAAGAAGTTTGAAAAATAAGTCTTAAAGATTTTGATTAATCCTATCAAATATTTTGATTAATCAAAATCTTTATAGAAGATTTTATTTGTCTTTTCATCGTTTATAAAATCTTTCTTAAAGATTGTGAATACAATCTTTATAGTGTATTTTGATTGTTGGTCGTTTCAAAATACCTCTTAAAGATTTGATTTTTTTATTTAAGATTTATTTAGAAATCTTTATAGCTTATTTTGATTGCTGGTCGTTTCAAAATAAGTCTTAAAGATTTTGATTCTTTTTTCTTAAAAAAAGAATCAAAATCTTTATAAAGCAAAATTACCCCTCAATTCATATGGTAAAAGAAAAGAAAGAAGAAATCAAAGATGAAGACAAAGACGAAGAAGTTAGTAAAGAACTAATCAAAAAAGCAAAAAAAGAATCTTTGGATACAAAAAAAGTTAAAAAAACAAAAAAAGAAGAAGCTTCTCCAAAAGATGGTGAAAAAACACTTGCAGAAAAGAAAAAAGCACTTTTAGAAAAAGTAGCAAAACTTAAAGAAAAAGTAGAAGAAACAAGTACAGAAGACTTAAAAGAAAAAGTTAAAGCTAAAAAGAAAACAGATATGTTAATCCCCCTTGAGGATTATGTAAAAGCAGGAATTTATTTAGGAACAAAAGCAGTAACCCCTGATATGAAACCATTTGTTTATAGAAGAAGAGCTGATGGATTAGCTATTTTTAATACAGACTTAATTGATGCAAAATTAAAAGAAGGAATTGAATATTTAAACAAATTTGAACCGGAAGACGTTATTTTAGTTTGTAAAAGACAAGCTGGATGGAAAGCAGTTAAAATGTTTTCACATTTAACCGGGATAAAAGTTTTCACTAAAAAATATCCTGCAGGAATTTTAACAAATTCTCAATTACCAGACTTTTTTGAAAATGAATTAACAATTGTAGCAGATTCATGGCTAGACAAAAATGCATTAAATGATACATTAAAAGTAAATAAAAAAGTATTAATGATTTGTGATACAAACAACTTTGCAAAAGGAGCAGATCAAATAATTATCGGTAACAATAAACACGTTAAAAGTCTTGGAGTAATCTTTTATCTTTTAGCAAGAGAATATTGCAAAGCAAAAAAGATTCAGGCAGAAATTCCAGACCTTGAATGGTGGACTGGCGAAACAGAATAATTTTTATAAAATGACCACACAAGAAAGAGATTTATTTTGTGAATATCAAGGTTTATGTTGCAAAGGAAAAATATCTGATGGAAGACCAGTATTAATAACTACTTCTCCAGGTTATTTTCCGATGTATGAATGTATGTATTCTAATAATTGTTCATTAATTGTTGAACTAAATCAAAATAAAGATATGAGTGATAAATTAGAAGAAAGATTAGCGAATTCTCGATTAACCCCTAAATTTTTACAATAATTATTAATTCAAAATATTCAAGATAAAATTTATAAACTATAGTCAATCTATAGTCTAATGGTAACAACAATTCAATTAAGTGAAGATGTAAAAAATGCTCTTGGAAAAATGAAAGAAACATCAAGAGAAAGTTTTGAAGATGTAATTGTTAAATTAATTAATATTGTTCAGGAACAAAAAAGATTAAATGAAGAATTATTAATTGAAGGATGTAAAGAAATGGCAAAAAATGATTTAAAGATTTGTGAAGAATTTAAATATGCTGAGGCAGAAATTGAGTGTGAGTGGGATGGAGATTTATAGAGGAGATATTTTAGTTGTAAACTTAAACCCCGTTGTTAGGTCTGAACAAGGCGGAAAAAGACCTGTTTTAGTTTTGCAAAATAATTTAGCAAACAAATATTCTCCTGTTGTTATAGTTGCGGCAATAACCTCTAAAGAATTTTCAAAAGAATTTCCTACCAACGTTTTTTTATTAAAACAAGAATCTAAGTTAGATAAAGATTCAACAATTTTATTAAATCAAATAAGAACAATTGAGAAACAAAGAATAATAAAAAAAATTTCTTCATTAGATATTTCAAGCATGAAAAAAGTTGATATGGCTTTAAAGATTAGTTTAGGTTTAGATTAGTTTTACAATAATCCCCGCATATCTTCAAATTTAGGATCATCAGCAACCTGATATAACTCAAAATCTTCAAGATAATTTGGAACATAATTCTTTATTTTTTCAATTATCTCATTTAAGTGCTTTGTATCTTTGTAAAGAATTGCACAATAAAAATCATACTTGCCAATAAGTTTGGAGATATGCACAATATATTTTGTCTGAATTAATTTATTAAGAAATTTTTCTTTTTGTGAATCATTGCCCGTTTTAGTTTTTAAAAGTAATAAAGAAATATTTGGATAACCTAATGAAGAAGGATTAATTATCGGAGAAAAACCCAAAATCGTTTTTTCATTAATCATTTTTTTTAAACGCCTGGCAACAGAATCTCTTCGTATTTTAGTCTTTTTTTCAATTTCTGCAACAGACATTCTCGCATCATCAAAAAGGGAATTTATTATTTTTTTATCTTTTGAATCCATTTAGCAAAAAAATAAGTTTATTTTATAAATATTATGCTTATTTTAAGCATTTATTTGCAGATTCTTTTAAATATTAATAATTATTCAATAAAGTATGATTGAAATAATCAAGACAGGAATTTATTTGAATGAAGATGAATTATTAGAATTGACCATGTGTAATTTTAATCCTACTTCTTTAATGTACGGTCCCAAAGAAAAGAAAGAACCCTATGAAATTTTACAGGAAATCGCTAAAAGATATGGATTACCTGAAATTACAGATATGTATGGCTTAGACAATAATGAAATAATTTATAGAAATCTTCCTGAAAATAAAAAAAGTTTAGAAAAATTTCTTAATCAGTCTTAATTAATAACCAATTTTTCTCATTCCCATTTAACTTAGCATTAACCAAAACATAAGTACCCCTCAAAACTTTTCCATGAACAATAAACTCAATCTTTTCTGAATCCTTATGAATTAATTCAAAAGTCCCTTTATCCCAAATTTTAACTGTCCCTTTGCCATATCCCTCTTTAATCTCCCCTTCAAAATTTGCATAACCCAAAGGATGATCTTCAACCTGTACTGCCAAATGTTTTATGTTCTTGCTTCTCGGAGGAGTTTTAGGTAACGCCCATGATTTTAGAACCCCACTTAATTCAAGCCTTAAATCCCAATGCAAATGTGAAGCCTGATGTTCCTGAATAACATAAATTCTTTTGCTCGACGAAGTTTTAACAATCGCATTAGGTTCCCCGGATTTACTCAAATCTCTTTTTTGTTTATAATTTTCTAAAGACATTTTTTTATTACCTTTTCAATCTGTTTAATAAATTCATAAGAGTCAATGATTAATTCTTCTGTTAAAGAATGAAAAATTAATTCGTCATCAACTTTGCCATATTCGTGGGCAATTATATTTCTCATCCCTTTAGCATCTTGCAATTTTAGAGATAATTCTTGAGAGATTATTTTGTTATTAAAAAGAATATCAAAAACTTGTTTTTCATATTCTGGTTGTTTTAAATTTTTCTCTTTAATAATTAAAAAAGCAATATCGATAATTGCTTCAATAATTTTTTCAAAATATCTTTCTCCAATTGCCCGAATTTTAAAATCTTGTTTATATTCTATAAAATCATCTGGTAAACAAGATTCTAATTCTTCTAAAAATTGTTCTACTTCAATAATTTTTTCATTTATTCTATTCATTTTTCTTTTTAATATAAAGTATTTTTCCTTTTTTATTAATTTCCTGTTGAATTTTTTTAGGTAAGAAATTAAATACTTGTATATCAAGATTATCCGGGACTTGACCAAGAATTTTTTTTCTAAAATTAAAAGCTTCTTCCTTAGTTAGTTCATCAAATATTACTGCAATATCAATATCTGATCTGATTGTTATTTTATTTTCTGCAACAGAACCAAATAAAATTATTTTGTCAATTTTATTCCTTAAATTATTTTCTAAAATAATTCTGATTGTTTCTTTAATTTTTTTGTTAATTTCTTCTCCTTTTTTTAATCCAAATTGTTCTTTAAAATTTTCAATTTCTTTTATAAATTGTAATTTTTTTCTTATGTCTCTTGATAACCTATTTTTTTCTGATTGTGTTAAATTAATTCCATTTAATTGTTTTTCAATTATTTTAATCTCTCTTTGCCCAAAAATCTTTCTTGTATTTTCATTATCTTTTAAAAATTCAATGAAGTTCATATTTTAATAATATAAATAACCTATATAAAGGTTATTATAACCATAAAGATGGTTATTTTTTAAAATAAATAATTTTTAATCTTTTGAGAAACGTACCAACTAATAGATTTTGCTTTAATCAAAAGAGATTTTCCCGTTTCAAGTTCAACTTCATAAAGTTTCTAATGATGATTAATGCCCCATAGAATAATTTTTATCCTTATAATTTCATTTGCTCATTAATTAATAATTCTTTTATTAATCCGCTCTCGCCTATTCTGATTTTCATTGGATTTAAATCTATATGCCCGTCATCTCTTTCAACAGCTGCAGAAAGTAATGGTCCGACATTTTTAGTATTAACTCCTCCGGAAATTTTAATCCCTCTTGAAAAATTTTCTCTCATAATTTTTAAATTTTCAACTGTTGCCCCATACTTGCCAAAACCAGTAGAAGTTTTAATAAAATCAACATCTGTTTCTTTATCTGCTAATTCTGAAATCGATTTTATTTGCTTTTTATTTAATGCTGAAGTTTCAAGGATTAGTTTTACTATTGCCCCTTCTTTATGTACAAAATTTGCAACTTTTGTTATGTCGTCTAGAGTTTCCTGTGTTTTTCCGCTTTTAAATAATTCATAATTTAAAACCATATCAATCTCATCTGCACCATTTTCAAGAGCAATTGTCGTTTCGAAAATTTTATGTTTTGTTGAATATAAATTACCATTTGGAAAACCAATAACTGAAGCAATTTTAATGTCCTTTTCATTTAAATATTCCTTAGCTTTTTTAACATCCCCAGGATAAACACAAACAGCATAAGGTTTAGGAATATGAATAATCTCTTTTAAAAATCCTTCATAAGCCTCTTCTCTTAAATAAACTGCCCCTTCTTTCTGTCCTTTAAAAGAATCAACTGTTTTTAGAAAAGTATGGTCGCAAATAGAAGCAATTTGTTGAATGCTTAAATCAACAATTTCAACTAGTTTATTGTTCATAAAAAAAATAAACCTTTGCTATTTATAAACCTCTTCAAAATTTAATCTATATATTTAAATAGTTCTTTTACTAAGTTTATATTAGAGAATATATATTTAAAGCTAAAGATATTTAAAAAGAAAATATTCTCAACTTTATTATGGTGAGAGGTAAAAAGGTGAGTCCAGTTCTTGAAGAAAGGTCAAAAAAAGCTCTTTCTATGATTCAGCCAAATTCTATCTATTTTGCCCACCCTATTAACTTTTATAATACTCCTCATGAAAGAGATTTAATAAAAAAAATTACTGAATTTTTTCCGGAATATCATATTGAAAACCCGAATCAAACTCATCATCAGGAAAATTATCCCATTTGGAAACAAGAAACTGGCTCAGGAATGAATTATTATTTTGATATTATTTTACCTGAAATGCAAGCAGGAATTTATCTCCCTTTTCAAGATGGGATGATCGGAGCTGGAATTTTTGGAGAAATGCAATTTTTATCTGATTCTGGGAAAAAGATTTGGCAGATTAATCATTATAAAGAAATCTCAAGAATTTTCAATTTAGATTTAACTAAAAAATTATCTGTAGAAGATACAAGAAAGAGAGTTTATTAAAATGGTCAAATATGAACCTAAAACATATGTTATAACAGCAGCACAAGGAATTCAAAATCCTTACTCTGCAAAAATGTATGGGAGAGATGAAACAAAAGGAAGTCCGAATATACCCTTAATAAAAAATATTGAAAATTATGTTGAATTTAATAAAGGAGAACTTCAGATTTGTGGTATTGCTGGTTCTTATGTAAATGAAATAGATTTGCATGAATTTTTTCATACTCGTGATGATGTTTATATTCATATTAAAGCTAAACAAAGAAATGAACAACATAGAAAAACAGAGCAAGTACAAAGAGATTTTTGGGAAGAGCAAAAAGCTGAAGTTGAAGCTCAAGGAAAGACATTTAGAAGACCTTATCCCATGTATTATTTTTGGGAAACTATTCCCAATGTTGATTATAAAATAACTGGTAAAAGATTAAATACAAATGTTAGAATTGTTGGAAAACAAGGTGCTTCTCAAAATCAAAATCCTCTGTCTGGCAAAAAGCGTTTAACTAAAAAATATGGGGGAAATTCTATTATATTACCTGCGACAAAACAAAGGCTTGAAACTGTGGCAAGTGGGCAAGCTGGAGAATATCCAAAATTAATGTTAACTTCCGGATCATGTACTTTTTCAAGTTATAATTCCTCAATTGATAGAGGAGAAGATGCAGAAGAGATGCATCAATATGGATTTGTTACAGTGAATGTATTAAATGATAAAATCTTTTTACCACGAATTGTGAATGCACAGAAAAATGGAACTTTTATTGATTTGGGAATTAAATATATTCCAGGGAAAGAACCTAAGAAGGCAAAAACAACAGCAATGGTTATTGGTGATTCACATGTGTCAGAAATTAATCCCAAAGTTGAAACAGTAAATAGAGAAATGATACAATTGCTAAAACCAAAACATATTCATTATAATGATGTTTTTAATGCTAGATCAATTAATCTTCATGAACTTGATGACGATATTGAAGAATCAAATAAATTTGTGCAGGGTATAAGTAGTTTAGAAGAAGAATTGGTCTTAACTGGGAAATATATTAAAGAAAATGCTTTAATTGCAAAAGAATTTTTGGGAGAAGTTGTAATTAATTATTCTAATCATGATGATATGCTTTATAGATATCTTTCTGGAAATAAATTTAAGCATGATAAAGAAAATCGTATTATTGCATACAAAATTTTAAGTTTAGGAATTGATAGATATAATACTTTTGAAAAAGCAATTAAATATTTAATTAATGATTTACCTGATAATGTTACTTTCTTAAAACCTGGGCAAGATAGAATTTATTGGGGGATTCAGTGTGCAGCTCATGGGCACTTAGGTAAAAATGGTACAAGAGGGACTTTAAAAAGTTTAATGGAAGGGTATTTGAAAGTAATGATGGGGCATACCCATACATTAGGGGTGGATGAAGATGGGTATAATGTTGGAACAAGTTCAAAAATTCCATTAAAATATCAATTAGGACAACCTTCAACATCTATGGCGGGTAATGGGGCTATTTACGACGGGGGATTAGCTCAAATAATTCCAATAATTAAATCTCAATGGGCCCCAAAGAATGTTATTGAATTTTTAATGAGAAATAAAATCTAATAAACATGGTAAAAAATATTTATTTAATTCATCCTATAGAAAATCTTACACAAAAAGAAAAAGATTTTCTCGACGATTATGTTCTGGAATTAGAAGCACACGGCAATCGTGTTCATTATCCCATTCGTGATGTAGATCAAAATCAAGATGGTTTTAAAATTTGTCTTGAGCATCGTAAAGTAATAAAAGAAGTAAAAGAAGTACATATCTATTGGACAAAAAAAAGTCGGGGAAGCTTATTTGACTTTGGTATGGCATTTTCAATAGGTAAAAAAATCGTATTAATAAATAAAAATCAAGTCAAACGAACAAAAAATAAAAGCTATGAAAATTTACTTCTTGACTTGCATGATTTAAGTAATAAAAAATAACTAAACTTATTTAAAATCTAAATCTTTATCCTTTCTATGGACGATAAAGAACTTAATTTAAAAATTGCATTATCCCAAATGAAGAAAGGAAAAGATTTAGTCGATGAACTTAAAAGTAAAAATTTTGAAATCCCAAAACAACAGGAATTTTACAAACCAAAAGAAATGACTCCTGCAGAAGAAAAAGCATATTATCAGAACCTTGGAGCAATGTGCTATTCTTCAAAAGATAATAAAAAATTAAAGAGATAATAATCCTTTCAAGAAATATTTAAAAAAAATAATTATTCTAATTCTTCTTTAGAACTATCTATATCCTCTTCTAAAATATCCTGTTCTTCTTCAAGATTAGTAAGACCCATGATTTCCCCTTCTTTAGTAATTTCTTCTTCTTCTTCTTTTTCAAATTCTTCTTTTTCTTCTTCAGAAATTTTAACTTCTTTAGCCCTCTTTAATTTTTCAAATTTCTTTTGAGGAAGAGGTTTATGAATTGAAATAGGCAATGCTTCTGAATTAAATTCAACTTCAGCAATTTTTAAAGCATCAAATTTAATTTTTTCTAAATCTTCTTGACTAATCTTTATCAAAAGTGGTGCATTCATTGAAATCTGTAATGCTCTAGCTCCAAGAACTCTTGCTTTCTCATATTTTGTAAATTGATCTGCTTTCATTTTATATTTATTTTAAAAATTTTTCTAACTTTTTAAATACTTCTTTATGTATTTTTTCACTAAAATCTAACGCTTCATAAAATTCTTCCATAGTTAAACTTCCGGATTCACCTTTTTGCATTGAATTAATAGTACTATCATGACCCCCAATAGTAATTCTAGCATCAATAGCATCTTCTTCTTCTCTTGTAGGATCAACAATAAAATGTTTTCCAATTTTATACATTGTCAATGACAAGGGGATTTCTTTTGTTAAACTTAATTTTTCATCAGTATATTCACCCCATAATATTTTATTTTCTGCTTCATCATATTTTGGGATTTTAACATCTTTTAATGCAGCAACTGCACCAATACCCGCAGCATCAAATAAATTTCCATCGTCATTAATTGCATAAACATCAACAAATAAAGTCCAAACTTTTTCTCCTTCTTTAATACATAATTTTTTTAAATCAATAAAATGACTTTCTCTTAAAACTCTATCAGTAACTCTTCCAATTTCAATAGAATTAAACTTTGGAGGTCCATTTTCAAATCTAGGGGAACTAATAGGTCTTAATTCTGCTGAAACCATCAAATTACCTTCATCAGCTGAATCAGGGTATGGTTCACCAACAGTCATTTTAACACCAACTAATACTTCTGTGTTTCCAATTTTTACTCTTGCACTACCATCAGCATTTTTAGCAACACCTCGTTCTATAATTACTTCTCTATAATCATTAGCTTTTCTTCCATCAAATCTTTTACCCTCACCTAAATATTGAATTATTCTATCTTTGATTATCTTCGGCGTGTTCATTGTTTTTCTCCATAAAATAAATTTTTAATTGATAATTTTGGAATTGATAATTTTGGTGTTCTATCGAATATATCCTGATAAAAAACTGCACCAGTCATACCGATATATTGTGTTAGCTCTCCTAATTCCGGGAAAGCTTGTCCAGCACATCCAATTAATGCTAAAAGTCCGCTTCCCATAAGTGCATTATCTGGTTTCATTTCTAATCTCATTTTAAATCTCCTAAACTGTCTTTTAAAGCTTGTTTTTGAATTTCATGAATCTTTTTGCATGCTTCTCTAGCCATTTTTACAACTTCTTTTAATTGTTCTGTTTCGATTTTACCATCAAGTTGAATATGCGTAATTTCACCCTTGCCTGTAAATGTAAAAGGAATATCAGTAGAGCCTTCACCTTCGTGGAAAACACAATCTTCATAACTATTAAGGTCAAGAACCAAATTTTTATCAATTTTACCTGTAGAAACACTTGAAGCTAAATCTTTCATAGGAATACCTGCATGTGCTAATGCCAAAGCTGCAGCATTAATTCCAGCACATCTGGTTGAAGCATCTGCTTGCAAGATAAAAATATGAACATCAATAACCATATTTTTGAATTCATCGACCAATAAAAGAGGTTCAAGAGCCCATTCAGTAATTTTACTAATCTCTGTACTTCTTCTGTTTGGACCAGTTCTCATTCTTTCATTAGTTGAAAAACTAACCATACTATAATCACATCTTAATGTACATTTTGATGGATCCTGAGAATGTTGTGGATGCATTTTTTTAGGACCATAAACTGCAGCAATAGCCATTGTTTTATGGTCACCTTTTCCAAAACTAAACATTGCACTGCCATCAGCATTAGGAATAATTCCAACTTTTGCCTGAATTTCTCTTAATTCATTCAACTTTCTTCCGTCTGCCCTTTTATATTCTGTCATTTTATTTTTTTTCTCCATTTTCAAAAGGAATAAATTTTCCTTTATATCTTTTTTCATAATCTTGCATTTGATTTCTTCTTACTAAATTCTGTGTTATAGGTTTTGAAGAAATAAATATTCCTTCTAACGAGCCAATTGTTCGTGATTCATCGGGTCTAATTTTATTATATATAATCACATCATACTCTCCATCTTCTGAAGGTATTCTTTCTTGATCTGCATTATAAAATTTTCCATAAAGATAATGTTTTTCTTCTGATTCTAATTTTGTAACTCTTTCCTGTAATTTTTTCATTTGCTCTTCTTTGATTTGTTTTTCTCTCAGATGTGTTATTGCTAACATTTTATTTTTTTTCCTCCTTAAACCATTCTTGAATTTTTTCAGTTAAACCTTTTTTAAAAGAATTTTCTGCAATAAACATAATTGCTTTTTTTGCAAAAACTTCGTCATCAATTTTCTTTCCTTTAATCCAGATTATTCCGTTTTGCCCAACTGTAATTTGGCATCCTGTTTCTTCTTTAATTAAACTAATCATGCTACCTTCTTTTCCAATAACTCTCGGAACTTTATTTGAATTAATATGAACTAAAATCCCCTCATCAATCTTTCCAAGTCCTCTGGACTTTAAACTTAAATCAACTCCTCTCTTGTTAATTGCCCAAATTTTTAAAACAACCATCTCCCCAAGATTCAAAACTTCATCCAAAGCATCCTTATTAACAAATCTTGGAACTTCCATTAACGATAAAAAACCATTGTCAGAAGCACCAATATCAATTACCCAGCCATTAAAAGTAATATTCTCAACTTTACCGATAACAATATTTCCTCTTCGGGGATAATAAACACCTGTTAATGGGATAACCTTAATTAAATTATTAGATTCTTCAGCTAAACCATATCTTAATGCAACAATTCCTTCACTAGTTTTTGTAGTTCCTTCTCCGGGTAAATAACTATCTCCTTCAATGATTACTTCGCCGGGAATTATAATTTTTCTTTCCATTTTAAAATTCTGTTATTTGTACTCCTTCTTCTAATCTTGAAATATGTCTTTTTATTTCTTCGTTTTTTCCAATCATTGTTAAAATCATTGATTCTGATGTATTACTCTCTTTTTCAATCATTGCAATAGTACCATTTATATCATACACTCTTGCTTGTGTTAAATCAACATAACTTAATACTTCTGAATAATTATCTAAAACTTTTTGAATCTCATAAGATGTTTGGTATTTTTGACTTTTCATTTTTATTCTTTAATATTTTCTGTAAGTGCGCTTCCACGCGTTATTGAGTTTAATTTATCAAAGAAGCTCATAATCATTCCCGCAGGAACGTTAACAATAACTTCAAGGCTTCCATCATTAAGCCATTTTTCTTGGTCTTTATATTGTGCCATCATACCATAAGCTTGTCCTGTATATATTGCCGGAACAACAATCTTGACTTTTTTAGTCTCAATTTTTATTGGTATAATTTGGCTAACTTTAGCAAGAATATCATTAATTTGATTTTCTATTGCTGTATTTTTTATGATTATATGAGATTGTTCCAGAGCGTTTTTAATCCTTTCGGTTGTAAATGGATTTCCTGTTTGAGGATCAATAGCATTTTTAACAAGAAAATCAACAGCCTGTTTAAACCTTTTTTCGTGTTCTTCATCACGATATTCTTGATTAACTTGCACTTCTCCCTCTTTAACAATTTTTTGAACAATAGTATTAACATCTGTTGTTTTGAATGCTTCTTCTAAATCTGCTCGCGACGGAATATCTCCTTTTTTTGAATCTCTAAAAATCCTGTCTCCTTCTGCTTCAATATACGAAATTTCACCTTTTTTAAATTTTAAAGCATTTTCTAAATCTACAATAATCTCGAAATGTTTCCCTGCTTTTTTAATTCGTGCAATAGTGTTTGGCATTTTTTATTATGGAAATTCAATATAATCTTTATATACTGTTTCTTGAAGATAAGGACATTTATTCATCTTTTGAATATTAGTATTCTGACCAATTAAAAGTAAATCATAAACTATTGTTTTATATTTTACATCTATTCCATCTAACCCATTTTTTGCAAAATCTACAGGATCACGAGAATAGGGAAAATTTCCAATTCTTTGGAAAAAATGTTCCAAATTATTTTTATCTCTTTTTGTTGTGACTAAAACAGTTATTGATATCATTTTAAATTTTATCCGGAGTAAATTTTCCAAGTAAATTTCCTTTCAATCCTCCTTTTATTCTCATCTCAAAAAGTTTATTCAAAAATCTTAATTCTTTTTGAACTTCTTTTGACCAAGGAGTTTTATCTAATTCTGTGTAAGTAACTCTTGGATTATTTTTATCATAATAGATTATTTTACGTTCGTCATCCAGAATAGTGCATTCAATAATATAGTCTGTCATTTTAAATTTTATAACTCATTTTAACTGTGAATTCAGTAAGAAAAGGATGTTCTTTTAGATCTTTAATATTCCTTCCAGCAGAAACATTTAATAAATCATCAAGTCCTTTAGGAATATTTCCCTTAAATTCAGCTTTAATAAACTCTGATGCTCCATTATATCTTTTAATACTTTTTTCTTTTCCAAAATAATGTACCATATTGTCTTTATCTCTTATTGTTGTAACTAAAACTGTAATTTCTGTCATTTTATAATTCTTTGATTTTTTCTCCTTCTAAATATTTTAATTTTGCTTCTTCACTTTTAATATAAGTTAATTCAAAATTATCAATCTCAAACTCTTTTTCCTTAATCTCTTTGTAAATCTCTAATGTTAAATGAACTCCTTGTTTAATTGTTAAATTTTTCTTATATTTCTCTCGGAGTATATTTTTTATTCTGTTATCATTCTCTCCAATTGCATTAGCATAATAAGAAAAATAATTTCCAGTAATATCACTTGTAAAAAGTTCAGGGATTTTACCATTAATGCCTGCAATCATTAACGCTACACCAAAAGGTCTTGCCCCGCCATATTGCGTAAATTGTTGTTTAATATTAGAAATTTCTTTAATAATTAATTCTGGTTCAATAGGAGAATCATAAGTAAGTCTGTTTTGTTGAGCTAAAACTTGTGCTTTTTCAACCAAAACTCTTGCATCAGCCATAATTCCGGCAACACTTGTAATAATATGTGAATCAATTTCATAAATTTTATTTGTAGATTTTTCAACAATTAATTTGTCTTTAATTCTTTTATCAGCAATAATAAATACCCCGTCAGAACAAACCATTCCGATACTTGAACTTCCAAGTCTAACTGTTTTTTCTGCATATTCAACTTGAAGTAAATGTCCTTCAGGTGAAAACATAGTAGCAGTTCTATCATATCCCATCGCTTGGTGCTGCATATCTGTTGGCATATCCATGTTAATTGAATCCTCCGCTTGGTTTAACATGGATGCTCAAAAATTTATTTTTTTGAATTTTTGTTGTATCCATGTTAATTGTATCTCCCGTTTGGTTTAAAATGGATGCTCAAAATTTCCGTTTTTTTAAATTTTGTTGTATCCATAATTTTTATCTCCTTAGAATTTAATAATAATTTTAATTCTTTGATTTTCTTGTAAAAATTTAATGGTCTATTTATTTATAAATCTTTTTAAGAACCTTTTAACATCTAGATAGGTCTTTTGGAACATTTAATATCTGTCTAATGTATTTCTTTTGACCAGTAAATTGTTTACGAATTCTTTCCTCAATTTCTTCTTTATTTAAAGGTTTTTTATAACATCTTTTACTTGCCAGTGCATCATACATGTCACAAATTGAAAGTATCTCTGCTAACTTTCTAATTTTATTATCTTTTTTTCTTCTCTCAATATTTAGTCTTTGTTCTTTTCTTCTATCGCTATTTGTTCTAGGATATGATTTTGTTTGAAATTCATGATGAGCTACTATAATTTTTCGAATTTCTTGAAATTCTGGATCATTTAACCGTAAGAAACTTAATCTTGGATGTTCCTGAACAATTTTTTTTTCTTCATCGGTTAATTTTCTTTTACGATGTAAAATTTGAATAGGAATATCTAATTTTCCAATATCATGCAATAATCCTGCATAACCCAACATTTTAATTTCTTCTTGAGAGAATGAATTTTTGTAAGCCAAATACATAGAAAGAATGCTCAACCTCACGCAATGTTCATAAGTATTCTTGTCAAAATCTTTAATTTTTTTTAAATAACCTTTAACTTTCTTGTCATTCATTAATGGATTAATAATTTTATCCTCATGTAACATCTTTTTTAATAATTGCTCCCTCTTTTCTATCCTCTAAAGAATAACCTAATTTATTAATCTTATCTCTTAATTCATCTGATTTTTTCCAATCTTTATTTTCACGAGCCTTTTCACGTTCTTCAACTAATTTTTGAATTTCATTAGGGATTTTAATTTTTTCTTGTTTAAATAAATCTAACCCAAATACTTTATCCATTTCTTTAATTGTTTTATATTTTCCTTCAGCATTTTTATCACGAACAAGTTTCCATAAAACCTGCAAGGCATTAGGAATATTCAAATCGTCATCAATTGCTTTTTCAAATTCTTTTAAATATTTTTTATTTTCTTTATCATCATCTTTCAATTCTAAAACAATATTTTTTAATCTTTCAAGAGTATTCTTTGCAGAATTCAAATTTTTTAATGTAAAATTAAGCTTTTGTTTATAGTGTGTAGTTAAAAAAAGATATCTTAATTCAAGAGCAGTATAGCCTTTATCTTCAATCTCTTTTAACCTATAAAAATTTCCTAATGATTTAGACATTTTTTTTCCATCAACTAACAAATACTCTGCATGCAACCAATAATTTACAAATTTAACGTCATTTACAGCTTCGCTTTGAGCAATTTCATTTTCATGATGAGGAAATAAATTATCAATTGCACCAGTATGGATATCCAAAGTTTTTCCTAACATTTTCATCGCCATTGCTGAACATTCTATATGCCAGCCTGGTCTGCCCTTGCCTAATTCTGTATTCCAAAAAACATCTCCATCTTCTTTAGTATAAAATTTCCATAATGCAAAATCGCTTACATTTTCTTTATCATATTCATCTGCTCCGACTCTGTTGCTTGCACCAGCTTTAAGATTTTTTAAATCAACTCCGGATAATTTACCATAACTTTTAAATTTTTTAACAGAGAAATAAATCCCGTCATCTGTTTTATATGCATAACTTTTATTTAATAAAATCTTAATTATCTCAACCATTTCTTTTATTGTTTCAGTTGCTTTAGGGAAAATTTCTGCTTTATCAATATTTAATTTATCTAAATCCTGCATAAAACCTTTTGTATAAAATTCAGTAAATTCTTTTAATGGTTTATTCTGTTTTTGTGAATCTCTTATTGTTTTATCATCGACATCTGTAATATTCATTACTTGTAAAACTTCAAATCCTTTAAATTTCAAAACTCTTTTAATTAAATCTGCAAAAATATATGTACGATAATTTCCGATATGCGGATAATTGTAAACAGTCGGACCACAATTATACATCTTGACTTTTCCTTTTTCAATTGGTTTAAAAATCTCTTTTTTTTTAGTTAGCGTATTAAAAAACTTTAAAGTCATGAAATTTTAAAGTAAAAGTTATTTATAAAATTTGGTTTTGAAGAATCTTGATGAAGATATCTCTTTCAGTTTTCTAAAAACTAAAAAAGACAAGGCTTTTCGAAACATTTAATAAATATAGCTTAATAATGTATTTTATGGCTAAATTTTTAGATACTACTGGTGTTTCAAATGAACTTGCTCAGATAATAAAAGGTGCAAAAGAAAAGTTAATTCTTATAAGTCCTTATTTACAAATTTCTGATAGATTTAAAGAAATGTTAGAAGACCAAGATAGAATGAAGTTAGATATAAGAATTATTTATGGTAAAAGCGAACTTCAACCACAAGAAAGCAATTGGTTAAAATCGTTAAAATCTGTAAGAACTAGTATTTGTAAAAATTTACATGCAAAATGTTATTTAAATGAAAAAGAGGCTTTAATCTCTTCTATGAACTTTTATGAATTTTCTCAGATGAATAATAATGAAATGGGAATTGTGGTATACAAATCAGAAGATGCCCAATTATATAGTGATGTTAATGAAGAAGCAAGAAGATTAATCAGAATTAGTGAAGAAATTAAAGTAACTGTTGAAAAAGTAATCCCTAAAGAAGAATTGAGTAAAAATGGTGAAGGTCATTGTATCCATTGTGGAATTAATATAAAGATGGATCCAGAACATCCCTATTGTTTAGCTGACTATCAAAAATGGAAGAAACTTGAAGATAAAGCATATGTAGAAAAAACAGGTTTCTGTCATATTTGTGGTAAACCTCACACTTCTTCAATGGAAAAACCAGTTTGTATGGATTGTTATAAAAAAAATAAAAAACTTTTTAAGAATTTCTAAGCCCTGGCCTTTAAATTATAGTTTGCTTCGCAGAATTGATAGAAATGGAAATTTTACTTTGATTTTTTCCCTTCGGCACTGTCACATTTTGCTCTGCCTAATTTTTCTTTCCCCCTTCGGTTAAGCCCGATGTTAAGCTGTTCAAAATATTTATATAATTTATAAATTTATTTTAAAGTATGGTTATGAAGATTGGTCACAGAGGTGCTATGGGTTATGCACCCGAAAACACACTTAAATCTTTCAAAAAAGCTCTTGAATTAAATGTCGATGCTGTTGAATTAGATATTTATGTATGTAAATCCGGCGAATTAGTTGTCATTCATGACGATAAAGTGAATAGAACTACTAATGGAAAAGGATATGTAGTCGAAAAAACATTTGAGGAATTAAGTACTTTAGATGCCGGAGAAGGCGAAAAAATTCCAAAATTATCAGAAGTTTTAGATCTTATCGATAGAAAAGTTAAAGTTAACATTGAATTAAAAGGAGTAAAAACTGCAAAACCAGTTCATGAATTAATTGAAAAATATGTGAAAAATAAAGGATGGGAGTATGACGATTTTTTGATATCATCTTTTAATCACTATGAATTAAAAAAATTCAGAAAATTAAATCCAAAAATTAAAATTGGGGCTTTGATTTCCGGAATCCCTATCGGTTTTTCAAAATTTGCTAAAATGCTGAATGTAGATTCGGTTAATTTATGTTTTGAATTTATTAATCAAGAATTTGTTGATGATGCTCATAATCGTAATTTGAAAGTTTATGTCTGGACTGTAAATGATTCAGATGACATAGAAAGGATGAAAACTTTTGGTGTTGATGGGATATTTTCTAATTTCCCTGATAGATTATAACTATAAACTTTTTTTATTCTATTTAATAAATTCACTAATACTCGTCCTAAACTCTTCATATTCTTTTAATGTCTGCGAGTCTAAACTATTTTTTGCATAATCTTTATCATATTTCATCGCAGTTTTATGTGCATCACTTTTAGGAACCTTTTGGTGCAAGAATAAGTCTGCTTCAATAACTTCATGCAAAATCATTGGACGTCTAAATTCACGTCTTACTTTATTCCATATGTAAATATCAGCACCATTATAAGTTCCCGACGGAAAAAATTCTGCTTCAGGGCCTTCTCTTCCATTCGGTTCAATAAAATAGATTCTGTCTTCATATTGAATTTTACTCCTCTTAGTAAGACTAATAGCATCAATAAGTTTTGCGAGTTCATCAAACTTGACTTTCATGTTAAATCTTAAATCTAATTTTTTATAAAACTTCTCATAATTTTTTCAAAATAGAAAACTTTATAAATGGTCAATTTAATTATTTACCATCATGGAAAATTTAGCACCAAAAATTTATCGTCAAAGATGCGTTGTTGAAGGGTTATACACTGCAGACATAACACCCTCAAAATTAAAGAAATTTATGAATGATCTTTCTGTAAAAGTTGGAATGACAATTATCTATGGACCAATTGTAAAAAATTTGGCTGGAAAGGTTAATCCAAAACATAAAGGTTTTGAATGTATTTTAATTTGGGCAGAATCCGGTGCTTCAGTTTATACTTGGGAAAATGAAAAATTTTTCACTTTAGATCTTTATTCTTGTAAAAAATATGATATAAACGTTGTTGTAGAATTTACAAAAGAATTTTTTAAAGCTACAAAAATTGTTTATAAAGAAGCATAAATTCTTATAATTTTTAATCAAAAAATAAAAATTTAATCAGATTTGATTTCAACATCTACATCAACAGGAGGAGAATATGGTGTTTTTCCTTCGTGATATAATTGAATCTGATATCTAATATTGCAAGGTGGAGTTGTTTCAGGAACATCAAATCTTACAAACATTGGTTGATCCATAACTGTTCCTGGAGGAAGTTCAATATTACTTCGTGATTTACCCAAAACAATTAAATCATCTGCTTTAGCAAGTCTAAAATTATCACTACAGCTTAATTCAACTGCAGAAATTTCATATGAAAATTTATCATTAACTTCTTGTATATTTCTTATTGAAAAACCAAATCCTAAATTATCAGTTCCTTTTTTAATAATAATCTGTCTTGTTGGAGGATAAACAACTATTTTTCGAGTATCATCATCACTAAAAAGTTTGTTAATCTCGTTTTTTACTGCTTGATCAATACCCTCAATACTTGTAGTTGCACCACTGAAAATTTGTCTTACAAAATATCCCCCTAAAATTAAAGCCATAGTTAAAAGAACAATAGTCACTAAAGTACCCATAGTCATTTCCATTTGGGCTTTTCTTGAATTTTTTATTAATAGAGATCTCATTTTTTAAATTAATTAAGAGCCAGACCTTGTATTCCTAATTTTGTGAAATAAATCGCAACAGCAATTTGAATTATAAATAAAATTGTACTTAGAACAATTCCCCAAATATTTAACTTTTTAGAACTTGTTGAAAATTCATTAACTTGTTTTTTACTAAGAACTAATCCGGTAATTCCAAAAATTAATCCTGGTAATGGGCTAAAAAAAGCCATGATAACACTAATGATACCTAAAGTATAACTTATCATCCCAAAATCCTTTTTATTTTTCCCTTTTTCCTCTTTCATAGATTATTAAATAAAATCTTATTTATAAAAGTTTTGTAAATTTTAATTTTAAAAATTTTATTGCAATTATGATCCGTGCTAAAAAATTTCTTATGAAATTTTTGGCAACTTCAACTCCATTGGAGATTGAAGCTCAAAGAATCAAAGATTCTTTGGGACACAAAACTTAACTTCGCCTTCGCTCAGATTAGAATTAAAAGTTTTGTTGCATTTGAACCTCGAGCTCGGTAAAAATTCCAAGAATTTTATAAGGTTGCTTTAATGCAACCTTATGATATGATCCTGCTGGCACTAAAAAATTTCTTTGAAATTTTTGGTGGCACAAAAAGCTAAGCTTTTTGTTGCATTTGAACCTCGAGCTCGGTAAAAATTCCAAGAATTTTATAAGGTTGCATAAAGCAACCTTATGATATGATCCTGCTCGGATTTGAACCGAGGACCTCTGCCTATCTAATTATCAACATTGGTTTTATCCGAATGTCAATCATTATCAGAGCAGCGCTCTAACCAGACTGAGCTACAAGATCTTATTGATTTCTCAGGCTGGTTAACCAGACCGAGACATTACGCGAGTATTCCTATAGCCCCTGATTCGAGCGTGGTGTCGAGTTGAGCTACAAGATCTTATTGATTTCTCAGGCTGGTTAATCAGACCGAGACATTACGCGAGTATTCCTATAGCCCCTGATTCGAGCGTGATGCTGAGTTGAGGCTACAAGATCGTAGTAAAAGATCTTAAAGTTTCTAAAATATTTTTATTTATAAAAGTTGTGTAAAACCCGATTTTTACAGATTTTATGTTATATCAAAGAGGTATCACCCTTCAATGTTTAGAGGAGGTTCAAAAGGAACCAAGGGGTGGTATCCCAAGAAGGCCGAAAGTTTACACTTGCATTAAATTCTGAAAGCAAATTTTAAAAGTTGCAAGTGTGGGCTTGAGTTTAAAGATACCACCGAACCGCAATTTGAGGAAGCTTAAAAGAAACTAAGGGGTTCACATTC
>DUKY01000025.1 GCA_013329055.1 Nanobdellota archaeon
CCGTAAATCTTTTTATGCGGTTGCTCTAAACTTCCGTCATTGTTTAATTTTGCAAAACTTTGAATTTCTAATTTTCCACGTGATTTTAAGATTACTTCACAAATATAAGGGATAAAGAAGAACACAGCTATTTTTTCCATGTTTCCTAAAATAGCAATAATTGCAATTAATGAACCGATTGCATAAGTCATGACATCTCCGGGAAATACTTTTGCAGGACATTTATTGAAGATGTAAAATGCAAATAGTGAAACGATCATGCATAATGCAATAACGCTTAGCCAAGCATTGCCTGTTAAATAAGTTGTAATTGCGAAAGCAGATAAAAGGATTATTCCCTGACTTGCTTCAAGACCATTATATCCAGCTAAAAAGTTAAATGTTGTAGTTGCTCCAATAACTCCAATAGGGATTACGAAGAGTGGAAATAAAATTCCAAAGCCTATTCCAAACATTGTTGATTCACCTGCGTTAATTACCATTAAAGGAATTGCCGAGAATAAAACTAAAATTAATCTTGATTTTTTTGACAAGCCTCCTCTTTGCCAGCCAAAAAGATCATCGATTAAACCTACAATTGAAACTAAAAGTATTGAACAAATAAGTGCGAAAATTTCAATTAGATTTCCTGAAGATTTTAAATAAAAGGTGGTTATTGCTACATAAATTAAAACTCCTAAGATAAAACTTAAAACAACAATTAGACCTCCTGACCCTGCGACATTTTTTGGATGTCCTGTCTTATGCATATCTTCCCAAACTAATCCAATTTGTTTTGCTTTTTTTATCCAGAAGGGTAAAACTAAATAAGTGCAAAAAAAACTTACTGAAATTGCAATTAATAAAATTGGATCCATTAATTAATCAAATTGTTTAAACTTTTAAATTTAATTAAAAAGAATAGGGGTAAAATAAACCTCAATAAATCCTGCAACAATAATTATTATTATCGCAATAAAGAGGAGGATTATACTATTTTCGACTACCCTTAAAAATTTCTGGCTTTTAAATCCGTTTCTAATTGCTCCAACTCCAAATATTCCACCAGCTAAAGCAGTTATGAAATATGCGGCAATTTCAGGAAAACCATGAATCATATATCTTACAATTCCCATTGGAATACCCGAAAGACTATAATTTGTAAATATTCCAACAGCAGCAGCAATTACACTTGCATTCCATGCTAAAATAAATATTGCACCAGCACCAAAAATTAAAGAGAATATTAAAGTGAAAATCATAACATAAATATTATTTTCAATAATAGATAATAATCTCATTTCCTTTGTTGCTGCACCAGTACCGGTTATTTTTTGGGAGAAGTCATATTTTTCCACACATCCTTCAATATTACCGGGGCTATTAATCATACAGTATGTTTCAATCTGAGCATTAAATAAAGTTGAATCACCAATTATAATATACCAAAATGAAAAAGCTAAAACAAATCCTAAAAATAAAAACATAAAAGAATAAACTGCATCGCTATGCATTTTCCAGACTTTAAAAAAACCTTCAACAACTTCATCTTCTTCTTCTTCCTGTTTTATTAAAAAATACATAAAGGGTAAAGAAAACATTACGCAAAATGTTACAACAATTATACCGGAATATTGAGATAATACAGGATCACCTGAAAAAGCAAATTTAACAATGCCTAAAGAAAGGGTTGCATAAATTAATCCGATAAATAACATTTTTAGCGGACCTTTATCCATTCTTTTAGGATTTACTATTGATTCAAACATTTTAATTATAATTAAATTGACACCTCACAAGGGAAAATAATAATGATTTTATATAAAGTTTTCTAAATTTGGGGTTTTTTGATTGTTGACAATTTTCACGGAAAAGTTTATAAATAATTTCTATTTCAAAAAAGGATGTTAGAAAACAAAAACTTATTTAGTGCGATTATCGGAAAGATGATTGTTACAAAAGAAGGTAAAAGATTAGGCTTTGTTAAAGATATTACTTTTGAAACTAAATCAGGTGAACTGATTAATTTAATTTTAAAAGAAGCTACACCATATACTAGAAACTTAAATTTAGAAGTTACAAAAATGGGTGAACTTTTAATCCCATATAGTGCAATTATTGCTATTGGGGATTTTGTTATTGTTTCTGAAGAAGATTTGATTTAATTTTTATTCTTTTTTGCTAAAATCAACGATTTGATTTCTCACATAATTCCACTATGCTTCGAAATAAAATCATAGCATTTTATCTTAAAAATAATCTAAATGGCTTTTAGAAGATTAATATTTAATTAATTATCTTTTTGCAATAATTTTTTACAGGACAATTTTTGCAATCAGGTTTTATAGGTTTACAAATCTCCCTACCAAATTGCATACAAATGCTATTAAATTCTTTCCAGTATTTTTTTGGCAAAATATTTTCAAGTTCTATTTGTGTTTCATTTGGATTTTTAGTTTTTAGCCAACCGATTCTGTTTACAATTCTATGAACATTTGTATCGACAGGAATTACTTCTTTATTGAATGCAAATGCTAAAACAATACTTGCAGTTTTTGGACCAATCCATTTTATACTTAATAATTCTTCTTTGGTATTTGGGACTTTTGAATTAAATCGATTTATTAATTCAGATGAAACATGTTTTAATATTTGGGATTTCTTTTTATAGTGTCCTGAAGAGAAAATTAATTCTTCTAATTTTTCTATTGGTAAATTTAAAATACCTTTGGGAGTTTTTGTAACGGCAAATAATTTTTCTGTGGCAATTTTTGTGTTTTCATCTCGTGTTCTTAATGAAATTAAACATGAAATTAAAATTTTAAATGCATCTGGTTTACTTCGCATTTTATTTAAAGTTGTCTTAGGCACAGGATATTTTTTTTGCAAAATATCCATAATTTTAGAGGAATCCATAGAAGAGTGCGATAAAAGGAATTTATAAGTTTAATCTTTGTTTAAGATAATATTGAATTGATTCTTGCATTAATTCTACTTTTCCTTCGACATAAGGAATTAAAATACATTCTTTATTATCTCTTGCTAATTGCAGAAAACCTTGGTTTACCCTTTGATGATACTCAAAAAGTTTTTGAGCAAACCTGTCCGGATTAATTTCTTTTTTTAAACCAATTTTTGGGTCAATGTCAATCATAATCGCTAAATCCGGCTTAATTCCAAATGTTGCTACATCAATTAAGTTTTCCATAGATTTTATAGGATATTCTGAACCATATCCTTGATAAGCCAAAGTTGAATAAAAAGACCGGTCAGAAAGGACAATTTTATCCTCATTTAATGCGGGAATAATCACTTGCTCGAATAATGAATGCCTGGCTCGTGCAAAAAGAATTCTTTCTCCATTTACAGATAGTTCTCTTTTAGAGTTTAATAATCTACAACGTAATTTCTGAGCTTCTTTTGTGCTTCCTGGTTCTCGAATATGAATACAATCATATCCTTTTGAAATTAGATTTTCATATAATAATTTTGATTGAGTAGATTTTCCACAACCTTCACCTCCTTCAAAAACAATGTATTTACCTTTTTTCATTTTTATTTGAAAAAATTTTATTTTATTTTTATAGATTTATGTTAAAAAAATATTATATAAAAGAAAAATTCAGGAGTAGTAATAAATTCTTAAAAAGAAAAAATTGAAATTAATTTAATGGTACTAAAGACTCACCACATTGTTGCACGAGATTTACCAGATTTATGGTTTCAGGCAGTTTCAGGTTTATTTAATAAAGGAAGAAAATTTGTAGTCGACCAAGGTTCTTATGATGGAGATGGAAATAAAAAAGATGCACAAGAAAGATTACAATATGATTTTTTTACAGGACATATTCTAAATCCGGGATATGGAAGTGGAACTCCGGAAATTTTGCCTCAAATTCCAGCACATTATAATATTCCAAATCCGGTTGCATTTGAATATGTTTACGGGGGAGAGGGGTATACAAGATCTTATCTTGAGTATGTAATGACTGCAGTAAAACAACCAGGAGAGTCATACACATATGGAGAAAGATTAGTAAAAGCAGAATTAAGCGATAGAATACTTGCTTTAATGTTTCAAGGAAATCCAAAAATGATTAATCCGAGAAAGGTAGATGGAAAGATTATTTTTATGGATAATGATAGATTATATCTAAATCAAATTGAGGCAATAATTGACACTTATAAAAAATTTGGACCAGGAAATAATCAAATGGTTTTACAAGTTGCTCAACCAGAAGACCTTCAACTTAAAGACCCCCCTTGCCTAAGAAGTATTGGAACTCAGATAATTGATAATAAATTGCATTTTACCCCAGTAGAATTTAGGTCTTGGGATTTATGGGGGGGGTTACCGGCAAACTTAGCAGCAATACAAGGAATAAAAGAATATATGGCTGGAGAAATTGGTGTAGAAGATGGTGAAATGATTGTTCAAAGTAAAGGGCTTCATATTTATACTTATGCTGAAGAATTAGCGAAAATCAGATGCATGAAAAGATAATTCTTGTTTAAATAATATTAAGTTTTATAAAAACATCTATAGAAAAAAATATATTTTAGAATCCTTAATCCTTCATTTCAATCTTAATATTAATGCTTTTTGGGATTCTCATCTTCATAATGTGGTGAAGAACTTTTTCATTAGCAGGCAAATCAATTAATCTTTTATGAATTCTCATCTCAAAATTATCAAAAGTTGCAGTTCCGTTACCGCAAGGAGATTTTCTTGTTGTAACTTTAAGCCTTTTTGTAGGTAAGGGCACAGGTCCGCTTAATACAATTCCTGATTTTTTAGCTAAATCTTTAATTTCATCACAAATAGTATTGAGCATCATAATATCTGTACTTTGGATTTTTATTCTTACTTTTGCCATATCTAATTTTAGATGGACATTAGTTTAAAAACCTTTTTATAGGACATAACACACATTATTAAGAGGGAATGATGGAGATTGTATTTATTCAGCTGGCAATGATTCTTTTTATGGCGTTTATTGTATCATTTATAGTTCGTGCTTTTAATCAACCAATAGTAATTGGATATATTTTTGCCGGAATGATTGCAGCAATTATGATTGAAGCAGGGTCATTTGATTTTGGAAATTCAACAGAGATAATTGGTTTATTTTCAGAATTTGGAATTGCATTTTTACTTTTTATGGTAGGTCTTCATCTAAATCCTAAAGTTATCAAAGAGATTGGAACTTCTGCTTTATTAATTGGTTTAGGACAGATAATTTTAACATTTCTTTTAACTTTTGTTGTTTCAGTGAAAATTCTAAATTTTGATTTAATTACTTCTTTTTATATTGGAATTGCTTTAGCATTTAGCAGTACAATTATTATTATGAAATTAATTTCTGATCAAAGGCAGTTAGATTCACTATACGGCAAGATTTCAATTGGAATTTTAATTATACAGGATTTAGTTGCAATTATTGTTTTGATGCTAATTTCATCGTTAAGCAATGGGGTAAACATAACATCGTTTGCAATTAGAGGATTACTTGGCGGAGCAGGATTAGTATTCTTATTATTCTTGATAGGATTTTTTATTCTCCCTAAATCGATGAAAATTATTGCGAAATCTCAGGAATTATTATTTTTATTTTCTATTTGCTGGTGTTTTATTATCGGTGCACTTTTTAGTTTAATGGGATTTTCTTTAGAAATCGGAGCATTAATTGCGGGAGTCATTTTATCTATTTCACCATATAGTATTGAGATTAGCTCAAAAATAAGACCTTTGAGAGATTTTTTCTTAATTATCTTCTTTATAATTTTGGGAATTAACATTCACATTTCAAATATTAGTGTTATATTAGTAAATGCAGTGATTTTATCTGTAATTACCTTATTGTTCAAACCATTAATTATTATGCTTTTTATGAGGGCTTTTAATTATACAAAGAGAACAAACTTTTTAGTTGGAACAACCCTTGCACAAATTTCAGAATTTTCTTTGATTATTTTAGCACTGGGAGTTTCAATCGGGCATATACAAAGCGAGATTTTATCAACATTAACATTAACATTAGTTATTACGACAATAATTTCAACATATATGATTATTTATTCAGAAAAATTTTATAGTAAAGTATCAGATTTTATTGGTATTCTGGAAAAAAAGAGTGTTAAACAAAAAATAAAAGTTACTAAAAATTATGATGCCATTCTCTTTGGATATAATCGAATTGGATTTGGGATTTTACAATCACTTAAGAGGATAAAAAAAAGATATTTGGTGGTAGATTTTAATCCTGATGTAATCACTGATTTAAAGAGGTTTAATATTCCGGGTATTTACGGAGATGCTTATGATCAGGAATTTTTAGAAGAATTGCCATTAGATAAAATAAAAATTGCAATTTCAACTATTCCAAGTTTTGAGATTAATTTATTGCTAATTAAAAATATAAGATTAATTAATCCTGAATCTATTATTATTGTGAGGGCACATCAAATTAAAGATGCCTTAGAGTTATATCAAGCAGGTGCAAGTTATGTATTAACACCTCATTTTTTAGGAGGAGAATATATTGCAAAAATGATTCAGGAAGATAAGATGGACAAAGAGACATATAAGAATGAAAAGGATAAACATATTAAAGATTTAATTAAAATTATGCAAAGGGGTAAAGACCACCCGGCAGTTGAACAGGGATAAATTTTTTAAAAGATTAGTGGTTTTAGATAGAAAGATTATACTAATTTTTACCATTTTCCGACGACAAAAACTTAAAGAGAGTAAGAAAAATTTATAAAGGAGTAAACATTTTCTAAATTAAATTAAGAGGATTTTGTTAAAACAAAAAAATTAATTTCAAGTTATAAAATGGCAAACGAATATGGTGCATCACAAATTAAGGTCCTTGAAGGATTAGAAGCAGTTCGAAAGAGACCTGCAATGTATATTGGTTCTACACATAAAGATGGCTTGCATCACTTAGTTTGGGAGATTATTGATAATTCTGTTGATGAACATTTGGCAGGATATGGTAAAGAAATCCAAGTAGTAATAAATAAAGATGGTTCTTGTACTGTTAAAGATCATGGACGTGGAATACCTGTAGAAATTAATGAAATTTATAAAATCCCTGCAGTGGAATTAGCTTTAACAAAATTGCATGCAGGAGGAAAGTTCGATAAAGATTCATATAAAGTTTCCGGAGGATTACATGGTGTTGGTATGAGTTGCGTTAATGCTTTGTCTGTAAAATTAATTGTAGAAATTCAACGAAATGGAAAAATACACCAGCAAGAATATTCAAGAGGAAACCCTACTACAAAATTAAAAGTTATCGGCGAATGCAATCCTGAAGAAAACGGAACAACGATTACTTTTTGGCCAGACCCTGAAATTTTTTCTACAATTATTTTTGATCATAAAGTTTTAGAAAATAGATTCAGGGAAATAACTTTTTTGAATGCCGGGCTAAAAGTTACTTTAAGTGATGAGAGGGATGGATTTAAAGCAGAATTTTTTGCTGAAGGAGGTTTAATGGAATTTGTAAAATGGCTAAACAGAACAAAAGAAGTTTTACATAAACCAATTTATTTTAAAAAAGAAGCCGACGATACGGTTGTAGAAGTTGCTCTTCAATATAATGAAGGCTATCAGGAAAATATATTTGGTTTTGTTAATACAATCAATACTGTTGAAGGCGGAACACATGTTTCAGGATTTAAAACCGCAGTTACAAGAGTTATCAATGATTATGTCAAGAAAAAAGGATTATTGAAATCAGATACATTAACCGGCGACGATGTTCGTGAAGGACTTACTTCTGTTATTAGTATTAAAATTGGAGAACCTCAATTTGAAGGTCAGACAAAAACAAAGCTGGGTAATTCTGAAGTTAAAGGACTTGTTGATTCGGCAGTTAGTTTATTTTTAACTGAATTTTTAGAAGAAAACCCGAATGTTGCAAAAAGGATTACAGGAAAAGCATTAGACTCGGCAAAGGCAAGGCTTGCTGCAAAAAGAGCTAAAGATTTAGTTCGACGAAAAAATGCATTTTCATTAGGAGGTTTACCGGGAAAACTTTCTGACTGTGCAAATAAAAAAGCTGAGGATACAGAAGTTTATCTTGTGGAAGGAGACAGTGCGGGGGGATGTTTTTCCGGAGAAACAAAAGTTGCCCTTGCTGATGGAAGAAATTTAAGTTTTAAGGATTTAGTTAAGGAAGATAATGAAGGAAAAGAAAATTTTTGTTATACAATTAAAGAGGATGGAAGAATAGGTATTAAAAAAATTGAAAATCCGAGAGTTACAAAAAAAGATGCTAAAGTGATTAAGATTATCTTGGATAACGATGAAGAGATAGTCTGTACACCGGATCATAAATTCATGTTAAGAGATGGAAATTTTAAAGAGGCAAAAGATTTGACAGATAAAGATTCCCTAATGCCTTTAAGAAAAAAGATTTCGCAGATAGGTGGAAGAATTACAATTGAGGGTTATGAAATGATATGGGAAAATGAAGAAAATTTGTGGAAGTTTACCCATATTTTAGCAGATGAATATAATTTAGATAAAAATTATTATGAAAAGAATCAGGGAGGATACAGACATCATATTGATTTTAATAAATTAAATAACAATCCTACTAATTTAGTGCGAATGAAAAGAGAAGATCATTTTATGTTGCATGCAGAACATTTAACTAAAACTCTTCATCGTGAAGATGTTAAAGAAAAATGCAGACAAATTAAGAAAACACAAGAGTATAGGAAAAAAATGAGCGACTGGGCAAATTCAAAAGAAGTTAAGGAAATGCTTTCTAAAAGAGCAAAAAAACAATGGCAAAATTTAGAATATAAAGAATTTATGATAGATAAATTTCTGGAGTTTTATAATTCCAACGAAGATTATCGACAGGAAAATGAACTGAGATTGAATAAAGCACAAAAAGAATATTGGGCAAAAGAAGAAAATAAAAAAAAGGCTTCTTTAAAGACAAAGAATTTTTTTAAAACTAATTTAGATGCCAAAAAGAATTTATCAAATAAAGCCAAAGAACAATGGGATAACGAAGAATTAATTATTTGGAGAAGACAAAAAACTAAAGAACAATGGACGCCTGAATTTAAACAGCAAAGAAAAGAGGCGTATAATAATACTTATTATAATACATCGATTAAATTCATGAAAGAAATTTTAGAAAAAACAGGAAAATTAGATTCTTATGATTCTGCAAGAATTGATAATAGGAATAAAAATATGTTAAGCATGAATACATTTTGCAAAAGATTCTTTGAGGATAATTATACAGGAATGTTAGAAGCTGTCAGAAATTATAATCATAAGATAAGAAGTATTGAAGTATTGAATGAAAAAATTGATGTTTATGATATTGAAGTTGCCAAAACCCATAATTTTGCTTTAGCTTCAGGAGTATTTGTTCATAATAGTGCAAGACAAGCAAGAAATAAGGATATGCAGGCAATTTTGCCATTAAAAGGTAAAATTTTAAATGTTGAAAAAGCAAACACGGCAAAAGCACTTTCAAGCGAGGAGATCACAAATATGATTACTGCAATTGGCGTCGGTGTTGGAGAACAATTTGATATCAGCAAGTTAAGATATAAAAGAATTATAATCATGACAGATGCAGATGTCGACGGTGAACATATTAAAACTTTATTATTGACTTTCTTTTTTAGATTTATGCCGCAATTAATTGAGAACGGAAATATTTTTGTTGCAATGCCCCCATTATATAGAGTAAGAAAGAAAAAAGATTATTATGTTTATACCGAGAAGGAATTAAAGAAAATTTGTGAAAGATTAGACGCAACTAATGTTACAAGGTTCAAAGGTCTTGGAGAGATGAGTGCTTCACAATTATGGGAAACTACTATGGACCCAAAAACCCGTAAATTAAAAAGAGTTTTTATTGAAGATGCTATTGTTGCGGATCAAACATTTTCTATGCTTATGGGAGACGATGTTCAAGGGAGGAAAGCGTTTATTGCAGAAAATGCAGAAAATGCAAATTTAGATATTTAAAAATGAAAAATTTTAGATATTTAAAAATTAAATATGAAGGTTTGCCAAAAGCAGGAGAGATTTATAGAAATTTTAAAGGAAGAAAATATGTTATTAACGGACTTACAGTTGATGCAGATGATAATCAGGGAAGATTAAGAATAGAATATACTTCATTAGAGGATTGTGAAAAATATAAAAGTGGAACAAGATTTTCAAGTTCACTTGAGAGATTTTGCGGAGAGAAAATAATTGATGAAGATAATAATATATTTAAGAAAGGGGATATAGTTAAAAGATTTATTAAAGTTTATCCAATAACTGATGGAGCAAAAAAATGAAAAAGAAATCAAAACTAAGTACGCCAACATGGATTATTGAAGGTTATGACTCACCTGAAGAATATGAAAAAGCAAAAGGGGTGAAAGAAAAGAAAAAAGAGGGAAAAACTTTCAAAGTAAGAAAATGCCCAAAATGCAAGAGTTATAATATTGGAGTTCAATTAATTGGCGAAGAAGGAAAAAGTGCAAAAAATTGGGAATGCCGTGAATGCAAATGGGTTGGAAAGGATGTTATGATAGAAGAATTAACAGAAGACGAGTTTATGAAATATTTAGATGAAAAAGGGGAGGAAGTGGCATAATGACAGACGAAGAGAATGAAGAAATAGAAGTAGAAATTATGGAATTCACGTTGGATGAAGATGAAATTGATGAGTTAATTGCTAAACTGATTGAACTTAAAGAAACAAAATCACAGACTTCTTTTGAAATTGATGACGAGAATGAATTAATGATTAATTATGGAGAAGATTCAGAATGCACGGAGGATGAAGAATCGGGAGAGAATGAAGAATGATAAAAGCATATTTTTTTGATTGGATGAAAACATTGGGAGATGTTAAAGATACAGCAGATATTAAAAAATTGGTTGGTTTAGAAATGAATGAGATATTACAGACAAGTTTAGGATTAAATTATTATTCAATTCAAGGATATAAAGACCAGCTTTTAGATGCTTTATATAGTGCAAAATTTTCCCTTTTTGAAGATAGTGAAAAGGTAATTAATAGGTTAAGTAATAAGTATAATTTAGCAATAGTTTCAAATGTTTATCTTGTGACAAACGACAGACTTAGAGAAACATTTCCGGAATTTATTTCAAAATTTGACATAGTAACATTTTCTTCTGAGATTGGAATAAAAAAACCAAATAAAGAAATTTTCATTCAAACATTGGATCAATTAAATAATAAAAAAGGAACAAATATTCTCCCACAAGAAGTAATGATGATTGGGGATAATTATAAAGATGATATTGAACCAGCATTAGATTTAGGAATGCAAGCAAGATTAATTGATAGAACTTATCAAAGATTGGAGGACGTCATATGACTGAAGAGCAAGAAACATTAGAGCCGACAACTCCGATTACAAAACATCCGCCAGTTGAAGAAGGGATAATTAATGCAGAAGTTTCAGAAGAGATGCGAAAAGCATACTTAGATTATGCTATGAGTGTTATTGTTTCTCGTGCAATTCCTTCAATTGAAGACGGTATGAAACCAGTTCAGAGAAGGATTCTTTATGCTATGCATCAAATGGGTTTAAAACCTACAGGACAAACAAAAAAATCAGCGAGGGTTGTTGGTGAAGTTATGGGTAAATATCACCCTCATGGAGATAGTTCTATTTATGAAGCAATGGTTAGAATGGCTCAAAATTTTTCATTGAGATACCCTTTAGTTTATGGCCAGGGTAACTTTGGTTCTATTGACGGTGATTCTCCCGCAGCAATGCGTTATACTGAAGCAAAATTACAAAAATTAAGTTTTGAATTATTAGAGGATATTGAAAAAGAAACAGTTCAATTTGTTCCAAATTATGATGGCAGTGTCGAGGAACCTTCATTACTTCCGGGAAAATTGCCGGCATTAATGCTTAATGGTGCTACAGGTATTGCAGTAGGTATGGCTACAAATATTCCTCCACATAATTTAACAGAAGTTTGTGATGCGATTATTGCGAATATTGAAAATCCGGAAATTACTATTGACGAACTTTGCAAAATTATTACCGGCCCGGATTTTCCTACAGGTGGACTTGTTCAGGGTAATATGAGTGAATTATACAAAACAGGAAAAGGAAAATTAATTATGAGGGGAAGGATTTCTACTGAAACAATAAAGAAAAAAGAAGCAGTTATTATTACTGAAATTCCTTATATGGTTGATAAGTCGGTATTAATGACTTCAATTGCAAAATTAGTTACTGATAAAAAACTTAAAGACATATCTGGTTTAGTAGATGAATCTTCAAAAGGAAAGATTAGAATTGTTATAGAGCTGAAGAAAGATACAGATTCAAAATATGTTATTAATTCTTTATATAAATATACAAGACTTCAGGAATCATTTGGAGTTAATTTTTTAGCATTGGTTCAGGGTAAACCTAAGATTTTAACATTGAAAGATGTTATGGAAGAATATGTCAGGCATAGAAAAATAATTATTACAAACAGATCTAAATTTGAATTAAAAAAAGCTAAAGAGAGGTTAGAGATTGTCGACGGCTTAATGATTGCTCTTCAGGATATTGACGGTGTAATAGCATTAATTAAAGGGTCAAAAAATAAAGCAGAAGCAGCTGAAGGGTTGATTCAGAAATATAAACTTTCATTAAAACAAGCTGAAGCAATTTTAGAAACTAAATTACAAGCACTTACTTCTTTGGAAGTTGAAAAGTTAAAAGCAGAACAAACAGAATTAAAATTAAAGATTCAGGAATTAGAGAAAATTTTAGGAGATATTAAAGAGGTATTAAAGATTATTAAAAAAGAAGTTGAGAACTTAAAAGAAAATTATGGGGATAAAAGAAAAACAACTGTTCTAAAAAGAATTGGAGAATTTTCGGAAAAGGATTTGGTTCAAGAGAAAGAAGTTGTTGTAACTGTTACTGATAAAGGTTATTGCAAAAGAATGGATGTGCAAACATATAAGGAGCAAAAAAGGGGAGGCAAAGGAGTTATTGGAAGCAACCTTTCTACAGATGATTATGTCAAACAATTAATTACTTGTTCAACTCATGATAATTTAATGTTCTTTACTACACGTGGAAGAGTATTATGGTTAAAAGCTCATGATATTCCTGCAGCAGAAAGGTACAGTAAAGGCAAAGCAATTGTTAACTTATTAAATTTAAGAGATGAAAGGGTTACAAATGTTATTTCAGTTAAAAATTTCAACGAAGATTTATTCATGGCTACTCAAAAAGGGCTGGTTAAAAAAATTGCATTAAGCCACTTCTCAAAACCAAGAGCTTCAGGAGTTAAGGCGATTAATTTACCATTAGATAATTCTGATGTTTTAATTGGTGTTAATGTTGTTAAAAAAGGTCAGGAAGTTTTACTTGCGACTAAAAAAGGTCAGGCAATTAGATTTAACAGTAATGATGTTCGGGCAATGGGCAGAGCGAGTTATGGGGTTACAGGAATCAAACTTGGAAAAGGAGATGAAGTTGTGAGTTTAGAAGTTTTAGATACTGCTGCAATATTAACTATCAGTGAAAATGGATATGGTAAAAGAACTGCTATTGAAGATTACAGAAAAACTGCAAGAGCAGGCAAAGGTGTGATTAATCTTAAAGTGACTGATAAAACTGGAAAGATTGTAACTACTGTCGCTGTAAATGATGAAGATACTATTATTATTACAACTGCGAAAGGAATTGTTATTAGAACTACATTAAATAATATTCGGGTTATGGGTCGTGCAACACAAGGGGTGAGAATTGTTAAACTTGCCGAGGGAGATAAAGTTACAGATTTAATTAGAGTTTTAGATGCAGAAACGGATATTCCTCAAACTCCTGAAAAAAATCCAACATTGGAATAGTTTTATTAATTTAGCACATAAATCTTTATAAATAATTAATGAAATGTAGAAAACATGAAACATTCAACAATTTATTCTTTTTTAGGCAAACCTAATTCTTGTAAATTTCCAGTTGCGGATATTTCTTTAACAGAACATCCAGAAAAATTATTAGAAAGAATTGAAAATGGTGAACCGCTATATGAAGTTATTCCTGGTTATGAAAAAGGTTTTCCTTTAAGGTTTGGATATTTTTCAGGAATTGAAGCAATTATAACTCCAGATATTATTTTTGTTAATAAAAAAGGACCAACACAAATCGGGAAGATTTTAATTGCTCCGTCAAATGTTATTCCTCGTAAAAATCTTGAAGAGAAATATAAAAAAATGCGTCAGGTTCAAAAACAAGGAATAGAACAGCTTGATAGAAAACAAAAAATAATCCTTGAACAGGAATTAAGAAATTATAAACAAATATTACTACAAAAAGCCAAAGAGTACTATGCTAAAAGTTGTTCAATCAGAAGTCCATTAGATGACGGAACATTTATTTTAAAAGAGGATCAATTATAATTCTAATGGAAAAAAGATATTATTTTTTTGCAAAGGCAAATTCATGCCAAACTCTTTCTTTAAAGATTAGGTTAAAAGATTCAGAATTTGTAACAAAAGGTTTGATTAAATCAATTGAAAACGGGGAAGCATTGCACAATGTTATCAAAAATTATCCTCAGGGATTTAACTTAAAGTATGGATATTTTTGTACGAATGATACAATGACCGAAGGTAATGATACATATATAAAAGAAGGAGAAGAAGCAAGTCCCCCTAGAATAAGTAAAATTTATATTGCTCCATCAATACAAAAGGTTCAAAGAAAAGATTTAGAAAAACAATATTTTGAACAATTTGGTGAGGGAGAAGAAAATTTTGAGAAGACTAACAGGGAAAAGGATAAGCTTTTGGAATTGTTGTCTTCGCCAGCACAGGAATTTTATAAAGAGAGTTGTGCGATTATAAGACCGATTAATGAAGATGTTTTTGTTTTAAATGAAGAACAAGTGGGATACAAGAAGGGTTTATCTCTTGCAGAAAGATTGAACAGATTATTATAATTTTAAATATAAATATTTATAAATTTTCAATATATACTATTTTTATGCGATTAGATAAAGATTTGGAAAATTTTGATGACACAAATGGTGAATCTTTTATGAGTTTTGAATATTCTAATAATCAAAGTTGCAGAAAGGGTTATGAAGATTTAGGAGAAAGTTATATTGGGAGTTGCAACTGCAGGAAAGGAATTTGTTCTTATAAAAAAATTGCCGAAACAGATCTTTCTTTGGGGTTTGACCAACCTAGTGAAAAAACAGTATTTTATAGTTGTAATAATTGTAATAGAATAACTTATCAGATTCTCAGTGTTACAGGGTATTATCCTGATAAACCAGTGAGAGAATACACTCCTGCTATTTCATTAAATCAAAATTTAACACGAGAAGAAGTTATAGAGATGGCAAAAGAAAAGAGGGGTAGAATTTATGATTTTGAGATTAAAGAACAAATTGAAAAAAGAAAATCCAAAAAATAATTAGTTATGAGATTATCTTTTTTGATTTTTTAAGTCTTCTAAAATTTCTTTTAATGTATTTGCTTGTTCAGGCTTTTTATCAGGTCGCAGTGCAGTAAATCTGGGGAATCTTAAAGCTAATCCTGAATTATAGTTTGGAGATTTTTGAATTTCCTGATATGTTACTGCTACAACAATTTTTGGTTCAATTGTTACATTCTTGCCTTTTTCTGTGATTATGTAAGGTTTTAATTTTTCAGTTAATTCTTTGAAAGAAACATTTCCTGATTCTGCTGTTTCTTTTTCTTTTATTCCTGTTCCGACTTTTCCAATTTCTAAAAACTTTTCTCCATCCCAACATGAAAGTATAAAACTTGAAAGCCATCCTGAACGCTTGCCTGTCCCGTATTCTGCTCCGGTTATTACTAAGTCCAAATCTTTTTCTTCTGGCTTTACTTTTATCATATTTCCTACACGCCTTCCCGGACGATATTCTGCATCCATTTTTTTCATCATTATTCCTTCCTGATTATTTTCCAGTGCCTGATTATAAAATTCCATTGCTTTTTCTTCGTCATCAGTAATTATTTGTTTTGATGCAATTATTTTATAAGGTGTGTCTTTTACAATTGATCTTAAAAGTTTACTTCTTTTTTCAAAAGGTTCGTCTAATTGAGATTTTCCTTCTAAATATAATATGTCAAAAACATTAACTTCTACCGGAAGTTCTTTTTGCAACTTTTCTATGTTATGTTTACGTCGTATTCTTTGGCTGATTGCCTGAAACTCAGTATATTTTTTTGTTTTCTTGTCATATCCTACAGCCTCAGAATCTAAGATAAAAGTTTTTCCTTTTACATATTGATTTACATATTCTACTACTTCAGGGAATTGTGCTGTAACATTTTCCAAGCTTCTTGTAAATAGAGTTATCACTTCATCATTTTTGTGAATTAGTAATCTAAATCCATCATATTTATATTCAATTATGCAGGGTTTACCAACGACAGCAAAACCTTCTTTTGGGTTAACTGCTTTTTGTGCGAGCATTGCTTTAATGGGTTTTCCTATTTGCAAGGAGACTTTTTCTAATTCGTTTATTTTTCCTTGCCTTGCAATTTCTAATACTACAACTAAATCATTTGATTTATCTATTGCTTTTTGGATGATTTCTGAAACATCTTTATCTTTTTTAAAAAAAGCTAAAGCTAAGGCATCTCTTATTGTACTTTCCTGAATTCCTATTCTTAAATCACCAATCAGACTTCTTGTGATATATTTCGCTTCTAAAGGATCTGCTGAAGTTAATAATTCTGTGATGATTCCTAATTTTTTATTTACAGTTCCTTTTCCTTCCAAACTAGGTAATTTTCTTAAATTTTCTAACACTTTTGTAGTTGTTAAGATATGTGAGTTGAGTGTTGATTGTTTTTTATGCAAGGTAAATTTTTCTGCGACTTCCCCTAAATCTCCAAGCATTTTCCATTCGTGAATAATTTTTTTTATTTCTGTTCCTGTTGCTTTTGATATGGCCTTAATTACTAATTGATTGCTTATCCCAATTTTTCGTTCATCATATTCAGGATAAATCTTTCCCATCAATAAGTAAATTACTTCGCTGTCGTCTTTAGGCAATACTTCAAAAAATTTTGATAAGATTTCTACTTTCTCCAAACGTTTTGTTGTTGAAGAAAGTTCCTCATATAATTTTGCTAATTTTTGATATCTCATTTTCCTCTTAATTTATAATTGATAAATAAAGTATATAATACTTATCACTTAGTGATTTGCATTTTATTTTAATTCAATTTAATAAAATTCAAATGTGTTATATAAAAATTTATAAATAATAATCTGTTAAAATGGATATGATACTTGAAAAAATAGTTTTTGATTTAAGTGGAACAAAAGTTCAGATAAATACTCTGCAATGCCAAAAAGTAGAATCTAATAGATATATCGTTGAAACAGTGGTTGAAGACCAAGAGAATGCCATAACATCATATATTCATTATGATACTATTCAAAAAAGATTTATAGAGATGCCAGATGGAATTCAAATTTTAGGATTATCAAAAAAAGAAGAAAATCAATTTGCAAAAAATTTAAGCATTACTTATAGTGCATTATTGGATAACGGTCAAATTTCTCTTCCGCAATAATTATTTTATTCGTATATCTATTGATTAAATGTACAATCTTTGGGTTTTTTATCTTCACGCATTCTTAAAAATACCGGGGCTCTTAGGATTTTATCTTTAGTAAATTCCAAATATTTTATTTCTCCTACAAGTTTTGGGGATATCCATCTTGCGTTTATATTTTTCAAGTTTTTAACCGGAGAATCTGGAATTATTATTTTTGACATTTTTTTAAATATTTGCTGTAAAAATTTTTCTGTAAATCCTGTTCCTACTTTTCCTACATATCTTAATTGACCATTATCATAAAGCCCTAACAAAAATGCAGAGATAATTCTTTTTTCCTGAGTAAAACCAATTAAGACACAATCCACTGATTTGAAGAATTTTATTTTTATCCAGTCTGAAACTCTTGCGTTAGGGGAATATTTACTTTCTAAATTTTTTCCAACAACTCCTTCCCCTTTTTTAGAGGTTATTTCTTTCCATAACTTTTTTCCATCCTGAGTAAATGGGATAATCTCTATTCTTTTATCTTCTTTTATAGTTTGAGCTAAAATCTTTTTTCGTTCTTTTAATGGATAATTGATTAAATTCTTTCCATCTTTCATTAATATATCAAAAACAACAAATGTTGCAGGAATTTCTTTGCTACGTAATTCTATTAAAATTTCTTTTTCTAATTGTTCTCTTTTTTGCAGAAGATTGAAATTTGGCATTCCATCTTTTCCATAAACAATTATTTCTCCATCAAGGATACAAGAACTATTTACATTTTGCCGGAAATTGAATTCAGGGTATCTTTTTGTTATATTAATGCCTCTTCGATTAATTAATTCAATTTCCTTATTGATATAACAAATTGCTCTGGTTCCGTCAAGTTTTGGTTCAAAAATATAATTTGGTTTATCTAAGTCATTTTTATCTCCGCGTTTACATAACATCGGCTGGATTTTCATTTTATGCTTGCCTTTAATGCTTCAACTAAATTTGGATGAAAAATTTCTTTTGAGGATTTTTCTATTATTTTTATTGGTTTATGTTTGATTGCCTGAAGCAACTTTTCAGAAAAAGTATCTTTAAATTCTTTCATTTCTAATTCTTCTTCATACATTTGATTTACAATTTTTGTCCCTAATTCAATTTCTTCTTTTTTTAATTTTGGAATTTCTTTTAATTCTTCTATTTTTGAGATGCTTCTTATTTCGTTTTCATAATTTAAAGTGTTTAAAATCATTCCAGTTTTATAGGGTTTAATCAGGCAAATATGTTCTTTTTCTCTCAGGATAAAACGACCAATTGCGACTTTTGCAGTGGTCTGTAAAATTGTTTTTAATAAAAAATATGCCTTTTCCTTTTCTTTTGAAGGAACCAAGTAATAATGATCATTAAAATAGATTGGGTCTATTTGTGAAAAATCAACAAATTTTAAAATTTCAATTATGGAACTTTTTTTTGATTTTAATTTTTCTATTTCTTCTTTTGAAAAAACTTTATATTTATTTTCACCAATTTCAATTCCTTTAACAACGTTTTTCCAATCAACTTCTTCCTTGCATTTGCTACAGATTTTTTTGTAATTTAAAGGCTGTTTACATTTATCATGTAGCATTCTAAAATTGACTCCTTTTGCTTCAACTGCAGAATATAGTTTGACAGGTATACTAACTAATCCAAAATTTAAAGTTCCATTCCAAATTGATTTCATAGATTTGTTTTCTTAAATTTTATATTTTAGAAATAATTCATTTACTTTTTTCCAATTGATGATATTGAAAAAAGATTCTATGTATTCGTTTTTTCTATTTTGATATTTTAGGTAATATGCATGCTCCCAAAGGTCTATTACTAAAAGGGGAATTTTTCCATGGGTAATCGGATTTTCATGTCCGGAAGTGTTTAATATTTTTAACTGGTTGCCGTCTAAGACTAACCATGTCCAACCGCTTCCAAAAACATTCATTGCAGATTTTGTGAATTCTTCTTTGAAATTTTCAAAAGTTTGAAAAGTTTTATCAATTTCATTAAAAATTTCTCCTTTGAAAATTAATTTTTTTGTTAGTATACTCCAGAAGAAAGTATGATTTAAATGACCCCCTCCATTATTTTTTACAGATTCTCGAATTTCTTCAGAAACATCTTCCAGACCTTGAATTAAACTTTCAATGGGCTTATCTTGAAGTTCAGGATAATTTTTTAATGTTTGATTTAACTTTAGGATGTAAGAAGCATGATGTTTATCATGATGGATTTTCATTGTTTTTTCGTCAATAAATGGTTCTAAGGAATCATACTTATATGGTAGAGGAGGTAATTCATACGCCATTTAATTATTACAAAAAAGATTATTAATTAGATTGTTACGAATAGATTCTTAGCTAAAGCATAATTTGTAATTATTTACTCTTCCATGAAAGGAACCCCTTGGTTCCCT
>DUKY01000018.1 GCA_013329055.1 Nanobdellota archaeon
TAATTCATCCCTCCACCAAGCTCAAAGAATCAAAGATTCTTTGGGACTTCAAAAGACAGTGCATTTGAAGTAGTCGAAATTGGGATTTTTCAATAAATTGAAAAGAAAAGTTATAGGAGTTAAACCGAGTTAGATTCTTGAGAAAATAAAAGGGTATCCAATTTGGATACCCTTTATAATTCATCCCTCCACCAAGAGTCGAACTTGGGATCTTCCGGGCACTGTTTTATTGTGACCGAATAGGCTTTTAGGGTTTCATTTAACTTCAAAAATATTTATTTTTTGAAGACCCAGAAAATTGAATTTCTGAGATTTTCCGTAACTGGAATATCCACCTTAGTAAAACTACAGCCAGACGCTTTGGACCACTAAGCTATGAAGGGATTGCAATTAACCAACCTAATATTGATAATTAGGTAAGTTAATTTTCACAGATTTAGGACAATTTTTTTCTTTTTAAGATTATCGATATTAAAAAATTATTCGTCTTCTCTTATCTTTTTTTGTTCTGAAACAAAAAATACTCTATTTGAACTTGTTTCTTTTATTTTACCATCTTTTTCAAAGATAGCAGTTGTTGTCGGTAATGCAAATCTTCCTACAACTCCAACTTTAGAATATATAATATATGATAAAACTCTTAATTCTCCTGCTTCAAATCTTTCAAAGTTCCATTCAATTCTATTACTTTTTTCGTTTATTCTTACTGGTCTATCTCCACCAAAGATATTATGTATTTTTACTAAAGGAGGGAATCTATCAATAATATTTACTTTTTCAATATATTGTTTAGCCTGAGCCATTATTGTAACTTTTAATGCAAATTCTCCACCTTTTGTCCTCATAAAAGTTACTTTTTTATCTAAAACTAAATAGCTTTTAGAATATTGTTTTGCTAAAATTACGACTGCAATAATGAAAAATACCAAAAGGATTGGGAAAAACCAGTTTGTTTTTACAACTATCTCTAAACTTTCACCAGGTTTAATATTTCTATTCCAACCATAAGTTACATCTAGACCTGTTCTTTCAACATAATCAGGTTCTATATTAAAACTAGTAAATAATCTTGAGATGATATTTTTTTGCAATGAAATTTCTGATTTAGCGATAATATTCCCTTGATTTTCTTTTTCAATAATTTTTGTGTTTACAAAGAAACCATAATCTTTAGTAGTTGTAATAAGTAAATCTTTTTCTTCAAATTTAATAACACTTTCAAAATCAGCAGTTAAATCTTTAACGTTTACTTCTGCATCAAGAGTATAAAATCCAGCCATTAATTTTTGAAAATCTTTTGAATTCAATTCAACATGGAAATCTTTTCTTTGATTTGGACCTAAAGAAAAATCTTCTTCCAGTTCAAAAAAAGCTGAACTAAATTGAACATTTACATTTTCAAAATCATAATTTACTTTGTTATGAATGTAAATATCTAAAGAATTTGTTTCAGGATTAATATCACTTGCTCCAACTTCAAAAACGTCTTTTAATTCAACAACTTTAAAACTTAATTTTTGTTCTGATTCAGATCCGTCTTCTCCAACGATAAAATAATTAAATGTGTAAGGTCCACGAGTATTAAATTCTCCAATTGGTGAAACTTTTAATTCAACCCGTCTTGTTTGAAGGTGAGCAATTTGAACTGTTCCTACGGGAAACATTGAAAAACCTAAAAGATTGTAAAATTGAAAATAATCATCTTCACCATAATTAGTAATTTTTAAATCAAATACTGCAGGTTCATTTAAACCCATTATTAAAACTTCATTTGCACTTTCTTTTTCAACATTTAATGATACTCCAAGAATACATGGGAATACCAACATTAAGATTAATGCAAATATTATTACCTTTTTCATAGAAAAAAAAAGTGGCTTTCTATTTTAAACGTTTCTATGGTGAAGTATAGATTTTAAAGTAATATGTTAAAAGAAAAGTCTTAAAAAGGAAAACTTACCAATTATTTTGTAAGTTGGGTAGTTATGCTAAAACTTTTTAAGTTTTGCACCACGAAATCTTAAGATTTCGTTGGATTTCGGAACTTAGCTTTTAAATAAGCGAATTTCGTTAAGTATCGAAATTTAGTTCTGAGGAAGGTCCGCCCACCCCTCGTAATAGAGGCTTGCTTAAAGCAAGGGTTATCCTTGAAAAAGGGCTACTGCAAGGTAGAGCTCTGGTACAGAAACGACACAGTTAATACGGAACAATGAAACAAGCGTGGAGTTAAGAAGTATTAAATATGATGAAACGAACATCTTGACCGGTGCAAGGCATTAAGCCGCTTAGTTAAATATTGACACAAACTGTTCGATTACGAAGTTTGACAGAAGGTGGCCTATTCCCAACTTACATTTTTTATTTTANNCTTTAGAAGGTTTTAAAAATAGTTTTTAATTCGACTTATTGGGAATGTAGCTCAGCGGGAGAGCACTTGACTGAAGATCAAGGTGTCCGGAGTTCAACTCTCCGCATTCCCATGCTAAAATTTAAAATCTCTTTTTGTTTACTTAAAATAATTCAAACATGAAAACATTATATATACCTGTAAAGTCAAAATTAAAATTAGACGAATTAATTATTAAGGATTTATCGAAAAAACTTCCAAAGAATATTGCTATTGCTTATTCAATTCAATTTAAGGATATTGCATTTGAGATAAAAAATCGATTAAAAGATACGCATGATGTGAAAATAATTTTACAGGTTTTAGGATGCAGTAATCCAAAATTTTCTAAAGAAATTCAGGCAATACTTTTGATAAGTAATGGTAAATTTCATGCTGTGTCTCTTGCATATGAAACAAATCTACCGGTATTTTTACTAGACCATAATAAATTAGAAAAAATTTCTAATGAACAGATTGAAAATATGAAAAAGAATCAAAAAGCTTCATATGTAAGATATCTTAGTGCAAAAAATATTGGGATACTTGTTTCAACAAAACCGGGGCAAGAAAATTTAAAACAAGCTTTAGATTTTAAAAATAATCTTAAGGATAAAAAAGCTTATTTATTCATTGCAAATAATTTAAACACAAATGAGTTTGAAAACTTTAATATTGATTCATGGGTTAATACTGCCTGTCCCAGAATGGATTTGAATAATAATAAAATTATTAATTTAAAATATGTAAGAGAATCACATAAAATTTTATAAAATTTTAGTGATTAATAATACTATGAAACATTTCTTTTTAGAAAGACATTGTGTTTATGATAAAGCAACTAAGGGTTTAAATAAAGAAGGATTTCTTCAGGCAATGATTATGGCTCAGGAAATAAAGAGGATAGCAGATAATTATCATAATGTTGTTTTAATTTCTTCTCCTGCTAGAAGGGCACAAGAGACAATAGAACCTGTAGCGAAAATTCTTGGTGCTTCTTATCATATTGATTCAAGATTACAACCAATTGATTGGAGAATTTTAAGTTATCAGGAGTTGTGTGAAATTGATGATATGATTAAACCTTTTATTAATAATGATATAATTGTATTATCAAGCCATTATGAAGTTTTAGGACCTTATCCACAACATGCATTAAAAACTTTATGCGATAAACACGAAACAATTAGACTTGCAGATAGAGGGGAATTATGGCATTTGGATTTAAAAACCGGACTTTATGAATTTCTTCCAAAAAGAATTAAAGATTAAATCTTCGCAAGATTAAAAACTGTTTTTAATGCTACGATCATTGTTGCCGGAACAAATAAAACTAACAATGCCCCAAAGACTGAAGAAACAGTATCACCTACTCCTAATCCAATTAAAGAGCCTGTAACACTTTCCATTCCAAACTTGCTGATTACAACTAATATTGCTCCTGCTAATAAAAATGCCTGAGAATCTTTACCTGAAACTTGGATAGTGAAACCTACAATTAATCCTAAAAGAACTAATATTGCATAAATTTGTGCACTATAAACTCTTAAAGCAGGAATGGGTATTAAAGAGGTGGATAATCCGATGATAATGGCTAATATGACTCCTATTAAAAAAGCCCATGCACCAAAGGAATTTTCTTGAGATTTAATGACCATTTTAGACTAATATATGATATCTAAAATGTTATATAAATCTTTTGACAAAAATTGAAAATTTGTTAATGATAAAACTTTTATACTATAAATTATTAATTTTTTTAAGCCTTCTTAGTTCAGTCGGTAGAACACTACATTGGTAATTTATAGGAAATCCAAAGATGTAGAGGTCCGGAGTTCAATCCTCCGAGGAGGCTTTTATTATATTTAGAATTTTTACTTGAAATTAAAATATTAAAATTATATTTTTTACTTTTTAAAAAGTCTTAAGAAGAAAGAAATTAAGATTATTAATAAAAATGTTATAGTCAAAAAACCGAACATTATTGATAATAATATAAAAAGATTTTCATAAATTTCAGTACTTGATGTTATATAAAGCACTACCGAAAAAAGGAACATTACAGAGAACAAAATCAAATTCTTGGTTATAATGCTCATCTTCTTTTTTAAAGTATTTTCAATTTTAACATTTTTAGAAATTGATTTTTGAACAATTTTTTCTTTATTAGCAGATTTTTTAGTTGATTTTTTAGGCATTGCCTTTTTTACAACTTTTTTGGAAATATTTTTTTTAACCATCTTATTATATTTAATAATATATACTATTTAAATATTACTTTCCGGCAACCATTTTAGTTTAATTATATTTCCGGTTAAAGATTGGGCATTAATATAAATTTTATTTATCCAATCTGAATAAAAATTCAAAAAAGTTTTTGCGTCCTCAGATTGATACATTCTCAAATCATTATTGCTAATAATTAATAGAGCATTAATTATTAGGAAAAATAGAATTAATAACAGAACTTTCATTTTTTTTTGAATCTGTTTTATTTACAGAAATATTTTCACCGGACCAGTCCATTTTTACAGCATTAGTTGTAATTACCTTTACATTTCCAAATACAGATACAAGCCAAGAGAAATAAATTTTACTTGCTTCAATTACTCCGGGAATAGTTTTAAAATCAAGATCTTGACCTCTAAAAATAATTGTTGCACTAATATAAGAGAATAATATTAATAATATGAGGACAATTGCAAAGATTTTATGCTTTAATCTTTGTATTTCAATAATCACCCAAATAGCTATAATCAATACAGCTATAATAAAGAATGTTACACCTACTACCATATTGAAAATACTAATTGAAACTATAAAAAGATTTCTAATGATTTTTAAAAATAAATTATTTCAACACATTTTATGCGAGGGACAGGTCCTAAAAAATTTCATAGAAATTTTTGGGAATTCAGAGATTGAAAATCTCTGAAAATTCAGGAAACCTGAAGTCTTCAAAAGGCGTTACTTTTGAAGTATTTGAACCTTGGATTCAAATCCTATCCATTTATGCGAGGGACAGGTCCTAAAAAATTTCAAAAAAATTTTTGGGAATTCAGAGATTGAAAATCTCTGAAAATTCAGGAAACCTGAAGTCTTCAAAAGGCGTTACTTTTGAAGTATTTGAACCTTGGGTTCAAATCCTATCCATTTATGCGAGGGACAGGATTTGAACCTGCGTAGGCACTAAGCCAACAGATCTTGAGTCTGTCCCGTTTGACCGCTCCGGCACCCCCGCATTTCTAAGAGGAGCTGGAAAACTAGTTTGACCCGAGCATATTCACGAGCAAACCCAATCACCCTTGATGTCGAGTGAGTGTGTGAGTTCTTCCGGCAACTCCGCGTAATAAAATAATAAATTAATTAACTATATAAAAGATTTCCTAATTTAGAATTAAAAATAGTTACTTAAGAACTTTTGAGATTTCAGCTAAATCTTTTTTTAAAGCATCAATTGATTTATTGAAAATATCTTCATAATTCATTGGACCAAATGACTCAATTGTTATCATTAAATCTTTTGTAGGTATAATTTTGATTGAATCTTTACCTTTCTTCTTGCATTCTTCAGTACAAGCATCACAAATATCACAAGTATCTGAATTTGCTACAACAACTTTTCCATCTTTTAATACTAAAGAATGATTTGAACAAACTTCAGCAGCTTCAATTGGGCAATCTTTATCAATTTTAATTTCAACAATATTTCGATAAAACATTAATCCTGCAACGAATTTTGAATGTTCACTTCCTCTTCCAGCTTTAATTGTTGCAACAAGTTTTAATTCCTGACCTTCATCTAAAATTGTTAAAGGCATATTATCATAAACTAATTTGACATCTCCAGTTAATTCTCCTGAATAAACCATTCCTTCTTTTTTTGAATGTAATTTTAATTCACCTTTTGAGTTAAAATTTACTGATTTTCCTGTCACTAAAGGCAATAACCCTATTCTATGAGCGAGAGTTTCATCATATAATGGAGAATCATTCATAATCATTTCTACTTCATCAACAGCTAAAACAGGTATTTGATATACATATCTTCTAATAACATTTGCTAAACTTTCTTCAACTTCTGCTTGAAAAGTTATTTGATTTTCGTTTTTTTGTATTAGTTTCATAAAAAAATAGATAAAAAAGGATATTTAAACTTATGGTCTACGTCCTCTTCTACCTCCTTTCTTCTTTGGACCACCTCTTGGTGTTCTTGTAGTATCAAGTATGTTTAGAATTTTGAATCCTTCACGAGTTAAACTTTTAAGAATTGCATTTGCTCCGGGACCAGGTGCCGGATTTCCGGTTTTTGTTCTGATTCTTACAAATAATGATTTAATACCTAAGTCTTTTACTTCTTCATTTAATCTTTTAGCGATAAACATTGCAATAGTGGGATTTGCTTTTAGTCTTGAATGTTTTGTAACCATACCACCTGTAATTTTTGAGATAGTTTTACCAGACATATCTGTTAAATGTGCAATGGTATTATTGAAAGAAGTATAAATATTCAAAACAGCTTCGACTTCCTTTTTCTTTTTTTCTTTTTTGAGTTTTGATTCCTCTGAGGTTGAATCTTCCAGTTCTGTTTCTTCTTCAATAATTAATTCTTCTTTTGTCATTTTATTTAATTTTTTCTTCGTTTAATTTATTAGCAGTTTTTTTAGTTTTTAATTTTAAACTAATTTTATTTTCAAATTCAACAGGAACAGCATAGGATGGTTTATCCACGACTTTTCCGTCGACTAAAACTTTTTTATGAACAATTAATTGTCTTGCATCTTTTACAGTTGTTGTCAGTTTTTTATTAAATACAACACTTTGAAGTCTTCTTTTTAAATAATCTGTTTTATCTAAAGCCAAAACATCTGAAATAGAATTTACTTTTAAACCAATTTTATTTAACTTTTCAAATAAAATTTTTTGTTCTTCAGGACTTGCAGCAATTAATTTTTTTGCTTTTTCCCTCATTACTTTAACTTTTGCAATTGCTTTCCAAATTTCTCTTTTATTTTTTAAACCAAAATCATTTTTAATTTTTGCTTCTTCATCAATTCTTGCTTTATCAAAAGGTCTTTTAGGTCTTGAATAATTTTTATGTTTTCTTTTCATTTTAAATCAAAGCTATTTTTTTGCTGCTACTGCTGCTCCTCCTGTTGCACTTCCTCCTTTCTTTTTAATACCTGAACCTCTACGTCTGTTTGTTCTGAAATGAGATTTAGTTCTTTGACCTCTTAATGGTAAACCAGCTGCATGCCTGATTCCTCTATAACTTTTTATTTTTTTTAATCTTTTAATATCAAATTCTTTTTTCAAATCTAAATCACTTCCGACAAGATGCTGGTTTTCGCCAGTGTCAAAATCTTTTCTTCGGTTAAATAAATATTCAGGGACTGTGGGGTTTTTAATAAATTCAGAAATTTTAGCAATCTCACTTTCAGTTAGTGTACCAATTCGTTTAGTTTTATCAATTTTTAATGCTTTACAAATTGCGTTTGAAAGACTCCATGAAACACCTTTAATTTTTGTTAATCCGGGATAAACTTTCATTATACCTTCGATATCTTTTGACAAAATTCTCACTATTCTTTCTTCACGTTTTTGTTCTGCCATTTTTTGTTCCATTTTATAAGTGTTATCAAATTTAAGGTTTATAAGTTTATCTTACAAATAAATTATATCTTTCAAGAGTTGTTAATTCCTGGAAAATTCTTTTTTCAATCGCTTTTTCAGGATCAGGAAGATTTTGAACTCTATTTTTCATGTCTTCAAAAGATTCAAATTTTTTTTCCTTTCTTTGTTTTAATATTTCTTGCATATGCTTTTTTCCTAAACAGGGAAGTAATTCAATTTGGTGAATTCGTTTATTTATTGCGTCAGAATTATTAAAAAATTCAATAAATGTTTTTTCTTTTTCCTGAACGATATTTTTAATAAAATCCTGCAAACGTTCTTTTGCTGATTCTGTTAATTTTTCTCTATGAAGTCTTCCAAGAATGTAATAAATTTTATCTCTTTTACCCTGACCAATATAAACTTCTTCACCAATTTCAAGATTTATACCTCTTCTAGGCACAAGTTCCAAAAGAGTCATATTTTCCTTTCCGATGGCTTGAGCTATAGGCATCATTTTTTTCTCCAAAGGATAACCATTGGGTAAATATTCTAGTATTATTGCAGTTTCTTCTTTTGCCATCTTCTTTATTTGAATTCCTTAACAATGTCAAGTATTTTTTTTGTTTCATCTTCATCTAAGTTTAGACCTACAAAAATTTTATTTAAATCTTCTGAAGTTTCAGGCATTAAATCAATTATTTTTACAATTGATTCATCCTTTAATTTCATAATATCAAGTTTTTCTAATTTTTCCCTTAATTCAACAGCTTTCTTTGGTTTTAATGTTGTAAATTTTTGGATAAAATTGCTAATTTCAGCATTAGCTTCACTATCATCGATATATTCTAATGCTTCTGCCATGCTTAAAGGTTTTAAATTATTTATCATCTTATTCTATCTTCTTTATTTTTTTTAAATGTATTGAATCGATAATAAAAGATTTTTCTTTCTTTTGGTCTTTAATTTTTACAATGTAAGATTTACCCCGTTTTGTTTCGACAAAACCTGTTCTTCCCTGAAGTCGCTCGGGGAATGCTGATTGAACCGCAGGTTCTCTTACAACTGCAACAGTCTCTCCTGGAGCTAATTCTTGGAAATATTTACTTAATGGTAATTTTCCTCTTGTTCTTACTGATTTTCTTTTACTCATAATTATCTTTAAAAATATGTGGTTTAAAAAACTTTGTTTTATTAAATTTTTTTGAAAAATCAAAGATTATCCAAAAAGTTTAATCTCTATTTAAAATTTTTTTTTGGGAAGAATTGTTGGAGAAGTATTAGTAGAGCATAAATCATCCTTATCTCTTGCTTCTTCCATGCTTTTTTTTATTGTTTGAAACATTTTTTGCCCCCAAACACCTACTCCGCATCGATCACAAAAATCAATTACCGATGAATCAGAGATTTCAGTATTGCAATAAATACATTTTTTAGCCATTTTTTTCACTCCTTTTTTTAATAGAAATTTTAGATTAAAAGAGTTTTTAAAGTTATAGATAATTCAATATAATTTTTTAGATATTACTAGTAAAATTATATTTTTTCATTAATTGATAATAAATCAGTGCTTCATCGTCGATATGTTGAGATTCCAGATGAGTTAAATAATCTTTAGCATAATCAAATCTTTTTGGACCAATTAAAACCCTTCTTGCTAAACCCATAAGAGGGGGATATGGGATAGTATTACCTTCTAATTCTAAAATCGGCGTCTCTGTTGCATAGCCGATACCCATATAAAAAAGCCCATAAGTATCATGAAGTCTTCCTTCATCGAAGTTTACAATAATCAAATCAATTTTATCTGAAAAATTTACTAATGGCGATAAAGTTTTTCCAAGATAAATATTTTTTATTTTAGCCATGTCATTAATTAACGAATCCATCGACGTTAAATCTCCTGCAAATAAAATATTTTTATATTTATCTTTTGATTTTGTTTTATCAACTGCTTTAATTGAAGGGTATTTTGAAAAATATTTTTTATTTTCGATCAAATCAATTACTCCGTCCTCAGTTGAATAATAATGAGAGGCAATTTTTTTTATCAAAGAGTCTTTTTCTTCGTTTTTATCAACGGCTATAATACATCTGCCTTTTGCTCTTGCTCCACCCAATTCGGAGTATGACATTGTCCCAGCTCTTCTGCCAGAATGCAGATAAACTAAAGCAATATCAGAATTCATTGCGGCGTTCATATCTTCATAATCTAATCGGGCAATAGAACTTTGCTTGTGGTTTCGAGGATCATTAAAATTAAAATTTCTTAGTCGATTAATCATTAAATCTCTCCAACCATCATTTTCAAAACTCCCAATAGTATAAATCTGCGGATTTTGGATTTTCTCAGAAGTCATACATTATACAATTAGTTCATCTTTTAAATAATTGTCATAAAATAAAATATAGTTTGAATTATCTAAGGGGATAATCTATCCCTATCACGAGGGAATAAACATGCTTCCCGAACATTTGCTAATCCTAAAAGGACATGAGTGAATCTTTCAATTCCAATCGACCATCCTGCATGAGGGGGAGCACCAAACCTAAAACTATCTATGTAAGTTTTGAAATCTTTTTTATCTAATCCTTTAGCTTTTAATCTTGCTTCTAATAATTCAGGTATATGAATTCTTTGCCCTCCTGAACTGATTTCCATTCCCCGATAGATTGCATCAAAACCTTCACTTAATTTTGAATTTGCATTTTCATCTTTAGGCATAATATAAAATGGTTTTCCAATCATTGGCCAGTCATAAACAAAAACTAATGTATGGGGGAATAATTCATCAAGCTTTTTTTCAGAAGCACCACTTAAATCATCGTCGCCACATTCAACTTTTTCTTTATCCATTAATTCTTTAACTTCAGAAAATTTCATGTATTTTATGTCCGGAATTTTTAATTTTACATCCAGTAATTCTAATTCTTTTTTATTTTTCTTTAAAACCTGCTCTACAATATATTTTACTGCTCCTTCCATTTCTTTCATCACAACTTTTGCATTTGCAAATGCAATTTCAATATCCATTTGTCGGCATTCATTAAGATGCCTTACAGTATTATGTTTTTCAGCTCTCCAAACAGGGGTAATTGTTACAATTTTTTCTACAGCACAGGCAACCATCTGTTTATATAATTGAGGAGATTGTGCTAAAAATGCATCCTGTTCAAAATATTTTACTTTAAATAAATCAGTTCCACCTTCTGAACTTGCACCAATAATTGAGGGTAAATGCACGTCCATAAATCCTTTATTTACAAAATACTCTTTGAAGGATACACCAATGGTGGATTGAATCTTAAAAATTGCCTGAGTTCTTTGTCGATGTAAATCTACAAACCGATAATCTAGACGTTTAGGTAATTCGGTTTTAGAAAAATCTGAAACATCTATCGGTAAATCTTCTGCTTTTGAAATAACAATTAATTCTGTAGGATTAATTTCTTTGCCCCCTACAGCCTGTTTTGAATCAACCATTTGACCTTTAACATATACGACAGATTCTCGCGGAATTTTTTCCATATCATTAAAAATTTCTTTTGGGGTTTTTCCATTTATACCTGTAACTTGAATTAACCCTGAGATATCTCTTACTACAAGGAATTTTACTTTGCTTAAATCTCTTGTGTTATGAACCCATCCAGCAAATTCTACTACTTGGTTTTTTTTGTCAAAAATATCTTTAATAAGAGTTCTTTTTTCTTGTAATTTCACTAAGTCAATTTTTGCCATTATTTTTATGATGAAAAAGGATATTTAAAGTTTGTTAAAGATTAGGCATTATACTCCCGAGACAGATTAAATTCATGAGTAATTCCATTGTAGGAGATTTTGGTTTTAGGAGGAAGCATACTTTTAACAAAAGAATTGAAAAGAGATTCATATTCCTGAATATCATTAGGCATTTTTTTGGTATAATCAATTAAGAGACTAGAACTTTTTAAATCTTCAAATGTTTCATGAATGACAAAACCAAAAAATAAATTTTCTTTTTTTATTATTTTTGCTAATTTAGGCTCTTGATTTTGCACAACATTCAAACCTGTTTCAATCATTTCTAAATAATATTTATCCATAGAGTATAAAATTTAATTTTTTAAATTATGCATGATATTCAATGCCATAATTTATCTCGGTATAATTGTCATTCCCAAAAGAAAATTTTGTAGAAGGATTTGCAAAATCATTTAAGATCATTTCAAGATAAGAAAGATAAACTTTAGATTCTGAAGGGATAGGCATTTGATGATCAATAATAATACTATTTGAATTCGTTGTCCCAAAGAGTTCATCTAAAATTACAAGACCAAAAAAAGAATTATCTTTTTCAATTAATTTTCCTAAAAAAGGATCAATTTTTTGAATTTCCTGAAGATAATTTGCAATTCGGGTTAAATATTCATAATCAGTCATTTTAATTTATTAGCAATTACTCCATTCATATTTTGGGTCAGTAAAAATATCAAGAAGTTTTTCATGATTATCTAAATAATTCCGTGGAGTTGTGTCTAACTTAGTGGTATAATCAATAAAAATACCGTTATCACCGGGAAATTCAATAATCCCAATCCAAAGATTATCATCAAGCATATTCTCTAAAATTCGGGGGTTCCATCGATTAATATCATTTTGAGCAATATCAATCCTTTTGTTTATGGCTAATTGCTCATGGGATAAATTCATTGTTTGGCACATATTAATTAAAAAATAAAGGGGCTTTTATTTATAATATTTTATATTATTTATAGATAGAGAATTTTAGGTTCTAAAAAAATAAATACTCTTAAAATTTTTGTAGTTTATGCCGGATAATATTAAATTTGAAGTTATAAAGAAAATTGCACAAACAAGATTTAAAGTTCAAAATTTTAAAAATCTTTCAAAGATAGACAGTATTTCTCCTCCGAGTGTTTTTATTGGCTCAAAACTTCAATACCCTTTGGTAAATGTTGGAATTTTATCTCCATTAGAAAAAGATGAAAATGCTTGGGTTTATGATGATGCTAAATTTTGGTCAAAAAATAATTTTGAGATTCAGGATGTAATTCGTTTAAGAGAAGGACTTTTAAATTCAAAATTTCAGACGAAAGTCCAAGATTTAAAATTAAGCAATAAATTAATTAATATTGCACAAGAAATTGCAATTGCTTCTAAACCTGTTGATATTGAAATTGAATTAAAAAATAGATTAAATTTGGATAAAAAAGTTGACAGAGTTCTGACTCCGCATGGTATGAAAGCACAATTGAAGGAAGCAAAAATAACTTCAAATGTTAAGGTTCATAAAATGGTTGATAGAGTTATGAATGATGAGATAAAAGCAACAGAGGGCATTCAAACATTATATAAGAAAAATTTTAATGAATATTCTTTGAGCAAGATTTTAAGTGTTGGAGTTTTAGGTTTAAAGAAAAATAAAAAATTGGTTCCGACAAGATGGAGCATTACTGCGACAGATGACATAATCAGCAAGAAATTAATTTCAGATATTAAAAATTATAAATGGGTAGAAGATTATGAATTATTCTTTGGAGAATTTTTGGGCAATGCTTATCTAATTTTATTATTTCCGGATATTTGGAGTTTTGAACTTTTTGAACTTTATTTGCCGGGCAGTTCTTGGAATTTATCTTCAGAAATAAAGGCTTCAACAGATTATGAAAATTATCATGGCAGAAAAGATTATGCGTCGAATACTCAGGGGGGGTATTATGCTACGAGATTGCCAATCCTTGAATATTTAAGCAAAATTCAACGGCAAGCAAGTGTTTTAGTTATAAGACTTGAAAAACCTACATATTGGGCTTCTTTGGGAGTATGGGTTGTGCGTGAAAGCGTTCATAAGGCATTTGAAAATAGAAGCATGAAATTTAAGGATAAGGAAGAACTTTTATTAAGTACAAAAAAAATTAGTGAAATCAAACATCAATTTAATCCCGAAGAGATTTTTAAGAGAAGTATTTTATTAAATAACATTCAGGCACAAAAAAGATTAGGGGATTGGATTTAGAAAATTATAAGAAAAATTTTATTGCTATTAAAACTAAAAAAATTCTTATTGTTCTGGGAATTATACCATAAATAAAAAAATTGATTAATTTCATTTTAAAAGCTCCAGAAAGCCAGCAAAAAAGAACATAAGGAACAGGCGTAAGTGATGCAATTAATAGACTGATATTCCCATATCGCTTAAAAGTTTTGCAATGTTTGTTATATTTTTTAGATTTGCAAAGTATTCCAATTTTACTGGATAATACATATTTTCCAAAAGAAAAGCTGAACAAACTTCCGATTAAACTTCCAATTGCACAGAATAAAAATACTATTAGATAATCTAAATTGAAAAGAACACCAATTATCCCGGGAACTTCCGGACCAATTGGCTGATCTAATACGTCCATTAAAAAGCTAAAGAAAAAAACAAAAAAATATCCTCCATCTTTGATTTTTTCTTCAATAAAATTCTCAATTCTTTCTTGATTCAAAAATGCAATTAAAAAGAAAGATACATAAAAAATAAGAATATAAATCAAAAATTTTCGTGCTTCTTTCATAAGGGATATAAATAAAAAGGACTAATAAATTTAACGACAAATAAATTAGTTGAAGAGCTTTAACATTAATCTTTTAAACCTTATTAATTTAATTGAAATATGGATTTTTTATGGCATGAAGTTACAGAAGAAGAAAAAGAAGATATTAGAAAACAGGCTAATAAAATTATTGATGATTTTTCTAAACAACTTTCTAAGGTTAAATTAAACGAAGATAAACCAATAATACAGAGGAATAAAGGGGAGAGGGAAGAAAATGACTCTAAACCTCTTGATTTAAATAAAGAAATTATGTTTGAAAATGCTCCTGAAAAAAGCAAGGATTCAATTATTGCGGAGAAGAAGATATGGTAAGTGAAATAAAAAAGATTATTGCATCGGGTCCAGTGATTGTATACAAAGGACGATTACTTGTGAGTCACGATGGAAAAGATGACTTTTATAAAATTCCCGGGGGCAAACTTGTCGAGGGAGAAAGTTTAGAAGAATGTGCAATTAGAGAATTGAAAGAGGAAACAGGATTAGACGGAAAAATTAAGAATCAATTATCCACAAAATATTTGTCAAAAAAACCTGGAACAGAAGAGGAAGTAAAGATTTCACTTTATCATTTTAAATCAGAACTGGAAAAAGCTCCAGAAACATTTGAAAGTTTTGATTATAATAAGCATAAAGTCTATTGGTTAAAGATTGAAGACATCAAAGAAGGAAAATATAAAGTTGCACCTAATATTGAATTTTTAATAGAAAAAGGAGAGATTAAATGAAAATACAAAATAAACATACTGGGATGTATTTTGAAAAAAAACCTTTAAAAGAATATGTAGAACATCAACAAAACCCTTCAAATATTGCTGTTGCACAAATTCTTGAAAGAATTTCTCTTCAAGAACTTAAACAATTTTCAAGACCTTGGTATATTAGTGAATTAGGAGCCGGAGCACGTACAGATAGATATAATCTATTATTTAATGAACTTTTAAAAGAACCGAAAGGACAAATTGATTGGGTTGATTTTTCTCCGTTAATGATAGAATTAGCAAAAAAATATTTACAACAAAATCCTGAAATGAAACAAGTAATTAATTTTGTTGAAAATGATGCTTTTAATTATCTTCAACAATTGGAGAATAATAAATTGAATATTGCAATTATGAAATATTCCTTTGATCATATTAAAGACCCTAAAACATTATTTACTCTTTTGGCTCAAAAAATTATGCCTAATGGTTCTTTTGTTTCAGACTTAAGCATTACAGATGAATTAAAATCTCATTCGACAAATGTTAGATATACATATAATGGAAAAGAAGTTCCATATGGAAAAACAATAGAATTGCGAGATGGAGATAAATTTGGATTAAAATTTTTTAAGGAATCTGGAAACCCCGAAGGAGGAACAATCCCCGGGGCAGAGATTACTAAATATTATTATTCTAAAAAAACAATCGAAAGGTTAGCAAAAAAACAAGGCTTTGAGGTTTTTATTGGAGATTGGAAAAATTATGCAATTAATAAACAAGGGATAAATAAAGACCAAGATATTTTGGTTTTGAAGAAAAAATGAAAACCGTCGAAAAATTAAAAAAATATTTAGAAGAAATAAAAAAGAACGACCAAAATGGCAACAAAATAAATGCTATTTTAGAATTAAATCCAAACATAAATGAAGAAGCCAAAAAGATTGATGAAAAAATTGCTAAAGGCAATGCCGGAAAACTTGCGGGGCAAATTATTGTCTTAAAAGCCAATATTAATGTTGAAGGAATGCATATCTCTTGCGGGTCTAAAGTATTAGAGAATTATAAAGCACCTTATGATGCTACTGTTGTTAAAAAAATTAAAGATGAAGATGGACTTATATTAGGATTAACTAACTGCGACGAATTTGCCTGCGGTTGGAGCGGAGAAACTTCAGCATTTGGTCCTACAAAAAATCCGGTTAAGATTGAATTAGTTGCCGGAGGTTCTTCTTCAGGTAGCGGTGCAGCAGTTGCAGCTAATTTTTGTGATATGGCTCTTGGAAGCGATACAGGAGGGAGTATAAGAGTTCCGGCATCACACTGTGGGGTAGTTGGTGTTAAACCGAGTTATGGTTTTGTTTCACGATATGGTTTAATTGATATGTGCATGAGTTTTGATCAAATCGGACCATTAACAAAAAATGTGCAAGATGCAGCATTATTGTTAAGTGTTATTCAAGGCTATGATGAATGCGATTCAATTTCTGAAAAATCAAAATCGATTAATTTAAAAAAAGTTGAAGAAATTCCGAAGAAAATTATTGTGGGTTTATTAGATTTTGAAATCAGCAATAAAGAAATACAAAAATTAATAAATGAAAAAACAAAACAATTTTGCAAGAAATATAATTGGGAATTAAAAAAAATTAGCATTCCTCATTTAGATTTGGCAATTGCTACGTATTTTCCAATTGTTTATACTGAATTTTATTCTGCAACCAGAAGACTTGATGGAAGACGTTATGGCAAAAAAGTTGAAGAAGCATGCGGTCCAGAAGTTTTAAGAAGAATTTTAGGGGGAAGCGAGATTACAAAAGCAGAGCATCAGGGAAGGAATTATCATTTAGCTCTTCAAGCTCGGGAATTACTTAAGAAAGAATTTGAAAATATTTTCAAGGAAGTAGATTGTATTATTTCTCCTGTTGTTCCAAGATTACCTCATAAAATTGGAGAGAAAATCTCTTCAAAAGAAATGTTTGAATATGATGCATTGACTTCACCGATGAATATTGTGGGTAATTGTGCTTTATCACTTCCTATCGGAGAAATAAATAAAATTCCTGTTGGAATGCAAATTGCCTGTGATAAGTTCCAAGATGAAAAGATGTTACAAATCGCAAGAAGCATTGAAAAATTACAAATCAGTTAAAAAAGTATTTATTTTTATTTCTTTATTAAGATTATTTTTGATTAGTTCATAATCGCTTGTTATCATTTCTTTTTTGTTTAATGTTAAATAATTAATTTTATCTTTTGTTGTTGCAGTTACAAAAATTAATAAGAACGAATGAATCTTTTTTTTGTTTTTTATTGTATGCTCCAGACTTACCGAATTTATTTTTGAAAGTTTAGCATTAATTGAAAATTTTTCTTTCATTATTCTTTTTACAGAATCACTTATTTCTTCGCCAACTAATAACCTTCCTCCAGGCAAAGATAATTTATCGAGAAAAGGTCTTTTTTTTCTTTTTATTAAAAAAACCTTTTCTTTTTCTTTTATTGCAATTAAAATTACAGGTAATGCAGATTGTTTTGAAGAGAGATAGGGAATAATTTTTTGAGCAAATTCTGAAAGAGAATAAAATTCTTTTTCTTTAATTAAGATACCTTGATTTTCTAATTTTTTTATGTGATATGCTAATTTATTTGACCGAGTTTTAACAGACTTTTCTATTTCGCTAAATTTTAGTTTTTTATTATATAAAAATGCAGATAATATTTTTTCTTCCATTACTCAATTTTTTTGAGGAACTATTTAAATATAATCATGATTGAAATTTTTCATGGTTGATAAAAATCTTATGCATTATGTTACTGTTACAGGTATTGTTGTAAAGGACGGAAAATTTTTAATTGCTAAACGGGCAGAATGGGAAAAAGCATTTCCAAATAAATGGACTGTTCCCGGGGGGAAATTAGAAGTTCTGGATTATGCTTTGAGGAAAAAAGATACTAGTGAACACTGGTATAATGTTTTAGAAAATTTATTGAAAAAAGAATTTATGGAAGAAGTCGGGCTTGAAATACAAAATATTGGATATATTACGAGTATGATTTATATTCGTTCAGATAAAATCCCATGTTTAATTGTCAGCCTTTATGCAGAACCAAAAACAGACAGGATAAAATTATGCCCGGCACTCACAGATTTTAAATGGGTTAATTTAGAAGAAGCTAAAGATTATGATTTAATTGAAGGGATTTATGAAGAGATGGAAATTCTTGAAAAAAAGTTAAAAACAGGCAAAATGGATGAATGGAAAGGGAATAATTCACTTCAATAATCTTTATTAAGAATAATTTTTTAGACATAACATGGAAAGAGATAAAAATAATTTTTCAATAATTGAAGGGATTGTTCTATTTTCTAGTTTAAAAAAAACTCCCAGTGGTAAAAGTTTTCTTAAATTAAAATTAGAAAACCAAGAAGGCATACAATGGATTCAAGATGATGGAAGAGTTAAAGAAGGAGAAATAATTAAAATTTATTATAAAAAAATATTTAGAGATGAAACAAAAAATATAAAACATGAATTTGTTAAAGGCTATGATGTTTTTGATAAAAAAAATGAGTTACAATATAAGGTCTTTCTTTAATTACAAAATTTTTTAAAGAGTTAATCAATTATTATTTTATGAAATTTGTTATCGGAAAAAAGAAATATTTTTTTGATTTTTTAAATTCAATTAATCAAGAAGATAAAATTGCTATTTTAACTCATAATGATTTAGATGGAATTGCAAGTGCAATTTTTACTGAAAAAATTTTAAGTTCGAAAAATTTAAAAAAAAGTTTTGTTGATTTTTTAACTTACAAAAAAGATATGTATTCTGAGAGAATTCAGGGATTAAAAGAAAAAGGAATTACAAGAATAATTTTAACAGATTTAAATGAAAATTCAGATTTAGAAGGTTTTAAAAGATTAAATAATGAATTTGAGAGTTTTATGATTGACCATCATCCAATAATGGAAGATGTAAAGAATTATAAGAATATTTTGAAAACAAAATCAGGTTCTAAAGAGGGAGAATGTGCATCACAAATTGTTTATGAATTGGGTAAAGGGGTTATTAATGAAGAAAAATATAAATGGTTAATTTGCAGTGCAATTATTGCTGATTATGCTTATCAAAAAAAGGAAAGCTTAGAATTCATTCAAAAGTTTTACCCGAAAACAACAGAAGAAAAGATTATGGAATCAATTCCTGGAAAAATTACAATCACTATTGGCAATGCAATAATTTATTTTCATGGAAAATTGCATGAAGTTTATAATTTAGTCAAAGAGGGTAATTTAGAGGTATTAAAAAAATATGAAAAAATTGTTGAAGATGAAATTCAAAAAACAATTAGAGAATTTCATCAAAATGCAGAATATTATCCTGATAAAAATTTATATTTTTATTTCTCGGAACCAAAATTTAATGTTGGTTCGATTGTTTCAAGTATTCTTTCCAATGAAGATGAAAATAAAATAATAATTCTTTCTACACCAAAAGAGGATATGATTAAAATTAGTGCAAGAAACCAAAGTGGTAAAATTGATTTAGACAAATTTTTGAAAAAAGGAATTCAAGGTTTAGAAAATGCAGTTGCCGGAGGACATGCAAAGGCAAGCGGGGCTAGTTTTATGAAAAAAGATCTGGATACATTCAAAAAAAACATCCTAAAATAGTTAGAAATATTTAAAAGTAAATTTTGCGAAAAGGATATATGAAAATAGGTGACGTGGAGATTAAATGGCTGGGTCATTCTGGATTTTTAATAACTAATTCAAAAGTTATTTACATTGATCCTTATAACATTAAAGAAGATTTGGTTAAAGCAGATTTAATATTAATTACTCATGGGCATTATGATCACTGCAGTTTTGCAGATATTCAAAAGATTGTCAAAGATGGAACTAAAATTATTTTAACTGCAGATTCACAAAGTAAAATCATAAGATTTGATACTCCTATAAAAATTGAAATTGTTGAACCGGGACAAGAATTAGATGTTTTAGGGATTAAAATTTCAACATTTCCTGCATATAATATCAATAAACATTTTCATGCAAAAGACGAGGATTTAGTAGGTTATTTAATTAAAATGCATGATGTACTAATTTATCATGCTGGGGATACTGACCTCATTCCAGAGATGAAAAAACTTACAGGTTATAAACAAGAAGGAAAAAAGTTTATTGCTTTACTTCCGGTTGGGGGGCGTTTTACTATGAGTGCTGAAGAAGCTTGTGAAGCTGCAAAGATTATCAAACCAACCATTGCAATACCAATGCATTATGGGAGTATTGTTGGAAGCGAAGAAGATGCTTTAGAATTTGTTGAATTATGCGAAGAAGAGGGAATTCAAGCAAAGATATTAAAAAAAGAATAAATTTTCTAAAAATCAAATTTCTTTAACTTTTCTTTTGTACAATATAAAACGAAATAATCCCAACAAAAGAAAAATA
>DUKY01000002.1 GCA_013329055.1 Nanobdellota archaeon
CTCGAAGTCTGGAAGGGTGGCATCTTTTTGAGCCTCCTGGGATGCCACATGGAATGTGAACCCCTTGGTTCCTTCAGAAAATTTGGAGAATTAAATTTTCTGGAACTTCAAAAGGCGATACTTTTGAAGTCTTTAACCCTCCTCGAAGTCTGGAAGGGTGGCATCTTTTTGAGCCTTCTTGGATATCACATGGAATGTGAACCCCTTGGTTTCCTCAGAAAATTTGTAGAATTAAATTTTCTGGGACTTCAAAAGACGATACTTTTGAAGTTTTTAATCTTCCTAGAATTGCGGTTCGGTGGCATCTTTATGAACATCCTTGGATACCATAGATAGTAATTTGTTATTAATCTAAATTATTTACTTTTCCATAATCCATGCAAATTACAATATGCTCTTGCAGAAATTGGTTTAAAGCAAAACTCTGCTTCGGGTTTTATTCCTGGTTTTAAGAAAACTTTTGAAACTTCTCCTTTTTCTCCTGTTGCTTCAATCCATTCAATATAATGTTTTTCTTCCATAGGGTGTTCAATTGAGCCTACCTTTACAATATTTTTTTTAATTATTGGAATATGTTTTTCAATAGAAGCATCCATAGTATTTTCTTTTTGAAGAACCATGTTTTGATTGCAACACACGAGTGTTCCTTTTCCGTCATGTAAAACTTCTACAATATTTCCGCAAACATTACACTTGTAAATTTCTTTTTTATTTGTCATTTAATTCTAATAGGATGCTATCTATGTTTTTAAAATTAATATTCTTCACATCTAAGTTGAAAAAATGCCTGTTCATGATTACATGAAGGGCATTTTAATGGGGCTTCTTTTCCAGTATGTGTATAACCACATTCTCTGCAGACCCACTCTTTTTCTTTAGATTTTTTAAAGATAGTTTCTTTTTCTAATTCTTTTAATAATTTAATATATCTTTCCTCATGATGCTTTTCTGCTTTTGCTATTGCACTTAATCTTATTGCAATTTGATGCAAACCTTCTTCTTTTGCAATTTTTGCAAATTCGGGATACATTGAAGAATGTTCATAGTGTTCTCCATTAATTGCAGATTTTAAATTTTCAATTGTTGTATCATAGGTTGTTGGAACTTCTGACTCTACAATAATTTTTTCATTATCACTTAATTTTTCTTTTAATTCCTGAATATGTTCAAATAATCTTTTTGCATGAGTTTTTTCATGCTCGGCTGTTTCTAAGAAAATTGCAGAAATTTGTTCATAACCTTCTTTAGAAGCAATTTTTGCATAAAAAGTATATCTGTTTCTTGCCATACTTTCACCAATGAAAGCTTTTGTTAAATTTTTTAATGTCCTCTCCATAGAAGATTAAATTATTTTTCTTTTATATACATTTTGGAGAATGGATTTTTATGGTCTATTTATTTCTTTTTTCTATAAGGAAAATCACAAGCAGGAGTCCAATAAATATGAATTAAATCATAGAAACATTTTAGATATACTTCTTTTAATGCCTCATATTCTTTATTTGTATTTACTTCTTTTGCTTTTTCTACAATATCAGCAGAAAGTTGTTTTAATTTAGCCTTCCGTCCTTCTTCTTGAAACCCGATTCCAAGATATCTTTCACCAAAAGGTTTTGCAGTTTTATTAATTTTTTTTAGCCATCTGGATTCTTCAAGATTGTTATCAATTGTTTTTGTCATTTCTTTTAGAACAAAAGTTTGTTTAAAAATCTTATTTGATAAATGGGATAAATTTATCACTTTATACCGAGAAATTTGAAAATATTATCTGAAGAATTCTTTGGAAAAAATTGGAAAGATTTCTTTATGGCTAGAACCATAGTTGTATAACAAGGCTTCTTCACAATGATAAAATATGTCTGATAATTGAAAATAATCTTTTTTTATTTTTGATTGCTTTGCTTCTTTGATTATGTCGCCTGCAAGTATTTGAAACGAATTTTCGGCATCTTTTTCTGAAATAACATTTTTACAAACTTTATTTTTAATATCAAAAAGTTCACCCCATAATTCATCAATTGTTTTTGTCATAAACATAAAATGCTAAATTCATTTAAAAAGATTTATCTCATTTTCAACAACAATCCAGCGAATCATTTTACCTGATTCAAAATTCTTTAATGAACCATCAAGCAAAATTTCACAAGAGAGATTTTCTTTAATTTTTTCCAGCGAAGGACAAGTACTGTCATCTTCAAAAACATCAAGATAAATTAATTCAAAATTTTTGTGTTTTCTTAAGTGAGGTTTTAAAAATAAAAAATTTTCATAAAAATATTCTGAATTTGGAAATCTTTTTGTTAGATCTAAATCAAGATTAACCTCCTCTAATAATTTTTTTACAGAATTACTTATTTTTACAAGAGTATTGTAATTTTTATATTTGATATTCCCAACAGGAATCATTTTAAAGAATTATTTTTTCTATATATTTTTACAACTTCTCTATCTTCTTTATAAGCTCCAAAAATTTCCCCTAACTCAACTTCATAAAGAGGATAAACATTTTCTTTTAGAAAAGAAATAATCTCTTCATTTTTAGTTTTTATGCCATCTTTTAAGATTTTTTCAAGCATTTTAGCACTTACATATGCATGAGATTCACTAAATAAACCCATTTTATTTTCCTCTTCTTTTTTCAATTTCAGTAATTTTCTCTTGATTAAAGATATCATATTTTCCAGAACAATACTTTATTTCTCCTGTTCCAGATTTATCATTTCTAATTGCCAATATATCTTCTGTTTTAACAGATAAGTTTAATGATTTACGACCATACAGAACTACATGGACTAAAACCCCCTCTTCATAAAAATCTGTAATCTTCCGAACAATGAGGTCATTATATTCTCCCCCATTATCATTGAATCCAAATGCGATAGAATCTCCTTTTGAAAGATTATCAATAGATTTCATCCTTATTTTCCTCTTCCTTTTCCTGCTCTTACACTTGGTCTAACTTTTGACATTGGGCTCTTATTTCTTAATCCTCTTGATTTTTTCGCAGCAGATGTTAAACCTCTTTGAGGTCTTTTTGTATTTGCCGGTTTAGTTATCCAATTAATTACGTTATCATTTTTAATTTCAGGTCTGGAAGGGTCAACACAAATTACTTCGAAAAAATAGTTTATACCATCTTTACCAATCATGTAAGAATTTAATACTTCTAAATTTGTGAATTTTTTTGCAACTCTTTGTTCTGCAATCCATTTATAACTCATCTTAAGAGTTTTTCTCGTATGCATTCTTTTACTTCTTCTTCCTTTGGTTGGTCTTGGTCTTTTATGTCCCCCTCTTTCTATTTTTACTCTAATTATTACAAATCCTTTTTTGTCTTTATAACCTAAAGCTCTTGCCCGATCTAATCTTAATGGTTTATCCATCTTGGTGAAAACATTTAATTTTCTCCATTCCACCATTCTTTCTCTAAGAGTTTTTGCGTCGGGTTTTTTCCAGGCTTCTCTTAGATAATGATATAATCCTTTTACCATGAATTACTTAAGAAAATGTTTACTTAAAAAGCTTACTATCTGTAAAAAATTTGCATCTTAAACAGTGATGTGAATTTATTGATTAAAATTTTATATAAATTATAGACGATATAAACTTTTTTTAAGGAAATTTTAAAGATAATAAAAAATAAAAATTACAAAAAAATAAAAATAAAAATTAAATATTTTCTAAAATTAAAAAATTTAAAATAAATTTATTTAATTTTTAAAATATTTTGAAATGAACTAAATTTAATTGGAAATAATTGTTTTGAAAATAATTTAATGGATTATAAAATCTCTAACTACCAATTTCTAGATTTACATATTCGGTAAGCGAGATAACTATTATGGGCTTATTTTTTGAAGATTTCCAATTAAGATTTTTATTTAAAACTCACTTCTTTGTTTCTCTTTTCCTTCTAAAACCTTTTATTTGCCTAAAAAAACATTTATCTAAAAAATCAATAAAATATATCCTCTAATTTAATTATTTAAACTATAAATGACTAAACTCACGCAACTCTCACTTTTTGCTTAATTTTTAGACAAATTTTAACCAAAAAATCAATTTTTTTATAATTTTTATTTAAAATTTCAAAGAAGTTTAAAGGTTTATGAGGAAATTATCGATTTTTTAAAAATCTTTGATCCTTGACCCATTTGCAAGCTTATTTTAATTTGTTTATTGGAGCATTCGGTTTTTTTTAAAATTAAAAATTTTTAATTAATCAGAAGTTTTATAAACCATTATTTCGTGAGTTTTTTAACCTGCGAGTTAATCGCGTAGAGCGGGAAAAACTTTTCTCGTTAAGATATAAAATGAAATCAAAAACATTAATCGAAAAACATTTACAAAAGAAAACTAATTCAGAATTAGTTGAAACAATTATTTTAGCAAAAAAAAATCCTGAATGGCAAAGAGTTGCCGGAATTTTATCAGGTCCGCGAAGAAAAAGATTAGATTTAAACATTAAAGATTTAGATACTCGGACAGTTGAAGGAAAAACATTAATTGTTCCTGGAAAAATTCTTTCTTTAGGCGAAATTCATAAAAAATTTAAAATTGCTGCATTAAGTTTTTCTGAAAAGGCTCATGAAAAATTATTAAATGCTAAATGCGATGCTACAACTATCCTTGAAGAAATTAAAAAGAATCCAAAAGCAAAAGATATTGAGGTTTTAACACAATGAGTATAAAAATTATTGACGGAAAAGATGCAGTTTTGGGAAGATTGGCTAGTTTTGCTGCAAAAGAAGCATTAAAAGGTTCAGAGATCGTTGTTGTTAATTCTGAATCAGTAATAATCTCAGGAAATCTACAAAATATTCAACAAGAATTTCACGAACAAAGAAGCAGATTTGGGCATAGTCAAAAAGGACCAATACATCATAAAGCTACTGATAAGATGGTCAAAAGAGTAATCAGAGGAATGATCCCTAACTACAGAGAAGGAAGAGGAAGAGAAGCATTTAAGAGAGTTAAATGTTATATTGGAATACCAAAAGAATACCAAGACGTTGAAAAAATCAAATTAAATCATCAAAGACCCAGAAAATTTTCGAGGGTTAATGAATTTTTAAAATAAAATGGCAATTGAAACAAAATACAAGAAAGTAGTTAAATCAGGCAAGAGAAAAAGAGCTGTTGCCAGAGCAGTTTTAACAGAAGGCAAAGGTCAAATAATGATTAATGACAAAAATTATAACTATCTACATATTTTTGATAAACTTAAAATCGAAGAACCATTAAGAATTGCTTTGAATGTTTTAGGAGAAATTAATTTTAATGCTAACATCGAGGTTAAGGGGGGGGGAGATAAAGGACAAATCGAAGCTGCACGTCTTGCACTTGCTAAGGGAATCGTTGAATTTACAAAATCTGAAGAACTAACTAAAGCATATTTGGAATATGACAGAAATTTACTTGTAGCTGACGTTAGACGAAAAGAAGCATATAAACCCGGAGATTCAAAAGCTAGAAGTAAAAGACAGGCTTCTAAGAGATAGTTTTTTAGAAAAAATTTTTTAATTAATTTTTTAAGTTTTTAAAATCCGTTTTTGAAGCAAAAGAATTTTCAAATAAATTCCATCTAGTTTCCATTGAATTATAAAAATAGGTTGTAGACACTTGATTAGCACCTAATTTATAACGTCGTGGACGAATCCCTTCCTGTAAATAATAATAATGATTTAATATGGTTGGCAAATTTTGACCAGATTCAATTTGACAAAACCTCCTATGAGATGATGAAAAATCAATCTGTGGAAAATTATTTTTTGCACCCAAATAAATTACCCTGCAAGTTTCATATTCATTTAATAATTTTTTATCAAATTTTTTTTCTACAAGATCTCCAAGCATGCCATCATGTCCGCCCCTAATTCCATTTTTTAAAAATTTACCATATGTATCAGCAGCATCTACTAAAAATGCCAAAAGCATTGCATCAACACCATAATATTTTCCGATGGTAAGTAAGCAGCCATCATCACAGCCCCCAGGACCTACTTTTCTTCGAATAAATAAATTTTGAGCATTTTGAATTGGCTTTTCAGAATCAATAATAATTTTTAAAGCAGTATAATTCATTATCTCTTCTAAAGAATGGGGTTTGTCTGCCAAATCACGTTCAGTTAATCCATGATCATATAACATTTTTAAATCGACGGGATATTCATCCCCATACCCCAAAGCCCAATTTTCTCCCTTTAAATTTTTTGGAAACATTTGAAGAGTTTTTTCTCTCCAAAATCCTGAATCCATTCTTGCAGCTAAAGCAGCACCCCTAAATGTGTCTTTACAAATTTTTATTGGATAATATTTTAAAAATTCAGCACCCAAAAGGGGTTCTCCTTTTTTATTAACTAACAGATTATTTTCATCATTTAATAAAGCAGTTAAACAATCTTTAATTTCATAAATTAAATGTTCTCTTTTTTCTCGATGTTCAGAGGGATTCATTCCTAAAGTTAAAATAATATCTTCTTGAGTTAAACTCTGTGACTCCTTAATTAGATTTAATACTTTATCATATCCTTTTTGATTAAATCTTTTACCTTCTACTCTTTTTTTCTGATATTCTTGCAAACTCTTTTTCAGACCTATAAAATTTCTATGTAATTCATGAGCATGACCTAATATTGTCTGAGGATATAAAACATCCTTAACATCATCTCTTAAAGGAGCATCAATATATTCCAAACAATCACAAAAATCCAACAAGATAATTTCTTTTAACTTCCCACTTACCATCTTAATACTCCTAATTTAACATAAAACTCACTGCAGAATTCTTTTACATTAGCACACACCTCACCATTGTGTTTCACAATATTTAAATAAATCAATAGTATAAAAACATTCGTATTTTAAACAATTTTTATTCCTAATTTTTCCAGTTTATCCTGAACATGGTTAAATAATATTGAAGATACAAGAGGTTTATGTGTCCCTTCATGTGTTTGATTATTAAATTTGATCTTCCCTAAATAAGTAAAATTGGTTAATATTTTTTTTAAACCATTGACAGATAGACCATGTTTTTTTGATAATTGCGTTAAACTAATTCCTGAATTTAAAAATTCTTCAAAGATGTCTTCTACTTCTTTTGAATTCCCGGCAGGGATTAATTTTTTATTTTCGATGTTATAACCAAATGGTGCACGGGACATTAAATTTCCGTCAGTTGCTTTTTTTATCATTCCTTTTTTTTGTGTTTCTCCTCGTAATTCTGAATGTTTTCTAAATGTTTCCAGCAATTTCCAGTTAGTTTTATCTTGTATATACTGTTTAAACAGCCCTTCGCTACTTGGGGCAAATGCATAACAAATATCACAAAGAATTTCCTGGAATTTTTCTTTATTTTGTTCTGATTGATAACCACATTTAATGCATTCTTTCATAAAAAACACCATTTTGCTGTTTAAACAGCTGTTTAAAACACCTTATTTAGAGAGAATAATTCTTGCAAATTTAAATAACTTAGTATTTGCCCAAATTGAAACAATAATCACGAAATGTAAAGATTCTTAAAGGGTCATTTTATATTCTTTATAAGAGAAATATCTCTACATAAAAGTAGAATGGAGGAATAAGAAAAAATATGGCAGACGATTTAATTGCTCAAGATATCGAGCAAACACAAGAATCCATGAGGGATTCTTCTGAAAGAGAAATGTACAAAGCTAAATGCACTGATTGCGGTGCTCAATGTGAAGTACCATTTAAACCAACAGAAGGTAAACCAGTTAGATGCCAAGATTGTTTTAGGAAAAATAAACCTAGAAGAAGTTTTGGCGGTGGCGGAAGAAACTTTAGTGGTGGTGGAAGAAGCTTCGGTGGCGGAAGAGACAATTTCAGAAGCAATCGAGAGATGTACGATGCGACTTGCGCTAAATGCAACAAAAAGTGTCAAGTTCCATTTAAACCAAGTGGAAATAAACCAGTACTTTGCAAAGATTGCTACGTAAGAAAAGATTAAATGTAATTTAATCTTAAAATTTATTTTTTTATTTTTATTCTTCTTTAGAGGTTTTATCAGGAGGATTTACCTGATAAAAAAGTTCAGAGTCAATAATTGGCTTATGTTTTCCATCATAAAGCTTGCCTCGATATTGAATTTTACCGATATAAACGGGATTTTTTACAATTTGATAAAAGGTTGAAGTTGAAATATTGAACTTTTCGCAAATTTCTTTGTAACTTATATTTTGGGCCCACATCTCAAAAATTTCAATTATTTTTTGAGCATTTGTAGGGTCTAAAACGAGTTTTTTGTTGGCATAGGTATAACCTAGCGGAGCACGAAATAAAGCTTCTCCAAATTGAATCTTTCTGTCAAATGCTAATTCAACTCTTTCCTTTACCATTCCACGCTCTAGTTGGGCAAATACACCAATAATTTGAAAAAATGCTTCTCCCATTGCAGAGGTCGTATCAATTTGCTCGGTAACAGAGGTAAAGTTAATATCTTTTGATTTTAAGTCATCTAAAACCATGATCAAATCTTTTAACTTTCTTGAGAAACGATCAATTTTGTAAACTAAGATTATATTAAATTTATTTTCATCTGCATCACGCAGTAAAAGTTCTAAAGCAGGCCGATTTAAACTACCTGCAGAATATCCGGCGTCTTTGTAAACTTTAAAGACTTCCCAATCTCGTGCATTGCAAAAAGATTTGCATTTATCTATCTGAGCTTCTACGCTTAATCCTTCTTTTGCTTGTTCTTCAGTTGAAACACGCGAATAAATCGCCACTTTTGGATGATTTTGAGAATTAGAGTCCATTTTAGAGGTTCCAGAGCGTGCACTTAGGTGAGTTTTTTCCATGAAGGGTTCCCTTACAACAATTATATTATAGCCTTATTGGAAAAACTATATAAATTTTACGCATTTTTAGCCCTTTAAAACTTAAAATTTTCAAAAAAGTTATTAAAAGATCAAAATATTGTGTACTAAGGTTAGGTTAATGAAAACTCTAAGGGTTTAGAAGATTCAAGAGAGGAAATTATTTTAATTAACTAGAAAAAATTAAAAGATAGTGCACTAAGGTTAGGTTAATGAAATTACAAAATCAATTATTTTCAGAAAATTGAAAGATTTCAGATTAGAAAAATCGTTTAGATTCCTCAATAAATGGGCGTTTAAACAGCTGTTTGCTTAATAAAATTATAATGAAAGACCCTTTAGGATTATTAACTTAGGTTAGGTTAATGAATATCATTTTATTCCAAAAACAACCTCCTTTTTTAATATTTAAGGCTCATATAATTTCTTGGAAACTCAAATATTCTTTAAAACAAAATTCTTGAGCAGGAGCAAATAAAGTTTATTAATAGCAACTTTTCAATGATTGGCAGGTCTTTTTGCTTTAATAAAAATCTATAGATAATCTAAATAATTTTTCTACCAGAAGCTAATCTTCAACAGGGTTTAACCTCAAAATTTTAGTGTGGATAAAGTTAAAGTCTGACTCTTTCAAAGATTTATTTGAATTAATTTATATCTTTTCAGATAGACAGAAATTAATAATAAAATTTTTTAAAATTACATTTTGATAAATTAAACAAAATGAATTTAAACAGCTGTTTAAACAGCCGTTTAACCTGTTTAAAGAGGGCATTTATCTTCTATTATTGAACTAAAAGATTATTCAAACAAAAAAATTTAATTTAATAAATCAAATATTAAAAATTATAAATTTATTCACTTAGGTTAGGTTCATGAATAGGATTGAAATTGAAGAATTTTATCTTGCTAAAGAAGATTTTTAATTAGAAAAAGGATATAATTTATTAATAGACCTATTAAAAATTTTTCAATTTTAAACACCTGTTTAAACATTAATCAGTTAATAATTTTCAACACCATCTTTTAAAAAATGTGAAGTTAAATAGATAAAAAAGACGCTTATAAGAGTGATAAAAATTGAAGTAAGAATGCTTGAAATAGATATATTTTCTATATGAGTTATAAACTTAATGAAAGATTGTGAAAGATCAAACACTGTTTGACGCCATGTAAAAGCGATTGTAAAGCCCAGAGTAATTACAACCAACAAACGGAATTGCCTTCTAAATTCACTCTTAAATTTTTTTCCACCAGTAAAATAATCAAGAAAATTTTTATTCATATCAGATAAGAAAGATAAAAATTAATAAACCTTTGCAAATTATTTGGCACTGTTTCGTTCACTTAGGTAACCTTAGGTAATTAATATTTAGATAAAGCACTGGGCTGTTTGAACTGTTTAAACCTGTTTAAACAGCCCGTTTGTTAGTATTTTTTTATACAAACAGTGTTTTTTTAAAAAAACAGGTGTTTAAAAACAGGTGTTTAAATTATTAAAAAATAGATTAAAAAAGACGATTTTAACGACGAAAAAGCAAAACATTTTTAAAGTTAAAACACGATACATTACTATGTTTGGTTGGTTTTTACAAAAAAAAGAGATAAAAAATATAAAAGACGATACAAAACAAGGTTTTGAATCTGTCAAAAAAGATATCGGAGCAGTTAGCGGGTGGATTAAACACCTTGATTCAGAAAAAAACATCCAAAAAAAAGATATAGAAAGCTTGAAAAACGATTTATCGTCTATCAAAGAAGAGATTGAAAGTATAAAAAACATTGTTTCAATGATGGGAGAAATGAAAACTCAACAGCCGTTTAAAACACCTAAACAGGTGTTGGATAAACAGACAGCTGTTTACACCGTTCAAACAGGTGTTCAAACGGGTGTTCAAACACCTAATTTTGAACAATTCTCTATAACAGAAAGAGCAATTTTATGGATTTTGTTAAATACAGAATTGAGATTGAGTTATGAAGACCTTGCAGCAATGCTTGGAAAAGAAAAATCGACAATTAGAGGACAAATAAACACCATAAAACAGAAAAGTGAGAGTTTAATCGAAGAGGTTATAGAGAAAAATGGAAAAAAACGGGTATATATACCTGAAGAAATTAAAGAAAAATTGCTTAAAAAGTCAAAAGTGAGTGTTAAGAAAGCAAAAAGACAAGAAAAAACAGAGGAAAATGAATAAAAAAAGAGATTTTTAATAAAAAGACAAGGTCTGTTGTTAAAAATACTCCCTAAAAAGCCAAAAGTGAGAGTTAAAAAAGCAAAAAACAGATGAAAAATTGATAAAAAGTGAGATTAAAAGGAAGTATTAGTAAAAGATAAGATCTATTATTAAAAAAACCAATAAAAATCACTTAAATAAAGAAGAAAATGACGAAAAGAGAGACTAAAAAAAGGAATTTAGTCGAAAAAAATGCCTCTTTTTGATTAAAATCCTAAAAAGAGAGGAAAAATAAGAAAAAATAGAGGAAAACGAATTAAAAGTGAGACTAGTTATAATATCTAATTATTAACTAAGAACACTTAAAAGAAAGTTTTTCGGATAATTAAATAGAGGTACCAAATATCGACGATAAAGAAAGAGGAAAATTAAAAAAGAAATCCTAAAAAGTAATTAAAAACAAGAAAAAAGAAGACTTAAAAAGTTATTCTGTGAAGCGATTAACTCATTTATCTAATAGAATGATTTTATTTAGATAAAAATAATTTTTAAAGATCTCTTAGTTGCAATATCGTCGGCAAAGTTGCAATTTTCTTTAAGTTATTTGAGATCGAAAGTTGAATAGTCTTGTTATTAATTTTATTTTTTTCTATAGGAATCCCTTTTTTAATTAATCGCTGAACATAATCCCGAATAGAACTTTCAGAGAGGTTTAATTTTTGAGAGATTCCACGGTAATCTGAGAATCCAACTTCTTCATCAAATTGGTAGATTGTTGAGAAAATAAGCAATTCTTGTTCAGTTAAACGTTTAAATTTTAATCTAATTTCTTTCTTTAAATTATCTAAAGAATTCAAAATATTCACTGCATTATCAATTGAATTTTGAGGAGGAATTAAAGAGGAAGTTTTTAAAGGGATTTGTACACCAGAAGAACTAAAATTTGGAGAGATTTGAGCAGTTTCGCTTAAAAAATTCATTTGTCTGTCTGTCTGTTGGTCTGTCTGTCTGTTTGTTGGAACCCCCTTATTTCCATTGGAAAGGTAAGGATTTGAGGCTTTTGAGCCCTCAAAGGCATAATTATCTGTTAGATAATCTGTTGGACTTGTCGAATTTATCTGTCTGTCTGTCTGTCGGAGTATCTGTCTGTCGAAAGAACAGCCCTCAGAATTATTATTTGATTGAAGATCCTTTAATAGCTTTTCAAATTCCTGCATTTTAGATAAATTTGAAGTTAAATCTTCTCTCATTCTATTTATTTCTTGCTTTAAGATACTCATATCCTCTTTTACTTTTAAAAACGCCTCTTTTACATAGTCCATATAGAAAAGTAATATTAAAAGTATAAAAACTTTAAGATGTTGAAACATATAATATCAAGGATTTTGTTTACCGAATAATGCATATATATTTAAAAAATTATTTTCAGATTTATATTTATGAAAGAGGTTTTAAAGAGATATTTTGGTTATGATGAGTTTAGATATCCTCAAGAAGAAATCATTAAAAGCGTTTTAGAGAAAAAGGATGTTTTTGCAATTTTACCTACAGGGGGAGGCAAATCACTTTGCTATCAAATTCCCGCATTAAAGCTTAAAGGAATTACATTGGTTATATCTCCTCTAATAGCATTAATGAAAGATCAGGTAGATAATTTAAAATCTAAAGGGATTCCGGCAGAATTTATCAATTCATCATTAGCTATTGATGAATTAGCAGAGATACAATTTAGAATTTTAACAGGAGAAATTAAAATGCTATATATAGCTCCGGAAAGATTGGCTTTAGAAAGCTTTAGAAATTTTTTAAAATCTGCAAATATCAGTTTAATTGCAATTGACGAAGCACACTGCATTTCTGAATGGGGTCATGATTTTCGCCCAAGTTATAGAGAACTTAAAAATTTAAGAGAAACATTTCCAAATATTTCAATTATTGCACTTACTGCAACTGCAACACCTAAAATTCAAAATGATATTTGCAAGCAATTATCTTTAATAGACCCAAAAATTTTTATTTCCAGTTTTGACAGAAAAAATTTGAGTTTTATAATAATCAAAAAAAGGGATGCATTCCCGAAACTTGTTGATTTATTAAGAAAGCATGAAGAGGGTTCTTCTATCATTTATTGCTTCTCAAGAAATGAAGTGGAAAAAATTTCAGGAAAATTAAATGCCAAGGGATTTAATGTTTTAGCATATCATGCAGGACTAAACAGCAATATTCGAAAATTTCATCAAGAGCAATTTATACAAAATAAAGTAAAAATTGTTGTTGCTACAATTGCATTTGGCATGGGAATTGATAAACCGGATGTTAGATTGGTAGTTCATTATAGTTTTCCTAAAACTATGGAAGGGTACTATCAAGAGATTGGCAGGGCAGGAAGAGACGGACTTGAAAGTGATTGCGTATTATTTTACTCAAAATCAGATTTATATAAGCATGAATTTTTCATTGACAAAATTGATGATGAACAAATGAAAGAAAATGCCAAAAAGAAATTAGATGTTGTTATTGGATATTGCAATACTAATAAATGCAGAAGAAGATTTTTATTAAACTATTTTGGTGAAAAGTTTTTAGAAGACAATTGCAAAGGTTGCGACAACTGTTTAAATTCTCCAAAATTTGAAAATCCTTTTTAAAGATATTAAAAATTAATGGATCTTTCCATTTGTATCATTAGATTCATCCAAAAAAACAAAATCTTTTTGGGGTTCTATTTTGTCAGCTAAAGATTCAATAGATTTTTTTAAATTTGTTGTTTCATTTAATAATTTACCGAGAGTTAAACCTAATTCTTGCTCAGCTTTTCTTAAATCAGCTATTGCTTTATTTGCTTCCTGATATGCTTTTTCATTTTGTTCTTCAATTCTATAAAATTCTTTTTTTGCTTTAGAAAAAGATTCATTAAATAACATCTAATAATTTTCTTCAAATTCTTCCCTTTCTTTATCAGTTTTAAATTCTGAATATAATTGCTCCAACCTTTCTTTAATTGATTGAACCATATCAAATTTAAAACAAAGTTCTTTAAAAAGAAGCTAAAATTTATCCCAAATTAAGGATAGAAATAATAAATCCCTTTTTAATTAAAATGTAATGTTCATTGAAATTTTAATCGCAATTTTACTTGGTGTGACCGCCGGGACGTTAACAGGACTTACTCCGGGGATACATATTAATTTAATTGGAGTTCTTCTTGTTTCTTTATCGCTTACATCTTTTTCTCAAATGGACCCAACAATACTAATTCTTTTTATAGTCGCGATGTCAATTACTCATACATTCATTGATTTTATTCCTTCAATTTTTTTAGGCTGTCCAGATACAGATACAGAACTTTCAATACTGCCAGGGCATGAATTACTTAAGAATGGTCAAGGTTATCAAGCGGTAATGCTTACAAATTATGGTAGCTTGTTTTCAGTTATCCTTATTTCAATTATTACAATTCCATCAATCTTTATTTTACCAAGTATATACAGTTTAACTAAACCACTTATTCCTTATCTTTTAATTTTAGTTTCATTCTTTTTAATTTATTTAGAAAAGAAAAAATTTACATCTTTTTTTGTTTTTTTGATTACCGGAATTTTAGGGTTATGCGTTTTAAATAATGAATTTTTAAAAGAACCGCTTTTGCCTCTTTTAACAGGTCTTTTTGGAAGTTCTATGCTGATAATAAGCATTAAAAATAAAATGCAAATTCCAAAGCAAGAAATTACAAATCCAAAAACAAAATATTTTAGACCAATGTTTGGGGCTTTAATTGCTTCACCATTTTGTTGTTTTCTTCCTGGTTTAGGTAGCAGTCAGGCAGCAATAATCGGAAACCTCATAGCTAAAACAAAGGATAAAGATTTTTTAGTTCTACTTGGTGCAACAAATACTCTTGTTATGGGTTTTTCATTTATTTCACTATATGCTATTTCAAAAACCAGAACAGGCTCTGCTGTTGCAATTCAGCAAATAATGGATTCATTTACTCCCGAATTGTTGGGTTTAGTAATTTTAACTATTTTAATTTCAGGTTTTATCGCTTTTTTCTTAACTATTTATTTAACAAAAATAATTTCGCAAAAAATAACAAACATCAATTATACAAAAATTTCAATTGCCACATTATTAATTTTAATTGTTGTTATTTTCTTTGTTTCCGGTTTTTTGGGTTTGATTGTTTTTGTTATTTCTACTTTTACAGGGATTTATTGCATTAAATTGAATGTTCGAAGAACAAATATGATGGGTTGCCTAATAATTCCTACAATTCTTTATTATTTTTTATAATTAATTATAAATTATTTTGGACCCTCTGAAGACCATCTTGAAATAAAAATCAAGCCTACAGCAGCGATAATGGTTACTAAAATTGCAGAAAGAAATTCCCAATAAATTGCACTTTGCATAAAATCAAATTTCTTTATAAAAAGATTAATTAAATTTTCTATTGGTGTCCTCCAGCTTAATGCAATAAAAAAGGCAAATGCTGCAGTTACGCCTGTTGCAACTTGCTTTTTAAATTCATTATTGAATTTTTGTGCAGAAGATTTTGTTTTAGAATAAACTCTTTCATGAAATTTTTCTTTTTGTTTCATCATAAATTAAAAGAAGAAAATTGTTTAAAAAGTTATTCAAAAAAGATTTTACGTACACTTCTGACTTTTTTCACTCGATTAACCATATCATAAACGTCTTCCAGAACTTTTGGGATAATTACAAAACCACATTCTGTAAATCCTTCACTGACTATTTTTGCGGTTGCTTTTTTTACTATAAATCCTTCCCGAGAGATAGTATTGAGAACATCTGCAAGAATTCCAGGTCTATCTTCAGAAAAAACTTTTAGTTTTAGAGGACTATTAAATACTTCTTTCCAAAAAACAGGTATCGCATTTTTTATATTTCCTTTTAACCGTGGGCAATTTTCTTTATGAACTAAAAAGTTTTTATAAGATTTCATTATTGCAATTAAAGAATCTTTTGGGACAGGGGAACAACATTTTGCAAGAGAAAAAATAGCATTTGGAAATTCGGGACATTCAACAAGATTTTCATAATCTTCATCTTTTTTGTTTTCTATGGTATATACATGTGTAATTGGGATTGATTCATATCTTTTTACACCTTGTTTAATTTTAGTTTTTGCTCGAGAAGAAATCACAAATTTAAGCCAGTCTCTTCTTGGTCTTTGATTTTTATTTGTTACAATCTCCACAACTACACCATTTTTTAATGGTTCTTTTAATGAAACAAATTTGCCGTTTATTCTTCCTCCAATAGATTTTTCTCCAATTTCCTGATGAATACTATATGCAAAATCCAATACTGTTGCATTTTTTGGTAATTCCCTGACGTCGCCCTTTGGGGTATAGCAATAGATCTTATCTGCAAACAGGTCCAATTTTAATCCTTTCATGAAATCTTTTTCTGAAGAATTTTTTTGGAATTCAATTAATTCTCTGAGCCATCCTACTTTTTTTTCAAAATTTTTATCTGATTGCAGTTTTTTATAACTCCAATGAGATGCTCCTCCTTCTTCGGCAAACTCATCCATATCCTGTGTTCTTATTTGAACTTCTACCTCCTTCTTTTCCTTTGGAATTTTTATTATTGTATGGATTGATTGGTATCCGTTTGGTTTAGGGGAATTTATATAATCTTTGAGTCCTTCTTCCAATGGTTCGTAATTTTGGTGTAAAATTCCAAGAGTTTTATAACAATCGTCTACGGTTTTAACAATTATTCTTATAGCATAGTGATCTTTCTGTTCTTTTAATGATGTTCCTTTTTCTAAAATCTTTTTAAAAATGCTTCTTATCTCTTTATGCCTTCCTTTTACTTTTACTATTCCGACTTTGTTATCTAATAAAATTTTTATTTCTTCAACTAAATTCTTTACAAATTCTTCTCTTTCTTTAGATGTTTCTTTAAAAAAATTTGAAATTTCTAAATATTGTTTAGGATAAACAATCTTAAATGCTAATGATTCTAATCTTGTCCTAATATATTCTAAACCTAATCTTGTTGCTAATGGCACATAAATATCAAGAACTTCTTTTGCTATTTCTTTTTGCTTTTTTGCATCAAAGACCTGAATAGTATTCAAACTTGCTAATTTTACAGCAAGCTTGACTAAAATAATTCTTACATCGTATAGGCTGGTTAAAAGAATTTTTCTAATTATTCCTGCTTCCAGATTTTTGTTTCCTTTTTTAACTTCATTAAATTGCAACTGCCCAAAAATAATACTTGCAATATCTTCTCCAAAAGTTTCTTTAATTTCTTTTGCAATAACTAACTTTTCAAGACCATATAAAAGCCCTGCAATCACAATCTCTTTAGATAAATTAGATTTAACCAAAATTGTTCCAATATTTACATTATTTTTATAAACATATTCACCTGATTCTCTTTTACGATTTTCTAAATTTTTCTTTGCAAAATCTATTGCAATTAAAAAGGAATTTATATCTTTTTGAAGATAATCTTTGTCATTACATGCTTTTAAAAAATCACTAATTTCTTTAGAATCATCCATTAAATTCTATATACGAGGAACTTAATAAATATTCTATTTTGCAGGTTCTTTAAATTCTTAAAACCATTTGCCTAATTCTTCCTGCTTTTCAAGTTCTTTTCCAAAAATACTTTCGATATATCTCTTTACTAAATCCAGATTTTGTTTCATATAAGAGGATAAGTTATATTTTGTTGCGAGTTCTAATGCAGGTTCAAGATATTTTTTTATTCCCCCTTCATGGATGGTGAATATAAGTTTCCCTCCGCATTTTATACAAACTCCGCTTAATGGCGGACGCCTCATGATATCGTTACAAGCTACACATCGAAATCCCTGCATTGAAAACTTTCTTAAATTACCTCTTAGGTCTCTCATAAAATGTCTTTCAATAATAAGTCTTGCTGTATCACTTGTATCAACTGCTCTAAGTTTTTCAACAAGTTCCATTTGATGTCGTACTTTTTCCTGCATTGTTCCCAGAGTTTTATACGAAGAACAACCAACTCCGTCATTAAAGTTAGTCGTGTCATGAGTAAAACCTAATCCGACAAAAGGATCTTTTTTTTCTTTCATTACATTTCTGCAAGTTCTTATTCCTTTTACTTCTGAAGAATGCATTCTTTTCTCAGCCTTTTCATATAGTTCTAAAGGGTAATGACCTTTAACAAATTCAAAATCAAGAATCTGATCATCAACTTCTCCTGCATCAATTCTGGCATTTAAAACCAAAGGTGCATCCTGAGTTCCGCCTCTATGTCCCGGCAAGAATGAACGTGAAAAATTCAGAAGGACATCTCCAAGGAGCATTATTGCTGCTTCATCTCCATCACAATCCCTTCTAATCGCCGCATGCATATAAGGGCTTGCCATTAAACCTAAAGTTTTAGAGAAACCAATAAATCTGCAAATAACTCCTGCACAATTATGAGGTGCCATGCAAATTCCAATCTTGCCAATCAAATCTTCTCTTTTTTTTGCATTATAAAATGGCTCTAATCCATAAAATTTAACGAGTAAGTCGTCAACAAACTGGCTAACTTTTAAAAAAACATCATCTGCTTTTTCATCTGCCGAATCAGGAAAGCAAGGAAGTAATACATCGTGGGGCATTAATTCTAAAACCTGGTCGTCTCTTTTTAATTCGTCTCCATTAAAATCGTGTGTATAACCCAATTCTTTTAGTTTTTCTATACTTACACCAATTTCCAGAGGTTTAAACGCAACTAAAGGCATCTCTACAGCATCGTATCTTATAGTTCCGTCTTTATTTACCTGCAAATCATAAGAGGCCCTTAATATTCCTTTTGATAAATGTTCCATCATATGTTCACCTGAAGATGTTGAACGTATTCCTTTAACTAACAAAGGTGTTTCACTTTTTTTCATGCCTATTTTTTCTTTAGCTTTGTCAAAATAATAATTTACATCTAAAATTTTATTGTAATAAGGTGCTCCTTCTTTTTCGCTTCCTTCTATTTTTTTATCAAAAGATTTTTCTTTAGTTTCATAAAAATAATACTTTTTTATGGTCTTTTCATTACAGTTTTCACAAGAAGTATAAATTGTTTCATGATCACATTTTTTGCAGTAATAAAAAGGAAAAGTACTTTTGATTTTACCTACTTTGCATGCTTCTAAAACATTTCTTAATCTTCCTCCTTCTTTTCCTACAGGAAACAATACGTTTGGACTACCGGTTAATTTTCTTAATTTTGCTTTTTCGGGTCTGCCCATTCTTGCTCCAATGAAATCTCCTGCTTTATTTTTTATTTGAAAAGAAGAAATTTTATTTATTCTATCTAATACATTTTCTTCTTCAAATTCTTTATTAAAAAATTCTTTATCTGAAAAATCTTTAATAAAATATTCTTCTCCATTTTTTATTGAATTAAAATCTAGTCCGATATTTGCAAATAATGCTCTGCTTTCTTCTGAATTAACTACTACATTTTCTATTGTTACTTCATGAGGTATACCTAATAATTCTAATGCTCTTTTTCCAATTTGAAAGATTTCTTTTTCTGTCTTGTTATATGGTAAAATTAATTTATTATTTACTCTTGAATGTTTTATCCAATCAATTAGTCCTTTAAATTGCTCTATTGTTATCTCTGTCCAATAAAAAATATATTTTGGGTGCAAGGGTATTTTATGTTTGAGGCTTATTCCTATTGCTTCTTCAAAAGAAATATTAAATTCGTCTAAATTATTTTCAGAAACAGCTGTTAAATTTAATTTCCACCATTCTTCGACATAACCCGGCTTTAGCAAAACTGCATTTCTATTAAGAACATCGCTGTAAGGAAATAGCATATCTCCTAAATAAATTACTTCTTCCAGATCTTTATAGATTTTTCTTGCTTCTTCTTTGTCTGTTATCCTTCTTACACTTCCGTTAATTAATTTTATAATGGGTCCGTCTATTTTGTCGCAACACATTGTGACGCATCCTTTTGTGGGTTTTTCAATTTTTAATTGCGTTCCCATTGCAATGAAATTATCTGTTATTGCCATTGTTGCTGGATTTAATGATACTGCTGAAAAACCATCGACTCTGCTTCTTCCATATCTAAATCTAAATGCTCCTGATCGAGAGGGGTGCCCATAAATTGGTCTGCCTGCAACTAAGTCTTTCATATAAGGAGGTATTCCTCCGCTTAATTTGCCTTTTTTCCCGGATGTTAATTTTTCATGTAGTTCAATATATTCTTTAAGAAAATCAAAACCCGTCATGTTTACGCCATTTTTTTTTGCTCCGTTATATAATCTGTATGCTTTTTGTCCTTTTTGGGCAAGCCCTTCTGAAAAAGTTAAGCACATTCCTCCACGAATAAAATTTGTATCAACACGTTCTAAATTTTTATAATTTGAGACTTCAAGACTTTCTGTAGGTTCTCCTGCTATTTGGAAAGGTAAATTTCTTGCTAAAAAATCCATTTCCAGTTCAAGAGGAAAATATTGCAAATTACTTACTCTTTCATGATAATCTGTATTTTCTGTGATATATCTTTTTATTTCTTCTTCGGTGGGGTCATATTTTGCATATCCAAAAAGTTCTCTTAAATAATCTATTAACATTAATGCTATGCATGTTGCAGTTGTTCCGGCACTTCTAATTGGTCCGGAAAAATAAGCCATAAAATATTCTTTTCCGTCTTTTGTTTTACCTATTTTTAATTCTGTATATCCTTCTATTGGTGAAGCTACAACTCCTAAAGTAATATATGCAAAACCTACCCTTATTCCTGCATCAATTGCCTGCAGAACTGTATCAAACTTACAGAATTCTTGTTTTGAAACTTCTTCAGCAATTTTAAAAACAACTGTTGTATCTAACTTTCCATATTGTTCTTCTAATTCAAGTATCCTTTTTGCTATTCCTGTCCCTTTCATTTGAGGATAAATTGTTGAAATTAAACCTACTACTTTTTCAGCCATTGTCATTGCTAATGGTATTTCTATTTCTAAAGAAGGGTCAAGACCTTTAGCTTTCGCTTTTTTTACTACATCGTATACTAAATCTACTTGTTTTTTTATATCCTGGAAATATTCTTCAGTTGTCATTTTTTTCTATACTTTCAAAATCTAAAATTTTAATTGCTCTTGTTTTTAAGTTGAACATTGGTACTTTACAGTGGTCCGGTTTATTTCCAAATTTTTCCTGATAAGGAGTCATAGATTCCCAGCAGGATGTTGAAATTATTAAAATATTATTATAATAACTAACTGCACTTTTGTGAGTATGGCCTGCAAGAATTATATCAGGAATTTTACTTAAAACTAAAGAATCTTTTTCTGTTGGAAAATACTGGTTTGATGCATGTGTTGGTGCAAGATGTCTTTGTTTTAGTAAATATTTTATAATTTCTTCAGGTGTATTCATTGCTTTTTTTATCATTAATTTTGGGACATTATTTGCATAATAAGTAAATGAAAAACCATGGTAAGTCAATACATCAAATCCTTGAAAACCTTCTTTAGAACCAATATTTACTGTTGAAGGGTTTGTTGTAATTATCACATTTTCTATTTCATAAATCGGCCAGGCATATTTTTCATCAAGCATTGGCTGAGGTTCCATTAATCTTACACCGTCATGATTTCCCGGAGAAATAATTATTTTTATGTCTTTACGAATTGTATTTAATACCTTTGCTAAATGAATAAATTGCTGTTCTAAATCCTGGATTTCTAAATCATTTTCCTGATTTGGATAATTACCTACTCCAGTAACAAGGTCTCCTACTAAAAAAAGATATTTAATTTTTTTTACTTCCGGAGTATTTTCAACTTTTCCGTTAATGTAGTCAATAAATTTAAGAAAATCTTTTTTTAAAAAAAGTTTGCTTCCAAAATGTAAATCCCCCAGAAAAAGAGCATATTCTTCAAGGTCTGCTCTTTTTCTTTCATTTAAATTTGCTTCCGGAAAAATAATTTCGCTTACAAAAAAAAGTTCTTTACTTCCGGAACCTTTTAAACCAATAATAGAATCTAAAGCTATATCTTCTGCTTTTTTATAAAGGTCTTCTTTATCTTTATTAATTAAAATTGTTATTCTTCCTGTTGAATCTTCTATTTCAATTAACATATTTTTATTTTTTGTTACTTTTTTACTATAAACCATACCTATAATAGAAATATTCTGTTTTTTTCCGGAAATTTTATTTATTGAAACCAAATTATTTAATTCAGAATTATCCTGCAAAAAATTTTTCATTTCATTTAACCGACTTTTAAAGAAATTAACAAAATCTTTTACCTCAATAGATTTTGGCAGTGTTTGTATCATATTTGTCACTTTTATATTCATGTTTTCTTTTTTTTCAATACAATCTAAAACTTTTTTAAAATTATTTTTTGATTCATTTTGGAAAAATATACCTAAATTATTAATTAAATTCTCAAAATTTTTTTTGCTATCTTCAGAAAGAGTCTGTGAATAATCTTTTAAAAAAGTTTTATTATTTTCAAATAAACTTTTATTTATTACTTTTTGCTTTGTTAATAACTTTATTTTTTCTAAAAAGATTTTTAAATTTTCTATGTCATTTGATTCATTAAGAGCATTTAAAATTTCTCTTTCTAATAAAATGCCTTTTCCTAAACAAAATTTAATTATTTCCTGATTCATTTTTCAAATTCTCCATAATTTCATCCCAATTATCTACTTTAATAAGATTATTGTGATTTTCACAATTATTATTCCAGGGTTTATTAATCAAAAAAGTTTTAATTCCTTTTTTTGCACAATCTAAGGCATTGTATTGATTATCTTCTATAAAATAAGAAAGACCTAAAGATTTACAAATTTCAACTTTACTTTTTCCTTCATAAGAATTATTATAATGATAATTAACAGAATAAATAATAGTATATTTTTTATTCTTTAAAGATTTTTCAAAAAATCTTTCAGTTTTTTCTTTAATTGAAAGGGGTCTTGCCGTAATAAAAAATACTTCATAATTTTTGAAAAGAAAATTAATTTTATTTTTGAATTCTTCAATTAATTCAAGTTCATGAAATTTTTTACAATTAAATTCTTCTATTAAAAAAAATTCTTTTTCTTTTGTTATTTTAAAACAATCTGAAAAATGATAAGAGGTGCAATCTGAAAGATTTTTATTATCTTTAAATTTCTTATTATAAAAATATAAAAAAGGTTCTATAAAATTTACAATAACATCATCTATATCTATTCCTATTTTGAGTTTATTTTTTTTATTCATCTTAATTTTAAATTAATATTTAAAGAATATAATAAAAATTAAGATTAGCAATAACTTATAGATTCTTCGATTATTTCTTTTGCTTTTTTTATAATATTTTTTGTAATTGCTAATTTAATTTCTCTCATTCTTCCGCCTCTTCCTTTAGAAATTACTCTTACATTAATAATTCCTAACATATCAAATTCCTGAATAATATCACTTACTCTTCTCTGTGTTAAAACTTCACATTTATTTTTCAAACAAAGGTCTTGATAATGATTGTAAACATCTCCTGTAAATAAGGGTTCATCTTTAAGTCCTTCAGATAATAATATAATTGAATACAAGACAAACTGAAATTGTCGTGGTTCTGATTTAATTACATCTAAAATTTTATCTCTTTCAATTTTACTGTTTGCCTGATCTATATGTTCTACTTTAATATTATTGGAATTATCTCTTTCAGCAAGTTCTCCTGCAATCCTTATAAGATCTAATGCTCTTCTTGCATCACCATGTTCTCTTGCGGCATATGCTGCACATTTTGTGATTACTCCTTCATGAACAATATTATCATAAAATGCTTTTTTTGATCTATTTAGTAATATTTCCTGTAATTGAATTGCATTATATGGTGGAAAAACTATTTCTTCTTCAGAAAGCGAACTTCTTACTCTTGGATCAATATTATCCAAAAATGTTAAATTATTGCTTATTCCGACTATACATATTTGTGTTTGGGATAATTCAGAATTAAGTCTTGTAAGATTATATAAAAAATCACTTGAAATTTTTTTTACAGTTTGATCAATTTCATCTAAAATTAATACTATTAATTGCTTATCTTTATCTATTATTTCAATAAATTTCGAATAAACTGCTTCAGTGGGTAAACCTGTAGATGGTACCTCTCCTCCTAATTTTTTAATTAATTCTGCTAAAATTCTATATTCTGTATCAGCTACTTTTTTTAATTTGCAGTTTAAATATTCTATTCTTAGTGTGAAATCTGCATTTTTATCTACTCTTTTAATTAATTGTTCTTTAATATATTGAATTGAAAGGGTTTTGCCTGTTCCGGTTTTTCCATATAAAAATAAATTACTTGTTCTTTCACCTCTTAAAACCGGTGCCAGGATTGAAGCTATTTGTTTTATTTGTTCGCTTCTATGGAGTATTTCTTCAGGTTGATAATTTGCCTGTAATATTGATTTATCTTTAAATATCTGATTCTTGTCAAAAGCTTCAAAAATTTCATCTATATCTGTTTGCATTTTTTAATTAATTGATTTACTTTTTAGACTAAAAATCATTAGTGCCTCACTGGTTGATTTCGTGTGGAAAAAATAATCGAAGTTAATTTACCAACGAAAAGAAATAAAATTATTATATAAAGGATTATAACTACTAAAAAAGAAAAACACCTTCATTTCTTGTGGAATTTTGATTTTTTATTTTTTAAAATAAATAGAAATAATGAACTATTTAATTAAAATTCAACTAACTTTATAAATTTTTTATTAATATTCCTTGATAATTATTAATATTTTATTAAAGACTATGTAATTAATCCAAAACTTAATTAATCACCTAAATTTAAGAATTAATTAACATTTTATAGATTTTTTATTAATTAACTTATCTTTTTACTATTAATATTAGAATTTAAGTAAAAATTAACTATTTTATAGATTTTTTAATTAATTAACTCATCTTTTTACTATTAACATATAGAATTTGAATTTAAGTTTAAACTAACTATTTTATATATTTCTTTATTATTCCTATTTATACCAAAAATTCTTTAAATTTAAGCAAAAATTACTTTTTTTAGATAATTTTTTAAAATTTAAACTAGAATCACCTTTTTTATATAAATTTTTTAATTTTTTCAAAATTAAATATTAAAAGTATAAAATTATAAAAAAGATATTTTATCGAAGAGATATATATAATATATAATATAAATATTTATAAATAATAATAATATAAAAAATATTTTATTTTTATTTTATAAATATTTCTATACGAAATCATGGGGTGAGGGAGTAGGTCTTTTTGAAATTAATTAAAAATTTAGATTATTTTTTTGATAAAAAATCACAATAATATTTAAAAATAAAACTCAGGTGATAACTTTATGAAATTGATTGGATTTAACTTTAGTAAAATAAGTATTAATAAAGAATCAGATAATTTTAAAGGTTTGAAGATTAATACAAATATTAATATTCAAGAGATAAAAGAAATAAAAACTAATATTTTAAAGGGAAAAGAAGAGATTTTGGGTATTAAATTTAATTATTTGTTAAATTATGAACCAAATATTGCTATTATTGAGTTTGAGGGAAATATTTTAATAGAAACAGATGTTGAAAGCATGAAAGATATTATTAGAAAATGGGGAACTAAAAAAATTTCAGAAGATTTCAAAATTGTTTTATTTAATATAATTTTAAGAAAATGTAATATTAAGTCATTACAATTAGAAGATGAAATGAATTTACCTTTACATATTAATCTTCCTTCTGTTCAAAAAGAGAAAAAAGAAGAATAATTTTTAAAAATCTAAATCTTCTTTAAAAATTTTATTATATACTTTTTCCTGATATTTTTTTGGTAAATTTGTGTATATTTTTTGAATATTTTTATAAATAATTATAGAATCTTCTTTACGATTACTTGATTTTGCTTCTTCATATTCTTTAATTAATTGACTTATTTCTTTTTTATCAATTTTTATTCTTATTTTTTGAATTGTTTCATATAAATATTTTTGACAATCTTTAGAAATTAATGGGTATATTTCTTTTAATTTATGATATTTTTCTTTTGCTGTTGAAAAGTCTTTTCTTTCTAAAGCTTTTTTACTTTCTTTTATAAATTTAAAACATTTAACAACATTTTCTTCTTTTTTCCATTCTTTGATTTTGTAATTTTTATAAATCTTTGAAATAAAATAAATCAGGAAAATTATTATGAATAATAAACCGAATAAATAATAAATATTTTTTTTCTCATTTAAATCCAATAAAAAGAATCCTGTAATTCCTATTGGTTGAGTTTGTAATTCTTCAAATAAAATTGTTTCTGTATCTTTTATTAAATTTTCATCAATTAATTCTTCAATATAATAAATTATTTTATCATTTTCTAAATTTTTGACATCTATTTCATATAAATTATTATTTAAATTTTCATTTTTTGTGATAAATTCTATTTGATTTTTAAAATTTTCAGGAAATACTTCTAAAATTATTTCTGTTTGTCTGTCTTTTAATTTAATTTCTTTTGTGATTAATGTTATTTTTTTTGTTGAATTTAGATAATCTATTTCTATTTGTTTTATTTTTGTTGAAATTGTCATCTTTTTTTGAAGATTATAATTACTTTCAGTTATCTTTTTAATTTCTTTTTTAGTGAATTCTTCGTTTTTTGAATTCAAATATTTTTGAATTATTTCCGTTAAAGAATTAGTTATACTATTTTTTACAAATTCATTACTATCTATTATTTTTATATTTTGAGGTATATCTTTTTTAATTGTTTCCAGTTCATTTAATGATTCCTGTTTTCTTTTTTCCCTTAATTGTGAATCTGTGATAAATTTTATATTATTTCCTAAATCCTGATTTATTTGAATAAGTCTTTTTTGATAATATTTTAAATTGCTTGTGATTCCTAAATCATTTAATGCATCAAGTTCCTCGAGACTTAAGGAATTCATTTTGATTAAAAAATCTTCTAAATTTTTTGTTAATTCATTTATCTCTTCTTCTTTATCATGGCTTACATTTTGTAATTTTGTTTGATTTGTTGAATTATTTAAAAAATCTATTTTAAAATCTCTTTTTTTTGTGAGTTCATTACTTGAATTATCGTAGCAAATTATATACCATGAATAATTTCCTTCATTAAAATCAATCATTTGAATTTCTATTAATTCATTATTTTCAATTGGTTTTTTTGTAGTTGTATATTCTTCATATCCAATAGATCCTTCGTACTTATATAATTCATATGTACAGTTATCTAACTTTATGCTGTCATTAGCTTTATATGAAAAATTTATGGATGCCTTATTTATTATTTCATTATTTAATGGGTAAATTTGTTCTATTTCAGGAGATATTGCGTCTTTATTTGAGATTATCTTTATTGTTTGATTTGTAATTGTAAAATTTTTATTATTATTTAAGAAGAAAGTAGAGATAGGAACAAAATCTCCTTTTATAGAATAAGAATATGATATAGTTTTTGTGATGAGATTATTATAGATTATTTCAGTTTTTCCGGAAGAACCATCATCATAATCTAAATCATAAAAAAGAATGTTATTTTCCGGAGAATTAATTGTTATTCCAATTTTTATTGTTTCTCCAATATTTGCTTTTGTTGTATTTATTATTAAAGATGCACTTATAATAGAGAAATTAAATTGATTAATAAAAAAATGTGTGTTATTTTCTGTGGTGTTTATTTTTAGTGAATATTTTCCTGCTTGAGTTATCTTTGATTTTTCTATTGCTATATTATTATTTGTAAAATTTAAATTTTCTGTATTGTTATTTGGCTGTGTTAATTTTATAAAACTATAATTATATTTTGAAGGCAATGAAAATTCTATTTTTTCAGGATTTAGGTATATCTCCTGTAAATTAGGATTTTCTATTTTAAAGATTAATTCTTCACAAGGTATACTATCATTATCTAAATCTAAAAAATGGATGTCTCCTTTTTCCTGTTCTATACAGTTATCAAAAACTTCCTGAGATTCGGTTTGTGTTGTAAAATTATCACAATTGTAGTAATCAATTGTGCAATTAATTTCTTCATAGAAATAATTTATTTTTTTATGAAGAAAAATAGGAGGAACATCTGCGTAAGTAAGTAATGGAATCTTCAGATGTTCCTCGCTTTTTATATTAACCTCTTTTCCCCAGTTGTCTTCATTGACTATTAAAAAACTTGATATAATCATAATTAAGATTGCTGACACTAATATCCTTTTTTTTTGTATTTTTATCATTTTTTTTCTGTTAAATGACCCTCATTATATAACCAGAGGGTTATGATTTTTCCAACGACATCCTGTTCATTGCTTCCTATTATTCCTATAAATTTTCTTAGAATTTCCCGTTGGTTTACTGTTAAAGTACCTTTAACAACAACTGTTTCTGCTTTCATTTTTTCTTCAGGACTTCTTTTAGTCTCTTTTAAGTCTTTCTTAGACATATTATAGATACTATTTAAGTCTTTATAAACTTTTTTCTGTTTTTTCTTTGCAAATGAAAATGTTTATATTGGGTACAGAAAATAAAGTTATTTAAAGAAAAATTGAGTAAGAATTCTATGGTAATGAAGAGGTATTTATTAATAATTGGAATTTTATTTTCTTTTGGGCTTTTTTCTTTAATTTGTGCAGAAGTTTTAACTGAAATGAATATTTTGAATGGTCCGCCTTCGTTAATTCAGAATATTCCAAATTTTACATGGGCTACAAATGAGAATTTGATAAATGCTTTTAATTTAGATAATTATTTTTTGGATAGTGAAGGTTTAGATTTGGTTTATTCTTCTTCAAGCACATCAAATATTACTGTTCTTATTAATAATTCAAATGTTTCTTTTTATCCTAATTTAAATTTTGCCGGAACTGAGACTGTATTTTTTTATGCATCAGATGGTGAAGAGAATTCAACAAGTAATTTAGTTTATTTAAATGTTGGAACAGATACAGAGCCTCCAAAATATAGTTTTTTGGGAAAAAGTATTTCAGAAATTTATCAAAATTCTTATGTAACATTTAGTGCTATTTGGGATGATAATGTTGGTTTGAAAGAATATACTTTTTCAATAAATCAGGGAGGAACGTGGATAAATTATACTAATTTATTTAATGGAATTCAAAATCTTTCTTCTTATACAAAACAAATTAGTGCCGGTGGAGGTTCAACTGTTTATTGGTATTTTTGTGCAAAAGATACAAGCAGTAACTCAAATTGTTCCTCTACTCAATCTTTTGTTGTTTCAACAAGGACTTTTATTACACCTCCAAGTAGCAGTAGTAGTAATAGTGATAGCTCCAGTTCAAGTTCTTCTTTTGCAAAAAATTTTATTTTGCCTATTTTAGAAAGGGAAAGAGTTGAAAATTTTACATTAAGTGTTGATTCTTTTTTAATTTCCTTAAAACAAGGAGGTAGTGCAACAAGGATAATTGAAATTACGAATATTGGTAATACTAATTTAAGCTTTAATTTATCTTTTGAAAAGACTAATGGATTTAAAGCATTATTAAGTGAAAAAGGTTTTACTTTAGAAGCAGGTAAAAGTAAAAAAATAACTATAGATTTTATTTTTCCTAAAGATATTGATCCAGGACAATATTTTTCCCTTTTAGTGATTGATTCAATTTATCAAATAAAAATTCCTTTAGTTTTTGAAATTAATCCATTAAATGTTGATTTAGACCTTAAAGTTAATATTTTTGAAGAATTTAAAATTATCAAGCCTAATGAATTTGTCAAGGCAAATATTACTATTAGTCATGTAAATGATAAAATTCCTTTAAATTTAACATTATATTATGATATAAAGGATTATTATGGAAATATCTATAATTCCAAAGAAGAATTAATTTTGCTTGAATCTTCCTTAAATCTTGAAAGAAATTTAAGTCTTTTCGAAAATTTTCCTATCGGAAATTATCTTTTTTATGCCAGAGCTTCTGATGAAGATTATATTGCGATGAATTCTGATTCTTTTGAAGTTGGTTTAAAATTTTTATTTTCTTCTTTTTTGAAATCTTCTTTTATTTTTATTTTAATTCTTTCTTTCTCTATTTTTTCTTTTTTACTTTTATTAAAATATAAGCATGAAAAGAATAAAGAAGAATTATTGGAGTTATATATTAAGTTGCTTGAATTAAAAAAACTTATTCATGAAGGAAATTATGATTCTGCTGCAAATCTTTTTATTTTAATTAAAAAACATTATGGGGAATATATTTCTAAAGATGCTTTAAATGATAGAGAATTATTAAAAAAAGAAATACAAAAATTAACAAAGAAATTTGATTTAGAGTCAAAACCTTTAATTAAAAAACATTTAAAAGACGGTAAAGAGGAAAAAGAGGTGAAAAACACTAAAGAAGATAAAAAAATTGAAGAAAGTATTGAAGAGAAAGAAGACTTAAATATTATTGAAGAAAAAGAGGTTAAAAAGAATGAAGAAGGTGGTGAATCTGAAAAGAATATAGAAGAGAAAATAAACAACAGCGTAAAAGAAGTTAAAGAGAAAATAAACAAAAGTGAAAAAGTTGTCAAAGAAGTTAAAGAAAACGAAAAAGAAAACAAAGGCGAAGAGAAAAGAAATAAATATGTAAAAGAAGTTAAAGAAAACGAGAAAATTAAAGGGGATAAACAAAAGAAAAAGATTAGTAAACTGAATGAAATTAAAAATGTAAAAGAAATTAAAGAAAATTTACAAAAAAAAGAAAAACTAAAGGTTATGAAACCGTTAGCAATAAATAAAAAAGAGGGACATAAAGATTAATATGCAAAAAAATAAGTCTTCTTTTTTTTTGGGTTTTTTATTAATTCTTTTTTTAAATTTGAATTTAATAACCTCCATAAATTCTAATTACGGAGAAGAAATAGAAAAAGATGGTTATACTCTTTCAAGAAATAAAATTGATAGATCAATAAAACTTGAAACTGTTTTTAGAGATTCTATTCTTGTAGAAAATTCCTTGCCAAAAGATATTACTGTGACTTTTTATGTTGAAAATGATTTATTAGATTTTATTGAATTTGAAAATGTAAGCCTTTTAATTCCGTCTATGGGAAGTGAGTCTGCTTATTTTTTAATAAAAGGAAAAGAGTTAGGGGTTTATACAGGTAATATTGGTTTAAGAGGAGATATTGAGGAAAAGATTTCTGTAAATTTAAGTATTGTTGAAACAGATTTGAATCCTCTTTTATTAATGAATATAGATTTATTAAGGAAAAGTTTTGTTTTGGGTAAACCTATTAAATTTAAGTTAAATCTAAATAAGCTGAATAGAGAGGAGGTAAATAATGTTTCGTTATATTATTCTTTAGTTGATGAAAATAATAATACTTATCTTTTAGGAAATGAATTAATTAATGTTAGTAATTCTATTCAAGAAATTAAAATATTTGATTTACCTTTGGAAGCACAAAAAGGTGATTATATTTTAAAAACAACTCTTTTATATGATGACGAAACAATAATTGATACCTCTCCTTTTGTGTTGAAAGTTGCTTTTATGAATATTCTTTTATTTGGTTTTTTTCCGATGTGGGTATTAATTTTAATTGTTTCTTTTTTTCTTTTAAGTTTAATTTTATTTATTTTAATTAAAAGACATATTGAAAGCAAGAAGAAGTATAAAATGAAATTAGATTTAGATACTATTCCAAAAAAAGAAGATGGTTTTTTGTATCTTGGGCATATTGCGGAAAAAAAGACTCTTGCATATTTAGATCCAAACAAATTAACTACTCATTCAATTGTTGCGGGTGCGACTGGGGGTGGTAAATCTATTTCAGCACAGGTTATTATTGAAGAAGCTTTAATGAATAATATTGCTGTA
>DUKY01000008.1 GCA_013329055.1 Nanobdellota archaeon
TAATTTAAATTTCATTTATTACCTCCCAATGTTATATCTTTAACATTATTAATAAATTTATTGAAAGAATCATGAATTTTCTGTTTTATCATAGATCCATAAAAATTACCTGTAGGCAGAGGAATATTCGCTCTTTGAACACTTGTTCCTTTAACAGCCATTGTTTGAGCTTCATCACAATTCCCAATTGCAAGATTATATTCAAAATTACTATTATAAAAATTTTTCATATTACTAGAAATAATATTATCTTCATCTAAATTTGTCTGCACTTCATATGAATGAGTGTATCTATTAAGAATATCTCCATGTTGCTTGTATAATTCATCAATTGATGAAGCCTCTAAATAAACATCACCAGATTCAACACCATTAGTAATCATTGACTTTAAGGAGGTCAATGAAAAATCTTTAGCTTCATGAGAATAAAATGTTGCACCATTTTCATTATATACCATTCCAGCAGAATGACCAGCTCTTGCTGCACCTTTAGGATCTAACAAACTAATATAATTGTGTCCATCAACATCAATTCCTCCATAAGGATTCCCCCTCTCAAACATATACCTATTCAACTGCTGAGGATCATAAACATCAGGCAACATTGAATCAGCCTTCAAGAAAATTCCATAAGTTGGATTATAATTTCTAAAATTATAATCATACTCACCAATCTCTTTACTATATTCCATACCCTCATAAAGTTTAACTTCATCACTCTCACCAACAAAACCATCAGCTAACACAATAAAAACTCCTTCTCTTTCAATATTGTGTGTTAGCTGTTGTTTCATATTATAAAATCCCAATTAATTTATAAAAAAGATAAATAATTGCAAATAAACAAATAAAAGAAAAGATATAAAGAAAATAATCTTTCAAAAAAGTTTTTTTATTAAAATATTTTTTAGGGATAAAAATTGGAATTAAAAATGCTATTCCCCCATGATCTAAATTTCTTTTATTTGAATTTAGATAATTTTGTTTTAAATATTTTCTAATTAAAAAATACAAATATCCTAAAAACAAGATTAAAACAATATAAATACTTTCAATCATTTTTTAACCTACCTTTTATGCTATCAAAAACTTTTACACTTGTATCAATAAAATTATTAGAAATATCTTTTGTTTGCTCTATAATTCCTTTATTAGAAATAAGAGAACTTCCTGTATCAACATAAGAAACTATGCTTAAAGTTCCACCAAATACTTCACCACCGACAAATAAAGCCATAGAACTCAATCCATAAACAACATCTTCTCTAACTCTGGCTTGATCCAAAGTATTATAGTATGGAGAAGCTTCAACAATAGGATTATTCAGTTCTGCATTAATTCCATAATCAACATCAATTTGTGACTTTAATAAAAGATCATAAGTCTTTAATCCAATCATTTGAGGGAGATTTAAATCGCCATAATTTAAATCATTTCTATATCCCTTTATCAAAGTTGTTCCTATTTCTTGCCTTATTCCACTACTACCCAAAAGACCAATATTGGTTATAGCGTGTCCACTAGGATCCACAAAACTATACGGATTCCCTCTTTCAAAAGCATACCTATTCAACTGTTGTGGATCATATACATTCGGGATTATGCTATCAGGTTGCACAAACATACTCTTATACGGATCATAATATCTTGCATTATAAAAATATTGCCCCACATCACTATCAAACTCTTTGTTCTCATATAATCTCTTTTCATCACTCTCCCCCACAAGTTCACCATAAGGCAAATAATAATCATCTTCTACCACTTCACCTGCTTCATTTGTTATTAATGAAGTACTTCCAAGATAATCCGAATGATAAAAGTATTTTGAACCATCAGGATTAATTCTTGCAACCAATGTTTCACCCTCGTAAATGTAAGTATAATTAAAAATTCCTTCGCTGTTTCTAATTTGCATGAATTCTTTAAACGGAGTATAAACAGTTTCGTTCTTAATTGGATTATAACTCTTTATTCTTTCTCCAATCGGAGAATAAATATATTCTTCTACAAGTGTACCATTAAGTAAACTCATGTTTACTAATTGACCAAGTTCGTTGTAACTCCTAATAAAATTCTTATCTTGAATTAAACCACCATGACTTCTAATCTCATTAATTAAATTTCCATTTAAATCATAACTATAACTCACATTTCCTAAATTGAAATGCAAATCTTCAATAATACTTCCATCAGAAAGAACTGTGAAAGTTCTTTCTTGTTGATAATTTTGATTTATTAATTTTGAATTCATTTTATAAAATTTTAATTTTATATCTCTTAATAAATAAAATATAAAATTAATACTTGAATTGCCCAAAAAATATAAGTTAAGATAATATTAAAAAATCCAAAAATATTTTTTCTGCTAAATATTCCAATTAATCCCAGAATAATTGCAACAATACCAGTTAACAAACCTAAACCAGGAACAATTGATAATAAAGTAAAAATCAAATTAATTTTTTCAAATTTATTAAAGGTTTTTTTCAAACTTAAATCTTTTTTCTGAATTCTTACTTGAATTAACAAAATAACAAAAATAACTAATGGCAAATTTACTAAAAATAAAAACCAAAAATCAGATAGTTGTGAATGAGAAAGATTAAACATTACTAAATTAAAATCAAAAAATAGACTTATAATTGATAAAATTAAAAACAAACCTAAACTATGTTTTACATTCCAATTCATTATATCTTAACTTAAATCCAGAACCTTATATAGATTTCCTTATGAAAAAACTAAAAAGTATTTTCCTTTAAATCTTCATAACTTTCTTGGGACAATTCAAACCTCCTTTCATCATCTTGAATTTCACCGACATATTTTCTTGTATTCTGAAAAGTTTCTATAATTAAAAAAGGATTAAAATCCATTATTGCATGCATTATTTTTTCAGATTTTGAAGCACTTGCTCCTGCAGAGGGAAATCTAGGATGCATAGAATCTCCCATTGCATGAAGATATCTTGTATCATCTGTATCTACATAATTTTGAGCCCTATCTCTTAAAACAGTATCAACTTTTTCATCTGTCCAACCATCACTTGCAGGACCAAAATGGAAATCTTTATTACTTAATCCAAATTCATTTTGATAATATTTTTCCTCTGGATTAAAATCTACAACAAAAACACCACTTAAACTTCTTAAAGCTCCAGAAAAATCTCCTAAAGATGCTAAACCTAAAGAAGTACCTATACTATGATATAAGGTAAATGCGTGTCCACTCTCATCCACAAAACCATAAGGATTCCCTCTCTCAAACAGATACCTATTCAACTGCTGAGGATCATAAACATCAGGCAAAATTGAATCAGCCTTTAAGAAAATTCCATAAGAAGGATTATAATTTCTAAAATTATAATCATACTCACCAATATCTTCACTATACTCCATACCCTCATAAAGTTTAACTTCATCACTCTCCCCCACAAGTTCACCATAAGGCAAATAATAATTATCCTCAACAACATTACCACTTTCATCAGTAATCAAAGTCGTTGAACCAAGAAAATCAGGATGATAAAAGTATTTTGAACCATCAGGATTAATTCTTGCAACTAATGTTTCACCCTCGTAAATGTAAGTATAATTAAAAATTCCTTCGCTATTTCTAATTTGCATGAATTCTTTAAAGGGAGTATAAACAGTTTCATTCTTTACAGCGTTATAACTCTTCACCCTATCCCCATTCCCATCATAAACATATTCTTCAATCAAAGTTCCATTCAACAAACTAATGTTTACCAACTGACCAAGTTCATTATAACTTCTAATGAAATTTTTATCTTGAATTAAACCACCATGACTTCTAATCTCATTAATTAAATTTCCATTTAAATCATAAGTATAATTACTAACACCAATATCAGGGTCAATATCACTTACCTTTCTGCCAAGTGAGTCATACTCAAAAACCCACTCATTACCTTCCTCATCAACAATTCCAACCAAGTTTCCTAAAACATCATAACTATATGAAGTAGTATAAATCTCTTCACCATTATACTCTTTAATCTCAATAAATTTAGACACATTTGCACTATTTAAATCCAGCATAAAAAGATATTTTTGAGTTGAAAGGAACATTAAAAAACTTGTTTTTTCTTGTTATTATATGGTTGTAGGTGAAGTTGTAGATTTATCCGGAAGTATTTTATTAGAACTTGGAAAAATTGGATTATGGTTGCAAACTTTGGGAGTTATTATTTTATTTTGGTTAATTGTCCAAATAATAACTTTAATTATGAATCGTAAGAAAAGAAAAGCTATTTATTCAATGAAAGAAGATTTAGTTCGAATTGAAAAAAAATTAGATAAATTATGTAGAAAAAAATAATTTTAGAGATTTATTTCTCTTGTATAATCTTAGGTTTATTGACTCTTTCTTGTTTTTTTATTGTTACTAAAAGTCCTGCCATTTGGTTTCTTATTTTTTTACTTGGCATTGTATCACTTAATATTTTTTTATTATCCTTAAAATTTTCAGTAAATCCAACGCCTTCTTCTATAAACTTTTTAGCAGTTCTTCTAATTAATTTTGATTTTATCTTTCCCATGTTCTATTCTTTATTTCTTATTATTTAAAGCTTTTGGATAAAAAAATTATTCAATTTTTTCAATATTTTCCAGATGTTTTATTGCTTCAATGAAATTTATTAGCTTTTTCGTTGGTTCTCCCTTGCTTAATATAGTAAAATTAAGGTTTAATTCCTGACTTTTTTTGTATGCTTTTGTTATCTCTTCTTCTCCGATTCTTTTTTTACTATATGCTATTAACAAGGATTCAACATTTTCTTTTTTAACTTTCAGGATTAAATCATCTTTACTAAATCCTTCAATTCCTGTGATTTCGATTTGTTTTTTTAATAAATATTCTTTTATTACATCGAAGAATTTTTCATTCGGTTTATTTGTTTGATTTCTTTTTTTTGGAGTACTGTTTTTTTGGGGTCTTTTTTTAACTGGTTTTTCTTTTATTTTTATTTCAGATTTATTAAGATTTTTTTCTTTTGTTTTCTCTGACTGTTTCGGTTCTTTTTCAATTATTTCTTGTTCTTTTTGAGATTCATTTTCATTAATAACTAATTTTGTTTGGGGTATAATCTCTTCTTTTTCCTCTTTAAGTTCTAATATTGGTGCTGTGAGATACCTCCAAAAAATTTCTTCTTTGTCCTGAAATGGAATTGCAAAATCTTTAATTGCCCTTAATGCGACTCTTATTGCGGGTAATTGTTCTGAATCGTTTAGAATTTTTTTTTCTTTTAAAAGTATAAAAGCATCTTTTTCTTTACTTTTAAGATTGTTTGAATATTTTTCTAATTGCGGTTCTTGTCCTGATAGATAATAAATAGGAGAGCTTCCAACTCTTAAATGACTAATTTTAATTCTTTTTTCAGATAAAAGTTCAGAAAGAAATGCTGAGGCAAATAGCATACTTAGACCTGTACCTTTTGCAATATGAATAGGTAAACTTGGTCCGTTATTTTGAATAATTGAGAGGATGTTTTGTTTTAGTTGAGTTGTATCTTGGGTTGCCATTAGTTTAAAAAGATAAAGGTTGGTTATAAGTTTTTTGATGAAAAGACATAAAAAACCCATTTTAATAGTATTATTATGACAAACGCAACATTTTATTATGATGTGCCATTAAATGAAGAAACCCCAAAAAGTTTTTGGAAAGAATTTTGGGCTTCTAATCAAAGGCATGAAATTAGAAACATTAATCGTCTTGTTTCAAAATTAGATGAAGCAAAAAAAGAATTATCTGGTGATTCACGATGGGGAGTTCATTGTTTAGAATTAAATTTTCCAATCTTTTCATTTAATATTGATTCAAAAAGTAATTTGTATCTTGCTTCTGAAAAATTATTTGAAATAACTGCACCTATTTTTCCTTATTTTGTTGAATCAAATAAGGAAGGATATGATATTCTTGAAAGAGTTTTAAAAAATAATTATGCTGGAAAATTGGAAAAACAATTTTTAGTTCCTGGTAGAAAAATAATTCTTCCTAAATCTTTATAAATCGATAATTTATACTTTTTATATGACAATAAAAAAAACTCTTGGAGTAATTGCATTAGCTTCAACAATAAGTTTAGCTGGATGTGGAGGAAATAATCCAGAATATACTTTTAATGGAAAAATCGGCAAAGAGCAAGTTAAATTCTATGAGGAAGAGTTTGGAAACTATAATTTTCTTAAAGTTGTAAAAGCAGATGGAAGCATTATAAAATATGTTGATGATTCAAAGAACGATTTAAAAATTGAATATGTTGAAATAAAAGTTGGGAATAATACCACACAATATTATCTCACTTCTAAAAATCCTATTGTAGCAGGAATTGCCCAAAAAGCACAAGAACAATTTGATTCTTATTTAGAAAAAATAATGAAAATTCAGACAGCTCCACTGTATAAAGAATAAATATTATACCATTAAGGTTTTATCAGCCAATAAAATAATCTAAATTTTTATAAATAAACAATTTATACTTTTAGTATGACAATAAAAAAAACTCTTGGAATAATTGCATTAGCTTCAATTTTTGGTGCAATTGGATTACATAATCCAAAATATACTTTTAATGAAAAAATCGGTGAAGAGCAAGTCCGATTCTATAAAGATTTTTTTGAAAATACTCTTGAAATTATAATCAAAGATGGAAGTGAAAAAAGATATTATGATTTCAACAATGATTCAAAGATAGATTCTGTTGAAACAGTTATTAATGGTAAAACCGCTAATTATCATAGTGGGGGTTATAATTTTTATAAGGATCAAATTAGAAAAGAAGAGAACATGGTAGATTATTATGTTAGAACTAATGAACAAATTGTATCTGATATGATTAATACTTCACAAATAGAGTACGACAATTATTTAAGACAAATATTAAATATCAAAGCAATCAATAAAAAATAAAATAATAATCGGCTCTGTAGAAAGTAAAAAATAATTTTTGAATTTTATACTAATTTCTTGGAAATTCAAATATTCTTTAAGGGCGAAATTATCGAACAGGGAGTAAATAAATTTATTAATGACAGCTTTTCAATGATTGAGTAGGGTCTTTTTGCTTTAGCAAAAATTTATAGAGGAGATTTATAAAATTTAATAAACAAAAAATAAACTTTCTACAAAGTCAAAATAATCGAAATCTTTATAAATCGATAATTTATGCTTTTTATATGACCCTGAAAAAAACACTGGGAGTAATTGCATTAGCTTCAACAATAGGTTTAGCAGGATGCAAAATCCTTCCCGAAAATGAACCTCTTATTCCCGAATATATTTATGGGGTAGTAACTAAAGAAGGGGGATCAATTATTGATTCTGTAAACTCTAAAGATTATAATTGTAGAGATCCTACTTATGCAATCCAATTTCAAGCAGATGATGGTAAGTTATATAATTTTCAAATTTTTGGAAATCTAGATGCTTTAAATTTAGCAATTGATAAAGGAACAAAAATAAGAATTAACAAAAATTACTTTAATCATAAAAGACATAGTTCAGTTGGAGAAATCTCCGAGAATGGTATAGAAGTCCTTGAATCTGAATAAAATTATCTAATTAAGGTTTTATCCATTTAACTTCATAATAAGTTATTGAACCTTCTTCATCTAAAATTGCTAAAAGCAAATTTTTCTTTGTTGAATGTGCAACTCTATTTTTTGCGGAAAATTCGTGCCATGTTAATTTATTTGATTCATGGTCTGTAAAAACAATCCATTTTGCATGTTCTATTCCCGGTTTTTTTCCTTTTTCGTAAATTCTAAATTCTGCTCCGAATTTTAAGGCTGTTTTTACAGTATATCCTTTATCTCTTAAATCTTTAAAGACAAGATATTTAATATGTATTTTTTTATCTATTTTTTTTAATTTTTCCATCAATCCCTCAAAATTAAGAATCTTTTTTCCGAAATAAATTTCAATTTTGTTTCTTTCGGTTAAATAAAGTGCTTCAGGTAATGAATATTGAATTTTATTTTGAACGAGTTCTCCAAATCGACTTTTATTATAAAGTGCATGTGCTTCTGAATCATTAGTTGAAATTATTTCTCCTGTGATGTATGCTTTTATTTTTTCCATTCTATATATATGCAAAGGGAATATTTAAAAGTTATTGAGAGGTTTATTATCTATGGTTTATGATTTTGTTGGAATTGAAAAAAAATGGCAGGAAATTGCCGAGAAAAAGGATTTGTTTAAGTCTGATTTGAATAGCAAGAAAAAAAAGTTTTATTGTTTAGAGATGTTTCCTTATCCTTCCGGTGAGGGATTGCATATGGGGCATGCTTTGAATTATTTTGTTGGTGATATTCTTGTTCGTTTTAAGCGAATGAATAATTTTAATGTGATGTATCCAATGGGTTATGATGCTTTTGGATTACCTGCTGAAAATGCCGCAATAAAAGCAAAAACTCATCCTAGGGAATACACTTCTAAAGCAATAAAGAATTTTATTAAACAGCAAAAAATGATGGGGATTAGTTATGATTGGTCTAAATCTTTTGCGACATGCAACCCTGAATATTATCATTGGAATCAATATTTCTTTTTGAGATTCTTAGAAAAAGGTTTGATTTACCGAAAAAAAGCTCCTGTTAATTGGTGCAATAAATGTGACACTGTTTTAGCCAACGAACAAGTTCATGACGGTAAATGCTGGAGACATGAAGATACTAATGTCGAGATTAAACACTTAGAACAATGGTTCATTAAAACCACTGATTATGCTGAAGAACTTTTAGAAATGGTTGATAAATTGAATTGGCCGGAAAGAATTAAAATTATGCAAAAAAATTGGATCGGCAGAAGTGAAGGTACTGAAATTTTATTTGAAATTAATAACGAGAAATGGCCAATTTTTACAACAAGACCTGACACTATTTATGGTGTGACTTTTATGGTTATTTCTGCTCAGCATTCAAGATTAGATGAATTAGTAACTGATGAACAAAAAAAGAAAGTTGAAAAATTTTTGAAAGAATTAAAGTCTGTTAGTGGGAAGGATTTAGAAAAAATGGATAAAGAGGGTGTTTTTACCGGTAGTTATGCGATTAATCCTATTAATAAAGAAAAAGTTCCAATTTATGCCGGAAATTTTGTTGTTGCTGATTATGCTTCCGGGATGGTTATGGCTGTTCCTGCTCATGACCAGAGAGATTTTGATTTTGCATTAAAATATGAAATTAAAATGAAACCTGTTATTCAACCTGTTGATTTTGAAATTGATAATTTACGACTAGAAAAAGCATACAAGTTTCCTGGGACTTTGATTAATTCAGGGGAATTTAATGGTTTAGATAATGAAGATGCAAAAGAAAAAATTACTGATTTTCTTATTAAGAAAAAAATTGGAAAGAGAATTGTGCAATATAAACTAAGAGATTGGTTAGTTTCTCGTCAAAGATATTGGGGGACTCCTATTCCGGTTATTTATTGTGATGATTGTGGCATTGTTCCTGTTTCTGAAAAAGATTTGCCGATTAAATTACCTGAAGATGTGAAGTTTGGCAAAGGTAATCCTCTTTTAAGTAATGAAAAATTTGTTAATGTTAAGTGCCCTAAATGTGGGGGCAAGGCAAAAAGAGAGACTGATACAATGGATACTTTTTTTGATTCGAGTTGGTATTATTTAAGATATCTTGATAATGAAAATAGCAAAGAACCATTTGCAAAAAAGAAAGTTGATTATTGGATGCCTGTGGATCAATATATTGGGGGGGCTGAACATGCTTGTATGCATTTAATTTATGCAAGATTTTTTACAAAAGCTTTGAGAGATTTAGGATATGTTAATTTTAATGAACCATTTACAAGTTTATTTAATCAAGGAATGTTGCATGCGAGTGATGGAAGAAAAATGTCCAAATCTTTGGGTAATGTTATTAATCCTTTAGATATCATCGAGAAATATGGGTCTGATACGTTAAGGCTTTCTTTGATGTCGTTTGCTACTCCGGATAAGGATACTAATTGGGATGAAAAAGTTTTGATTGGTAGTTTTAAATTTGTAAATAAAATTCATGATAAATTCCAAGAGATTAAAATCGGCAAGTCTGATAAAAAGATTGAGAATAAGTTGAATAAGGCAATTAAAGAAGTTACTAATCAAATTGAGAGTTTTAAGTATAATTTAGCAATTATTAAGGTGAGAGATTTGTTTGATTCTTTGAAAGAAGAGGAAAGTAAGGAAGTTTTGATTAAAAGTTTGAAGTTGTTGCATCCTTTTTGTCCACATTTGTCTTGTGAATTGTGGGAGAAAATTGGTGAAAAGGGTTATGTTGGTTTAATGGAATGGCCAAAAGTTGAAGAGTCAAAAATTGATGAAAATTTGGATAAGCAGGAACAGGCTATTGAAGATTTGGCAAGTGATATTAATCATGTTGTTGGTTTGGTTAAAGAAAAAAATGATAAAATTGTGAAAAAATGTTTTGTTTATGTTTTACCTAATGAAAAAAATAATTTTATTGAAAATTTAGATTTGTTAAAGAAAAAAACAAATCTTGAGATTGAAATTTTTTCTGTTAATGATAAGAACAAATACGATCCGGATAATAAGTCTAAGAAAGTTAAACCCGGAAAATCGGGAATATATTTAGAATAAAAGGAATTTTTTGATTTCCAAGAGGATATTTTTTTAACCTTCTAATGCCACATTGAAAAATCTAACTGATTTCTTTTATAATCCTCTAAATCGCCCAAACCGAGAAATTTTTAAACTAAGCAATTTTTCTAATTTCGGCTCTGTAGCTCAGCGGTAGAGCGCGGCTCTCATGAGGCCGAGGTCGGGAGGTCAGCACTCCCTAGAGCCATATTTTTTCTTTTTCCGACTGAGGCAGCCGAGGTGAGTAACTTTGAAAATTGCAAATAAATCAAAATTTTTTCTTGATTTAAAGCAAGTTTTCACAGGTTAGGAGTAGAGCAACTCCGTGGTAGATTTTCATTCTTTCAAAAATAAATTCAAATAAAAAAATAAAAAAATCGTGCGGAGTTGCGAACAGGGAGGTCAGAACGAACTAGAGCCAGATTAATTTTTAAAAAGATTCACAAAAAAACTATTTTCTCAAAGACAAATGCATCCCATCACCAGTCTTTCTAGGCAAAATATGAAAATGCACATGATCAACAATTTGTCCAGCTGAACGAAAAGTATTTGCAACAACATTAAATCCGTCACAATTAAAATCTTTCATTAATTTTAATGAAGTTGTTTTAATACAGTCCATTAATTCAAGACTAAGAGTATTTGGCATATCAAGTAAAGTCTTAAAATGCTTTTTTGAAATAACCAATGCATGTCCTTTTATCTGAGGAGAAACATCAAAAATTGAAAAAAAATTATCATTTTCATAAATTTTTTCAGAAGAAACTTCACCACTTGCAATTTTACAAAAAATACAATGATTCATAAAAAATAAAATAAAAATAAGTTTAAAAATTTAATTAAAAAAATAAAAAAAGGAAGAAAAGTTATCTTTTCTTTTTAGAAGCAACTTTTCTCTTAACAGGTTTTCTTTTAACAATTTTTTTCACAACTTTTCTTTTAACAACTTTTTTCTTAATTGTAGCCATAGCCCTTTTTCGTTGTGCTTCTAATTTCAAAACTTGTTTCTTGAGAGAATTAATACTAATCTCAAGTTGCTTTGGTGTCTTTGGTCTTGCCATTTTTGTTCTACCTCTTTTTAATTAATACCAAATAAAATTTGGCAAAAGTGAAGATTATTCTTCACTTTAAGTTAATAACACTAAGTAACACTTCTTTAAAAACTCTTCGGAAAAAACCCAAAATATTAAAAACAAAAAATAAAATTAAAATTAAAAAGAATAATTTATCGACGGTAAAATAAATATCAATGAAAGACTATAATAATTCACAACTTATATAAATTAATAAAACATAAATAAAATATGACAATCACAATAAACTTTTTGGGAACAGCAGGACAAATCCCAACGACAAAACGAAATCATTCAGCAATATTACTAACATTTAATGAAGAAAATATTTTAATCGATTGTGGAGAAGGAACACAGACACAATTTAGAAAAGCAAAATTAAATCCCGGAAAGATTACAAGAATATTAATAAGTCATTTTCATGGAGACCATATTTTAGGAATTCCAGGAATACTATCTACACTTGCATTAAACGGATACAATAAAAAACTTTATATTTACGGACCAAAAGGATCAAAAAAATTTATCCAGGATTTGCTTCAGTTATTTAACTTTCGAAGAGAATATGAAATAAAAGTCGAAGAAGTCACTGGAAAGTTTTTTGAAACAAAAGATTTTTTTATTGAAGCAAAATCAATGACTCACGGAGTTCCATGTAATGCATATTCTTTTAGTAAAATAGGACATACACGAATTGATCGAGAAAAATTAAAAAAATCAGGACTACCATCAGGACCAATATTACAACCATTAAAAGAAGGAAAAAACATAACATATAACGGAAAAAAATATTTAGCAAAAGATTTAACATATAAAGAAGAAAATCTGAAAATTTCAATAATTATGGACACATCAGTAAATAAAGAAATTGCCCCATTTGTAAAAAATTCAGATTTAATAATAAGTGAAGCAAGTTTTGATTCACAACTGGAAGAACATGCAAAAGAACATCAGCACTTAACTGCAAAACAAGCAGGAGAAATCGCAAAAAAATCTAAATCAAAAAGATTAATTTTAACACATATAAGCCAAAGATATGAAAACAAATTAAAAGAACTTCTTGACGATGCAAAAACAGAATTTGAAAATACAACTATCGCAAAAGATTTAGAAATTATTGAAATTTAACATAATTTTTCAAAAGTCAAATTTTCTCTAGGATCAATCCAATTTGAAGAATGCTGTATTACTGAACCGGAAATAGGAATATAACTAACTAATCTGCCATTTTCACAAACAATTTCATAATCCTGACAAAAATTTGTTTCATTGCAAACAGCCCTTGTAAAAAAAGATGAATTCTTAATAATTTCACCGGTAATTTTGTTTGAAACAAAATTAAATATAAAAATCCCAAATAAAACCAAGGTTAAAAAAATCATAATCAAAAAAATAATTTTAAAAAAATTCATTCTAAAATCTCCTTTTTCTAAGCCATTTATCATTAGAGATTAAACTTCTTTGCTTAAAAGATTTTTTCTTTTTCTTAAAAAAACACCAATTATAACCTTTCTTTTTTCTTCTTTTGCAAAAGATAATTAATAAAAATAAAAAGATTATCAAACTAATTAAAATTATTACAATTAACCAAGGGATTGTTCTTTTTACATTGAAAAATTCAGTAGAACTTGCAATTTTATCATCATAAATAACTTCAACATAAAGAGCATATGTTCCAGAAAGAATATCTTTAGGTAAAATAATTGTCTTAACTAAATCTGCTCTACGAGAAATCTTAAGAGATTCTGAATCACTTAAAATTTCAACTCCTTCATCATTCTTAACAACATATCTAATATCTGCATCAACATTTTCAATCTCACCCAAATTAATAATCTCTACTTTTGCTAACAATTCTTCTCCAGGGAAAAGACTCTTAAATTGAGAGGGGATAACAACATTCACATCAAATAATGAATCTTTAGATTCAACATTAATCGCAATTAAAACTTCTTTTATTAAATTATCAGCAGAAATAATTAATTTACCCACATATAAACCAGGATTAACATTTTCAGAAACAATAAAATCCAGTTCTAAAACTTTTAATTCATCTTCATCTAAACTAAATTGAGATTCACGAATAAACACAAAATCTTTTAATAAAGTATTATTAATCACAATATCTAATTCCCCATTACCAATATTTTTCAATGTTAATTTACCTTTTTTAACTTCACCAGGTTTTAATGAAACTTTGATATTCTCACTATCAACCCAAAAATCTTTCACTAAAGTAATTATTGGAGTAACAGCAACCCCGCCACCACCTCCGCCCCCGCCAGTTGAAGGAGGAGTCAGAACAACTTCAGGAGAAGTAAACAATACAAAATCCGAAGCAGTTGAATCGGGTTGTCCGGAATTTGCATAACTGCAAGTAGTTCTAACAACATAAGACCCAACAGGATTATTCAATAAAACATTTAAACTAACAGCCTGAGTAACATTCTCTAAAGGAACAGTTTCCTTGCTAAACTGTGTTTGAGGTTCACTGCCGTCAATAACAAGATTATTATTTATATCCACCCAAACATCACAAGTTGATTCAGTAGCAGCTTCACCTTCATCTAAGATTTTAACATTACAATTCAAATTACTTCCAACAATACTTGAATCAGGACATTCCAACACAACCATATATGGACCACCGGTAGCAATTCTAAATTGCATAGTTTTAGAATTATTAATACCATTATAACTAGCAGTCATCTGAACAATATAAGTCCCAGTAGTTGGATTAGATTCTATGCTCTTTACATATCTCCAGACATTATTACTTTCAACAAAATTTCCTTTATTAGCCGTTGTCCATGAAGTTAAATAAGTTGGAGGTTGCAAAATATTCAAATTAATTGTATCAGGAATAACATCATTGCCATTTTGATCCGCAAAAGTGGCTTCAATTATCGTCGCTTCATTAGGATATTTTGGAGAACTTGTAACTAAACTAGTAATTTCAAATGCACCAGAAACATAGAATGGAACATAAATATTAACAGTACTACCAGTTAAAGTACAATTCCAATAATAAGCTCCAGATGAAACATCATTTGAAACATCCCAATAAGCATAAACTCCACCATCATTTATAGAAGTAACAGCATTCGCAATAAATTGATTGCCCTTTTTAATTTCACAAGTTGCATTTTCAATAAATTTAGAATTACCCAATAAATCATTTGCCAAAACCCATAACTCAGCAGTACCACCAAATTGAGTATAAACTGTAGAAATATAGTCCACTAAAAATGCAGAAGTTGCATTACCTTGAGTAAATAAATTATTTTTAATAAAACTAATATTAGTTTCTAAATTATTTATTCCATTCAAAACAAAACTTATATTCGATTGTGTCGCAACATTTTCAGTTAACCATTGAATATTTTGATAGATATTATCAATATCAGTTTGCAACTGAGGAATTTGAGAATTATTCAAAGTTAAAACAATTGCATTTGTCTCAACAGCTTTATCACTAATATTCTGTAATCTGTCGCAAATTTCATTATTAATAGAACAATCAAAATAATTTATTAATGATTGAGAATTACTCTCTATATTATTTGTAGTTAAATTAATTTCATCTAAAGTTATTTTTAGATTAGACAAAGTAGTATTAATCCACCACTCAGAACATTGTGCATCCTTAAAACAAGATAATAAATTTTCAGCAACACTCTGATTGTAATAAGTTAAATTTCTTGAAGAATAATTCCAAACATAAGTAGCAAGTTCATTATAATCAATAACTAATCCGGCACCAACAGGTTGAGTGGATATTAAAGTAAATCCTGCATAAGAATTACTTAAAATATTACAACTAACGTTAGCATAATATACCGACGGAGTCACTGGAGTAATCCAGGAATAATTATATAAACCATTTCCAAAGTTAGTCATACTGCCGGAATTCTTAACAGAACCATCAGCTAAATCAATAATTGTAACATTTAATTCTCCGTCACAATTTATCAAACCGCCAGTAGAAGAAACAACTTGTGCACCAATTACAGCATTAGAACCTGCAAGAATAGGAGTAGAAGATTCTAAATAAATTTGTGGATAAGATACTCCTGCAACTTCTGTTTTAATTTGGAAAACTAATGTTTCATGGAACTCATTTCCAAGATAAATTGCATCAATATCAACTCTATAAGTCCCTTCAATAGCATTATTTGGCAAAATGAAATTATATGCAAATCTACCTTGAGAAAGAATAGTAGAAACTCCGTAAGATAATAAAGTATTATTTGGATAATAAACGCTAATATTAATCGTTGAATTAACCAATTGACTATTTTCATTAACCGAAGTTGAAAGCACATACACATTATCACCTGGATTATATCCCGAACCAACACCACTAAAAACATTAAGAGGTAAAATTGCAGAAGCATTTAATAGAGGAACATAATCAAATGTTCTTACTTCTCTAATCCCTAATGAACTAACAATCACAGCATAAATCCCATAAGGTGAATGACCGGAAGGAATTAAAAAATTATAATTATAAATTCCAAGACCGCTAATCTCATTAAATAATCCGGAATTAAACCAAAGACTTCCATTTGGATATAAAATGCTTGCAGAAATTTCACGTGATGTAATAGGGTTACCCAAATTATCAGCTAAACTCACAAAAATAGTTTGATTTTGCCCGGAATTAATTTCTTTTCTTGAAACCTCAATTGCCCCAATAGTACCTGTTCCGCCAACACCAGCTAAATCAATCAAAGAACCAGCAGCACCTTGAACAATATCATAACCTAAATTAAATTCTGTGGTTTTACCTGCATCAACAATACTTCCTGCAGAGTTCTCATTACCAACAACTAAATCAATACAGAAACTATAAGTAATACCATCAACAGTTTTTAAATCAGTAGTTAAATTATTTTGTGCAGTTTGATATTGCATGTAATCATATAAATCATTCAATGAAAATGCATTTGCAACAGTTAAACCATTAGTTAAAGTTAAATTACCACCATAATAATAAACAGGTCTAATAATATAATCAGACATATTTTGTATAAATGTAATTACACCTGTTTCATAATTAATAGTATAGTTCTTTGTACTACCTTCAACTAATTTTGTATCATTCGCAAATAATGCAAAGAATTGACACTGGTCAATAGGATAATTATTTAATTGCCCGCTAAATTCAAAAGAATTATGATCTTCTTCACCATAACTTACTTTTGTAGGAAGATTATAAGTAATATTACTTAAAACTGCAACTTCAGAAACTGAAAAACTTGTAAATGCATTCTCGGCTAATTGTATAGTTTCAATAGTCGCTGCAGAAAATTCTTTAGCAATACTTTGGAAATTTTTACCATATTTCTTAATATACAAAGTATGAGGACCTTGTTCATTACCGGTTTTATAAACATAATCAAAAAGTCCACGGGTAATTAATTTTTGAGGGATAATTCCAAGAGAATCAGTCATTAATGAAAAAATTACGTCACCTTTTGTATCGAGTAAAACAGTAGTAGTGTTTTCTAAATTAGCACCAGCTGAATCAGTAGTTTTCAAATCATAACTATAAACCCTACGAATCTCTCCGGAATAACTTCCGCTTGTCCAATTAATAGAACCCCAATCTAAAGTTGGATTTAACAAAATAGCATTACCAGTATAGTTTAATACTTTTATATCACTTCCATTTGTTTCACTAACTTCCAAATTAACAATGGTAATATTAGTATCATTAAAGAAGTAAATTCCATCTTCAAGCGTCTTTCTTGCAGTAATTGAATTTAAATTGCCAACTTGACTAACAGCAGGGTAAAAACCTTCACCAACATTAGTAATAATTAAATCTTCTAATGAATTATTATTCCCTAAGAACCTGATAGTAAACCAATTTTGCAAAGTACTACTTTTTATAAGAACTTCACCATTCCAATATAGCCTAAATGGATTTGAATCATTAGAAGAAACTTTATGTGACACACCTGAATCATATAATTTTAATTTTGAACCTGCAAGTAAATAAAATTCTCCTTCATTTGCATCAACTGCATCTAATCCTGAGAATGATAATGTTGAACCACCAAATGGAGAACCTTCTTGTGATAATTGACCTGAAATTAAAGTTGCATTAAAGTTAATTTGAAGTTGCTTACCAAAGTCTACTGCTTGACCAGTTGTCTTTACAAAAGTAGTATTTAACGGAGAAGTTACATTCCCTAATTCCAATCTACTTAAAACAGCATATGAACCCTCAGCAGGTTTAATCACAGCACAAATACCTCTTACAGCTCTTCCAAACTCATAAATCTGCTCAAAAGTAATAGCATTTGATTCATTATTACCCATTACTTCACGACCACCAATACCATTATCACCCCAAACAGTAATAGTATCAGTTGCAGGATTATAACTCATTGGATAATTCAAAGCATATGAAAAACCAGTATCAGGCTGACAAACATCTAAATTAAATTGCCAAATATTTGAAGTAGTATTAGTTATTCCGTCACTTGCAATAACTTTCCAATAATATGTTGCTGAACCAATATCTCTCCATAAATATAATGCTTCAGTAGTTGTATCTAAGAAAGTCGTTGCATTTAAAGTATCACCAAAGACATAATAAGTGATATTAACATTTTCAGGAGGAGTAATAGATTGCCAAGATAAACCTACAGGAGTTGCTGCCTGAAGTGAATTATTAATTGGAGCCTGTAATACCGGAGTAGGTAAATCAAAAATAAATGGATGAACATCTAAAAATAAATTTTGTAGATCTTCAAATAATTTTCCATTTTCCCAAGTATAGGCAATTTTCTCAACAGTAACATTTCCGTTTTTGTCGCCAATACCATCAGTATAACTCTTAACATTAATTGTTCTTTGTGCATTAACAAATTTATTTTGCTCGCTTTCATTAATTGTATAATTAAACCAACCAGCACCGAAATAATCATTCAAAGAATAATTTTGCCAAACAATTAATTCTTCATTATTATCATTGGTGAAATTAACAAGACCTTCACCGATAGTTAATCCATAATCAGACCAGCCATAAGAAGTGTAAAAATCAATCTTGCTTAATTTTTCATATCTAGAATTATTAGGTTTACTGAATACAAAATTCTCAGAGTCTTTACAGTTTGTTCCAACACAGCCAATATTAGTATTATTAACAAAATAATTTGTAGACCTTGTGTCATGTATTCCTTCTGCAACTAAAACATATTTCCCTTCTTGTGAACAATCTAAATTCAAATAGAAACTACCAGTTTCACCTTTATTTAATACTCCGACAGGCCAATTAATTTGTCGAATACTTGAATTATAATTACCAGTATAATTAGAAGGGTTACATTGTGCTGGAAGGATTAAAGTCACATTCCAAGTATTATTTAAAATATCAAAATCCCCGATGTTAGTAAAATTAAATTCATATAATTGATTTTCATCTTTTTCTGCTGAACGAGCCTTGAAACTATTAATTGCATTAATGTTAAATAATAAATGTGATTCAGAAGAATATTTTGTAGTATTAACAATAAACTCGTTTTCTTCATAATTATTTCTAGATCCCCAAGTTAAATTATATCTAAAAGTACCAAATTCATTTAGCGTTATTGGAGGTAAAACTTTATAAGAAAAGATTCTATATTCTTTTGCTTTAATTGTTCCAATATCACTTGATGTCAAAATCACTTGCCCGGTTGGGATATTTGAAACACCGACAGTAATTCCATCAAGAGTAGAAGAATAAGCAGTCCATCCGGATAAAACATTATCTACAATTCTTACAGAATTTGCATTTGCACAACCTTTATTATAAATTGCTAAAGTTGAAATAAATTCAGAACGATTTAAAACAAATTTCGGCATTTCTCTCACTACTTC
>DUKY01000017.1 GCA_013329055.1 Nanobdellota archaeon
GAGCTTGGTGGAGGGATGAATTATTAAGGGTATCCAAATTGGATACCCTTTTATTTTCTCAAGAATCTAACTCGGTTTAACTCCTATAACTTTTCTTTTCAATTTATTGAAAAAATCCCCTTAGTTCGACCGAGCATCTTCTGAAAGTTGCCAATAAATCAAAATTTTTCCTTGATTTAAAGCAATCTTTCACGGAGTGCGAGTCCTTGGTGGAGGGATGAATTATAAAGGGTATCCAATTTGGATACCCTTTTTTTTTCTCAAGAATCTAACTCGGTTAAATTCCCGAATATTTTTTTTGAAATTTCTAATTTCAAATCCCAATTTCGACTACAACAAAACTTTTACTTTGAAGTGAGCGTAGGCGAACTTAAGTTTTGTGTTCCCAAAATTTTATGTAATAAAATTTTTAGGAACTTCAAATGCACTGTCTTTTGAAGTATTAAAATTCCCATGGAATTTGAATGCTAAAAAATCTTGATTTTTTATGTCCCAAAGAATCTTTGATTTTTTTGAGCTGAAGAACTTCGTGGTAGAAACAATAATCCAATAAGTTTCGTGCGAAGTTTTGAGCCTTTGGTGGAGGGATGAATTAAGGAGTATCTTAAAAAAGATACTCCTTTTTATTTTTCTCAAAAATCTAACTTGGTTAAATTCAAGAATATTTTTTTGAAATTTCTAATTTCAAATCCCAATTTTGACTACAATAAAACTTTTACTCTGAAGTGAGCGTAGGCGAACTTTAAGTTTTGTGTTCCCAAAATTTTATTTATTTATTTAAAAAATACTCTTTTCTTATTTTTATCTTATCCTTACAAGCTTTCCATAAATGATTCGATAATGATAAACCTGATTTTCTTTTTTTATCTGTAAAATATGCAAGAATTACATTTATTTTATCTTCGAATAAATCATTTATAACTGGAACAAAATCTGTATCAGAAGTTAAAACAATAACATCAAATATTCCTTCCATTTTTGGAATTCTTGATAAATCAATTGTTAGTAAAGTATCCACTCCTTTTTGTTGAAAAGTATTATCTATCTTCTGGCACCTTCCTTCTCTTATATTTATTTTAACTTCTTTTAATTTTAAAATAAATTTGTCATAACTCGCTTTTCTTTTGTTTTCTTCAGAAGTTGGTTTTGAACTCTGATAAGGAGGTGCAGTATAAAAATAAATTTTTTCACATTTAAGTCCTTTTGCCTTAGCAAGATTATTTGCAAAGACTTCGATTTTATATTTAAGAGGTTTTCCTTCTCCAAAGAATTTGGAAATAAAAGAAAGATATCCTGCATCAATAAATACAATAGTAGATTTCATTTGAAAAGCATCAGGCAACCCTTACAGATCACCTGGGATTATGTTAATATATTAAAAATGGGGATATTTATAATATTTTTGGTCAAAGAAAACTCTTTTCATAGTAAAGATTAATAACCCAATTGTAATTATATAATGGTAACAAATAAGGAAGATTTATAAAGTGCATATAACGTAATATAAAATAATCAAAATGAAACAAAGAATCTCAATAACAATTGATGAGAAAAAAATGAAATTAGTTGAAACTCTTTTGAAAAATGATTCAAAATTTAGAAACAAATCTCATTTTATCGAATATAGCTTGGATAAAACCCTAAAAGAGGAAATGAAAAATGAATAAAATTAATAATATTTTTCATTGGATTTTTGGAAAAGAAGGAGGAAGATTAGATGACAAATCAACTCGGTGAACAATATCAACTTAAAAGAAAACTTTCAGATGATTCAGCCAGAGATTTGAAAAAAATTGAAGATTGGATTAAGAATTATAAGCCTTCTAAAGAGGAAGTTAAAGAACCTAATACAAAGTTAGATGAAGAGAAACCTAAAATTAGTATTCTTTCAAAAGATTTAAATTTTATAACAGATGAAAATCTTTACAAAGAAATTGTTTGTTATATGGACAAAACTTTTCCTGCTCATACTACAACTTTATCTGGAAAATTATCTTTTAATAGAGTTATGAAAGGTTCAAACCCTTACATTGCTATAGCAGTAGATATGTTCCTTCAATCAATAAATGATACACATAGAATCGCAACTCAAAAAGATTTAGAAACAAATCTTGAAATGTTTCAAGGTTTTTATGAGGATACTGGTTTAGTTTTAAGAAGTTTGAAGGATCCTAATAAAGACAAAGCAAACTATCTATCTAAACAGATTGGAAAGGCAAATTCTACTTTACCCCTTTTTTTAGATTTAAGAGGATTAAAATTAGATGCAAATTTAAATTTTAATCTTACTGAGGAATCAAGATACAAAACTACTGCAAATTGTTTGAATTGGGAAAGTGGAACGAAATATTCAAAAATAGATGAATTTGGGCTTCCTAAAGAAGAAGATAAAAATTCATCACGACAGATTTGGACATGTAAAGATGGACTTGTCAGGTTGTATCTTAATAGGAATCTGAACTTGAACTCGAATTACGTGGACTTGGTGAATTCTAATGACAATGGTAGGGTGGTTTTAGTAAATTTCAAAAAGGAGTTATTAAAATGACACAACAACTCGGTGAACCATATCAATTTAAAAGAAAACTTTCAGATGATTCAGCTAGAGATTTGAAAAAAATTGAAGATTGGATTAAGAATTATAAACCTTCTAAAGAGTATGTTGAAGAACCAAAAAGTGAAGAAAAAGTTGAAGAGAGACCTAAAATTAATATCCCCTCTGGAGATTTAAATTTTATAACTGATGAAAATTTATACAAAGAAATTGTTTGTTATATAGATAAAACTTTTCCTGCACATACTAAAATTTTATCTGGAAAATTATCTTTTGATGGAGTTATGAAAGGTTCAAACCCTTATATTGCTACAGCAGTAGATATGTTTCTTAAATCAATAAATGATACACATAGAATCGCAACTCAAAAAGATTTAGAAACAAATCTTGAAATGTTTAGGGGTTTTTATGAAGATACTGGTTTAGTTTTGAGAAGTTTGAAGGATCCTAATAAAGACAAAGCAAACTATCTATCTAAACAGATTGGAAAGGCAAATTCTACTTTACCCCTTTTTTTAGATTTAAGAGGATTAAAATTAGATGCAAATTTAAATTTTAATCTTACTGAAGAATCAAGATACAAAACTGCAAATTGCTTGAATTGGGAAAGTGGAGCAAAATACTCAGAAATAGATGAATTTGGGCTACCTAAAGAAAAAGATGAAAATTCATCACGACAAATTTGGACCCTTAAAGATGGACTTGTCAGGTTGTATCTTCTTAGGGATCTGGACTTGGTCTCGGATTACGAGGGCTTGGAGGATTCTAATGACGTTGGTAGGGTGGTTTTAGTAAATTTCAAAAAGGAGTTATTAAAATGACAGATTATATAATGAACTTTCAAAAAATCAATAATTCTTTTTCCCGAATATTTTAAATAATCTCCTTTAATGATATTCTAATGATACAAAGAGATTATTCACCGTTAGTAAAATACTTGCCATTAACAACAGAAAGTACAAATGGAAAATATATTTTTGAAAAATCTCCAAAAGTTTATGGAAGAACTTTAAATTATAATTTAGATTTCGGTTTTCATGCAAGTTATGAAAGGAGTTCTTAAATAATTTTTATCCTTGTAGATAATTATATAAATTATTTTCACTACCAATTAATAATTAGTCAATGGCAAATTACTCAACAAAAAATTATCCCGGAGCAGATTCACCCTTTAATTATAATTCTCCAAAATATTCAGTCACTCCCGGAAGTTTAGGTTTTACAACAGACCCCCGAACAGCAAATATCCTAAAAGATGTTTCAGGAAAACTATCTTCCGGTATAAAACAAATGGAATTAGAATTTGTTTCTCCCGAGATATTTGATTCAATCCCAAAACAACAATTAGAAGAAGTAAGAAGATTAGCCAAATTAACAGGAGTAGATTTATCTATTCATGGTCCTGTTATGGACACTGCTGGTTTTGCCGGGCAACAAGGTTTTAGCGAACTTAATCGTCAAGCATCAGAAAGAAGATTAATTCAAACTCTTGAACGAAGCCATGAATTAAAACCAGAAGGAAATATCAATGTAACATTTCATTCTTCAGAAGGAATACTCGGTTCAGAATTTGAAACATTAGGTCCTCTTGGAGAACGAAAACATAAAAAATTAATCGCAGTAAATAGACAAACAGGACAAATGATGCCGATGGAGTCTGACGTTAGATATACTCCTGGAGGAGGATTAAAGCAAGAAATAAGAGAAAAACTTGAAAGTGGGAAAATTACTAATGAACAACTAAGTAAACAATTAAGTGAAGGGAGAATTACAAGAGATGATATTTTTTCATTTGAGTCAAAGAATACACCTGAAGAAAATATTGATATCTCTAATAACTCTCAATGGAATTCTGAAATAACTCCTATTTTATTTAATAAAGAAAAAGCTGATGAAATTTTACAACAAAATTATCCTTTGGTAAAAAATCTTTTAGAAAGTGGAGAATCAATTAATCCTCGAGCATTAACTCAACCTCAACAAGAAGCATTGCAAAATATTCAACATGCTGGAACCTATCTTGGAGAAATCCTAAAGAAAGCAAATAGCTCTTTTTCCAAGGCATATGAATATGGAAATGAAGAACAAAGAAAAGCATTAAAAAAAATTTCTGATGATTTTGGAAGTATTATACATTCAAAAGAAGGTAAAACTGTTATCGGCCAAGCTAATGCATTGCAATTATTGTTAGATAACCTTGGAAATCCAAATTTAGCTCCGGAAATTTTTGTACCAATAGAAAAATTCGCAATAGAAAAATCTTCACAAACTTTTGGAAATACTGCTTATGCAGCATATAAAAAATTTAAAACAAAAGCACCAATTATTTCAATCGAAAATCCTCCTGCAGGTCATGCTCTAAGCACTGCTGAAGATTTAAGAAAATTAGTAGAAGAATCAAGAAAAAAATTCCAGGAGCGATTAATTAAAGATGAAAAAATGTCTGAAACACAAGCAAAGCAAACTGCCGAAAAATTAATTGGTGCAACTTGGGATGTAGGACATATTAATATGATAAGAAAACAAGGATTTAGTGAAAAAGATGTTATCAAACAAGCAGAAGTTATCGCACCGATGTTAAAACATGTTCATCTTTCAGATAATTTTGGTTTTGAACATACAGAATTACCAATGGGTATGGGTAATGTTCCAATTAAAGAAATCATGGAAAAATTAGGGCAAAAAGGATATGAAGCAAAAAAAATAATTGAAGCAAGTGGATGGTGGCAACATTTTCAAACACCTCCTTTACAGGAAACTTTAGAAGCTTTAGGTTCTCCTGTTTATTCTATGAATATGGGACCTTATTGGCAACAAGCTGCAAGTTTGCAACAAGGATATTTTAGTGGTTATGGCGGGATGTTGCCTGACATTCATTATCAACAATTTGGTGCTGGTTTTTCTCAGCTACCTTCAGAACTTGGCGGAAGCATAGGGGGTGGCGGTAGTGGAGGAAGAATGAGTGGCAGACCAATGGAATAATTTTTAATAACTTTTAAAAATAAGACTATTCTATTATATATAATAAGAAGGTGATAATTTATGGAAAAAAAGATTCCAATCCCAAAAATCCCAATAAAGAAAAAAGAAGTGAAAAAAATCCCAAACAGTTTTCCAAAAAAAACTGTCGAGACATTAAATCTTGCAACTGAGCATGATATAGCAATGGATTTTGCAGTAAAAGTTTACAAGAAATATGATAAAATGATTAAATCCGTTGTTTTGTTTGGCTCAACAGTAAAACAGGATATGCAGGCAGGTTCTGACGTTGATATTATAATTATTTTAGATGATGTAACAATTGCATGGGATCAGGAATTAATCTCTTGGTACAGAGAAGAACTTGAAAAAATTTTAAGAGCAAATCCTTATAATAAAAAATTACATATTAACACTGTTAAATTAAGCACATGGTGGGAAGATTTAGTTAAAGGTGATCCAACAATTTTAAATGTAATAAGATACGGAGAAGCAATGATTGATTTAGCCGGATTTTTTGAACCATTAAAATCTTTATTAATCAAGGGAAAAATTAAATCAACACCAGAAGCAATTTATAGTTGTCTTCAGCGAGCACCTATCCATTTAGCCAGAAGTAAAACTGCCGAATTAGGAGCAATTGAAGGATTATACTGGTCAATGGTTGATTCAGCTCATGCAGCATTAATTTCAGCAAAAGTAATTCCCGCGTCACCAGAACATATTCCTATGGACTTAAAAGAAACTTTTGTTGATACCAATGTTTTAGATTCAAAATATGTTAATTGGTATACAGAATTACTGGAACTTCATAAAAAAATTGGACATGGAGAAATAAAAGATCTTAAAGGCGTGGAAATTGATTTATGGCAGGAAAAAGCTGAAAAATTTTTGGAAGCAATGATAAAAATAGTCAACGATATTATTGAAAATAAATAATATCTGTAATTCTATAAATTAAAAGTTAAAAAATAAAAATTAATTTGCCTTAGGTTTTTCTTCTGGTTTAGCACCAAAAATACTTTCTAAACCTTTAACTCTTCCTTCTTGTCTTTGAGGCAACATTTTTTCCGTAATTGTTTTTTCAACAAGATATTGCATATATGTTCCCATAATCATTTGAATTTCTTTTTGATCAAGTTCATCAACGTGTTTTCCTAAGTATTTTTTATCAATATTTGCCTTTGCACCCATTTGTGCTAATGCTTCAAAAACGGGTAAACTTGCAAAAGAACTTTGAATAATTTGAGCTGCTTTTTGCTTTAATCTTGCTTGATTAATGCTTCCCCCCTCATTCATTAATTCTGGTAAAAATAATTGTTGATAAGCATTTTCTCCAGGTGTTTGATAAACTGCACTTTCATACATTCCTTCAACTAATCCTCCGTAATCTTCTTTTCTTGCAAATTGTGATGTTGCCAAATCAGTTAAATAAGAATCTCCTAAATTAATTTTTGCATATTTAATTCTGTCTTCTCTAGTCGGACCTTCTTCCTTTGCAGGTTGTTTCTTTGAATGATTATCTTTTGTCATATGAATTCTATAATTTTAATCTTTATAAATGTTTCTATTTTGTTACTACTAAATAGTTAATTTTGCTTCAAAATTATTTGTTTGTCTATAAATATTTATCTTGAATCATTCAAAAATAATTAAATTTATAACCCCCTCTTAATTAAATTCATTAAATGAAAAATATGAAAAGATCCGTAAAAAAAGGATTTGGTTTTGGAATAACTTCTGGTATAATAACAACATTAGGTTTAATGGTAGGTTTATTTTCAAGTACAAATTCAAAAATAGTTGTCTTAGGCGGAATATTAATGATTGCAATTGCAGATGCAATGTCTGATGCATTAGGGATACATCTTTCTGAAGAACTTTCAGGTAAAAATTGCAAAGAGGTTTGGGAAAGTACAATTTCAACTTTTACATTTAAATTTGTTTTTGCGACAATCTTTGTTATTCCAATTTTAATCTTTGAATTGCAATTTGCAATAATTTTCAGTGTATTTTTTGGATTATTACTTTTAGGAATATTTAGTTATTTTATTGCAGTTCAAAATAAAAAGAACCCCCTTCCTGTTATTGCCGAACATGTAGTTATTGCAATTTTAGTAGTAATTTTAACTTATTTTATAGGAGAATTTGCAAGAAATTTAGGCTAAATTTTCAAATTAAAATGAAACCAATAAAATTATATCTTTTATTTTTATTTTTAATATTCATATCTCCTTTATTAAAAGCAAATCTTGAAAATAAAACTATTGATGCTGTTCAAGAATCTTTAAATTTGATAAATAACAATCTTAATGAACCTGAAAAAAATAATTTAAAGATTCTTTTAATAATAATTTTTGTTTCTATTATTATCTTATGTTTTATTTGGTTTATTATAAGATTTATCTTCGAAAAAAATGAAGTTTCAAAAATTGATAAATATGGCAAAACAAATTAAATTTTGTTTCACCCTTACTTTTATAAATGTGAATTCTATCTGATAAATATGGCAATAAAAAATAAACTGGAACTTGAAGAATTATTAGAAGAATTAAAAAGTTTTAAAGGAAGAGCAACAGAATTAATTAGTGTTTTAATCCCTGCAGGATATGATGTAAATGCTGTTCAAAGACAATTAGAAGCAGAAAAATCAACTGCAAAAAATATCAAATCAACTTCTACAAGAAAAAATGTTGGAGATGCATTGGATAAAATCGTAAGACATCTAAAAACATTAAAACAAACTCCAATAAACGGTCTTGCAATATATTGCGGAAATGTTTCAATGGTCGAAGGGCAGGACAATTTGCAGATGTGGGACATTGAACCCCCTCAGGCATTAAAAGTAAGAATTTACCGATGTGATAAAGAATTTATTTTAGAGCCATTAGAATCAATGCTTGAAGTTTCAGAAGTTTTTGGTTTATTGGTAATGGACAGAAAAGAAGCAACAATTGGAGTTTTGGAAGGAAAGAAAATTGAAGTATTACAGCATTTAACGTCAGGAATTCCTAGTAAAGTAAGGGCTGGGGGTCAATCGAGTCAAAGGTTTCACCGAATTACCGAAGGTTTAACCAAAGATTTCTATAAACGAATTGCTGACGAAATGAAAAACAATTTTTTCGAAAAACCTAAATTAAAAGGAATTTTAGTTGGAGGTCCGATTCCGACAAAAGATGAATTTTTAGATAATGAATATTTAATGACTCCTCTTCAGGTTAAAGTAATTGGAAGGAAAGACATAGGTAATACCGATGAATCTGGATTAAAAGATTTAGTTGAAGCAAGTCAGGATATTTTAGCAAATCAGGAAATAATTCACGAAAAAAAATTACTTGAAAAATTTTTCACAACATTAGGAGAAAAACCTGATTTTGTAAAATATAAAGAGGAAGGAATAAAAAAAGCTTTGCAATACGGTGCAGTTGACACATTAATTTTATCAAAAAATCTCGATAAGCCATTAATGAAAGAATTAAAACAATTAGCAAATAATATTAATTCAAATATTGAAGTTGTTTCAACAGAAACTACTGAAGGCGAGCAATTTGAAAAACTTTCAGGAATGGGTGCATTATTAAGATTTAAAGTATAATCTTTTAAATATTAAATTCTTATATTCAGTGTGATTAAATTAAATAAAGATTCTTGGATAAATGGCATTGGGATAATTTTAATAATAATCTTTTTATTGCGTGCATATTCTCTTCTCATAGACGGTGTTTGGTTTCAAGTATTTTGGTTATGTAACCATGCAACATTAATTATTGGTTTAGCAATTTTATACCGTTCGAGTTTTATTTTAATCGGAGAACTTTCTTTATCTTTAGCAGGTAGTTTAACTTGGACAATGGATTATTTATCGAGAGTATTTTTTAATTTTCATCTTTTTGGGTCAACAGAATATATCTTCAATGAAATTGGAACATTTTTCTTTTATATCTCAAGCATAAACCATCTAATTTTTATCCCTTTAGTTCTCACTGCATTATTCTTAATAAATAAACCTGCAAAAAATTCATGGAAATTTTCACTTTCACATGGAATTTTTTTAATCGCTATTGCTTTTTTATTTGAAAAAGATTATAATTTAAATTGCATAGTTCAGTCTTGCATAGACTGGATACCAACATTTAATCTTTATCCATTGATTTTTATTTTAGCATATTTCTTTGTGATAATTTTACCATTGGATAATATGCTAAATGGACTTATCAAAAGAAATCAATAAATCTATTTGAAAAAAGACCTGTATCATTGCAATGATAAACTTTATGAATTAATTGATTAAAGTTTAATTTTAGTCTAAGATTATTTTCTTTAATTAATTCTTTATTATATTCATTAATCTTTAATTGCGGAGGTTTAAACGTTTCTGATTTATATCCGAAACATTCTTCAAAAATTTTCATGCCTTCTTTTATTTCTTCTTGATTTTTATCAGAATCAAATTCATTAAAATTATGATATATCCCGTGCATACCCAAAGTTTTATTTAAACTTAAAATAGAATCACACCACTCTCGATTTTCTGAAATTGAATGATTATTATACTTCGGGATAATCCATAAAACCTCACTTTTTTCAATATCTCCCGAGGCACAAGGAATCTCTGGGTTTATATCATCAATCTCTTTAGGAGAAATAATTCTTGTAATTAGCAATATAAAAATTAATGAAATAAAAACAAATAATATTAAAATTATTATCTTCTTTTTTTTCATAAAATTCTAAATTAAATGAAGATTAAATAATTAATCTTTTTATGCCGATTCTTTTTCCGCTTCTTCCTTCTTTTGATAATATTCTTCCAATCTTTTTTTATTGGTCGGGCATTCTTTATTAAAACAGAAGAACCAAGGTTTTTTCCCTGTCGTCAAAGCCATCAAAATAGGAAACTTGCACTCTTCACAAATTTTCTCTGTTTTTTGGATGTTTCCTCGAGGAGGCAATGAATAAGTTGTTTTGCAATCAGGATAAGCATCACAAGCAATAAAATGTCTTCTTGTTTTTTTTGAATAAGTAATTGCCAAATTTCCTTTTTTGCAAACAGGACAAGGAGCTAAAATATTTTCTTTTTTTTGTTGTTCTCTTTGCTTAACATTCGCATTCATTAATTCTGAACCAATTTTTTCTTTATGCTTCTCAAAATGTTTTGAAATTTCTATAATAGTATCTTTAGCTTTATCAATAATCTTTTTTTCTTTTTCCAGGAAATCTTTTTTAGCTTTTTGTATTTTTTCCATTTCATCTTCAAAACTTCTGGTTAATTTTTCATCAATAATTATCGGAGAATATTTCTCCAGAGTTTCAATTAAAGAAATTCCTAATGGTGTAGCTTCAATACTTTTTTCCTTGATGTATCCTCTTTCATAAAGAGTTTCAACTATTGTCGAACGTGTAGCTTTTGTACCTAAATTCTTTTTTTCTAAAGTTGAAATAATTGAAGCAGGAGAATACCTGTTAGGAGGTTGAGTTTCTTTTTCTTCAATTCTTTGATCAATAACTTTAACTTTTCCCTCCATATCCGGAACATCAACTTCTTTTAATTTTGAAGGATAAATCTCCAACCATGCTTTTTTTCTAATTGCAGAACCATGAGTGCTAAAACTTAAATCATTAATTTTTGCTTCTATTTTTTTTCTGTCAATAATTGCATCATCACAGAATAATGATAAGAATCTCTTAACAATTAAATTATAAATTTTTTCCTCATTGCCTGATAAAACCTGATTGTTTCCTGTTGGATAAATTGAAGGATGAGCCGGATCAGTTTTTTTACCCTCTATTGGTTTGTCCTTTGTGATTAATTTAGCAACTTTATATCTGATTTTTAAAATGTCTAATATCTTTTGATAATCAATTGAACTAGGCAATTTCTGGCTGGAAGTTCTTGGATAAGAAATTAATCCTGCAAGATAAAGAGCTTGAGCCGCTTTCAAAGTATTTGAAGGAGTAATTCCATAAAGCTGATATGCCTCTGTTTGCAAATTTGTTAAATTAAATGGGGGATTAGGAGGCAAAAATGATTCAGTTTTTTTAGTAGTTGCAATTGCTTCTTTACCAATTAAATTTTTTAATTTTTCAAGTTCTTTTTTGTCAAAAATATCTTTATGATATTTTAATTCTAATTGATTTTTTTTGTCATCAACTGTAATAAATGATTGAAAATATTTTTCAGATTTAAAATTTTGAATCTCTTTTTCTTTTTGAACAATTAAATTTAATGTTGGACCTTGAACTCTACCGATGGACATTATCTTAAATCCCCCTGTTGTCTTAATAGCATTCATTAATGCACGAGAAAGATTAATACCATAAAACCAGTCCAAGTAATGCCTTGTTTCTCCTGCAATTGCCTGCCCCCATTCAAGAGTTTTTAATTTGTGTTCATAAGCATAATCTAATTCTTTCTCTGTTAAAGTAGAGAATTTCATACGCTCTGCATCTTTTTGCCCGCAGATAAACCTTACAACATTTAAACCAATAACTTCTCCCTCAATATCAAAATCTGTAGCAACAGTTAAATTCCCGGCATTTTGTGCAATCTTTAACAAAGTATCATAATATCTTTTAGTAAAATCATTTTTTCTTGCTAAATAATTCGGAGTCCAGCCGATATCAAATGTTGGAACAATTGAACCCGGAACATTTTGTGTTAAAGTGAATAAATGTCCAACCGCACAGGCAACAATAATCTTATGACCTTTTCTGTCAACTTCGTAATATGGAACTTTATTAATATTTCTTTGAGTTGAATGACCCAAAGAGGAGGCAATCTTTAACGCTGCCTGAGGTTTTTCAGTAATAATTAATTCATAACCCTCTTTTTTAAGAAGAATTTTTGGAGGAGAAAATTTAACCTGCTTGGTAGTACTTTTTTTCGCAACAGCTTTCTTATTACCGAAACTTTTCGTTGCAGATTTTTTCGGGGTAATTTTTCTCCCTCTTCTTTTTAATGGCTCACCAATTTTTTCAATAGTCTCTAAAGAATCTTTATCAATTTTTTTATAAACTTTTTCAACTGAACCTTTTAAAATCTCCTGCGAAGAATTATTTTTAATTGTTTTTTCAATTGAACCTCTTAAGAGTTCCTCTTTTGGTTTTGTTTGTTTTTCAACTTTTTCCGTTGTATTCTTTGCTTTATCTTTAATAGAAGGAATATATTCTTCTACTGTTTGCTCTTCATGGCTTTTTTGAATTATTTTTTTCATATTTTTATTTTACCTTTTTTAAAATGAAATATTTCTTAATAATTATTGCAAAGAAGTTTCTCTTTAAAGGTTTTTGGTTATTGCAGTTTATAATTTTAAGTATCTGTTTATCTGAAGAAGCCTTTTTTCCGCACTAATAGATTCATTAAACATCTTCCAAAATATTTTTGTTGCCCATTCAATCCATTTTTTATCTATTATTGTGTAAAAAATAAAAATCTTTTTATCTAATTCTTTTATTTTGCCCGTTGGCTCTTTAATTTCTTTTAAATCCATTATTTTATCGTCTATAATTGTTGCTCTTAATGGATGTTCTCTGTGCCTTATTTGTATTAACTCTTTTTTATGTTTAAAATTTAATGATAAAAGTTTTTCAATATTTTGTCTGCCAACAACATCTACTCTGCAAAGAACTTTAATTTTGATATCTTTTTCAACTAATTTTTCAATGATATCAAAAAAACTCTGATTATTATTTTTTATATTAAGAAATGAAAGATTTCCTGAAAAAAATAAAACTTGTTTTTGAGCATTTAATAAAATTTTAAAAAATTTATCTAAATCTCTTGTTCCTTTTTCATCTTCTGCTTTCTTTAAGAACACTTCTTTTCTGTTGTCTTGTACATATTGGAATATATCAAACGCCGAAAATTCTTCTTTAGTTCTTCTTAATAGAATTTCTTTTTCAAGCCTTTCTTGAAAAACAGTACTACTTATTTTTTCCGGATTTGCAAAATAAACTATTTTTAATGCTCCTCTGGTTCCTTCTCGAAAAATTCTTGTTTCAATTGTCCCAAAATCTTCTTTAATTTGATTTATGTATCTGTCAACTGTTCTCCAATTTTTATTTAACTCTTGAGCAATTTCCTGAACACTTCTCGGTTTAATCTCTACAAAAGATTCTATCTTTTCAACAATTTTGCTATTTAGCATATAATTTAATCTTATTTATTGTTTTTAATTTTATTGTATTAAATACAACACTAATGACAAAATTTGTGCAGTAAAGTAAATCAAAAATACAACTCTTTGATATATTATAAAAAGAGGTAAAAAATATCATGGCATGTATAGAAAAAATTTATAGTGTTTCAGCATTGGTGGGAAATGGAACTTGCAACGCAAATTGCGATTTTTGTGCAGGTAAATATCTTAGGCCCCAAGCAAAAGAAAATGAAATTTATTATAAAAATTTAGAATCTGCAATAAAACTTTCTGCTCGTTATGGTGGTTGGTCATTATCTTTTACCAGTGCAGGAGAACCAACTTGCGATACAAAAGCATTAACAAAAGCCTTCGAAGTTTACGACAAATGTGCAAAACAAGGAGCATATTTTCCTAATGTTAATTTATTTACCAATGGGATTAATTTTGGGAATAAAGAATTTTGTGATACTTATTTGCCGAGATGGAAAAATTTAGGTTTAACAAATGTTGCAATATCTATTCACGGCTTTGATGAAAAAGACCAGGCAAAAGCATACAATGTAAAATCTTATCCTAAATTAGAAACAATTGTTCAAAACATAGAAAGTAATGGTGTAGGTGTAAGAGGGACATTACTCTTAAGAAAAGGAGTTGTAGATAATGCACAAAAATATGAATTAGCAGTGAATAATTTAATTGATAAAGGAATTACAAATATCACTTCATGGCCCATTGGAAATCCGGATTCAACCAGAAATGAATTTACTCCTTCAAGAATTGGAATTTTTCAAATTAAAAATTGGCTTAGAAAAAATACAAAACTTTGTCATGGTCATGTTTGGGGCGGAGGAGTTTACGATTATCACGGGAATATTCTAAGGATAACAGATTATGTAACAAAACACAACCCAAAAAAAGATTTTGTTCGGCAACTGGTTGTTTTTCAGGACGGAACTGTTGCTTATTCTTGGATTAAAGAAGGAGCTTTATGCATGAAGTAGTTTCAAATCTCAAAAATTGTTCCCCGTCTTCCAACCTGTAAAACCTTGGTTTTTCCAATTATCTCTTCAATACCCTCTGCTTCATGAATATGTGCACTAATTAAAATATCCGGTTTAAATTTTTTAATTGCTTTAGTCACAGCTTTTGATCCACTCCAACCCGAAAATTCTGCTTTACTTCCCATAGGATGAATATGTGTAACCATAATTTTTTTCTTAAAATCTTTAATTTTTTCATGACTCTTTTTAAGTAATTCAAAAATATCTTCGTCATCAATTGCATTGGGACCAATATGTGCTGTTCCGGCACCGAATATTCCAAGATCATTTTTCGTAAAAGAATAACCATGAATATTTTTTGCATTTGAATACATCAAGGTTAAAAGCTCAACCGTTAAATTAGATTCATGATTTCCGGGAATCAATAAAATTTGTTTTTTTTCTCTTGCAAATGGTCCAATAAGATTTTCAATTGATTTCTCTGCAAGAGTAATATCCCCTGCTAAAATTACAAGATCAACATTTTCATCTTTAGCTTGCTTAGCAAATTTTTCAGCTAAGCTAGTATTACCATGCAAATCCCCAATGGCTAAAATTTTTGTCATATTTATTGAACAAATTTTGCATTTAAAAATTAAACTAAATTAGGAATTGCATATAATTTAGACCTTTTGAATAAAGTAAAATATTTTTGAGGAAATTATTTAAATAAGTAATAATTTAATACCTTATGAAATCAAAAGAAAATTTAAATAGTATAAAATTTAAAATTATAAAAATTCTCAAAAAGAAAGGAATAGTAAAAGCAGGAATTTTTGGAAGTTTTGCCAGAGGAGAACAAAAAAAAAATAGTGATATTGATATTTTGATTAAATCTCCCAAAGATATTGGTTTTGAGTTTGCAGGGATTAAATTAGAATTAGAAGATGAATTAGGAATAAAAGTTGACTTACTGACTTATAAATCAATCCATCCTAAACTAAAGAAACAAATTTTAAGAGATGAGGTTAGAATAATTTGAAAAGAGATTTAATCTTATTTGTTGAAGATATTTTGCAAAATATTGAATTGATTGAAGAGTCCATAAAAAATATTTCTAAATTAAAATTTGAAACAAATAAGCTTCTTATTGATGCAACAGTAAGAAGGATTGAAGTTATTGGAGAAGCTGCTAAAAATCTCCCGGAAGTTTTCAAAAATAAATATCCTAATGTTGAATGGAGAAAAATTGCAGGAACAAGAGATATAATAATTCATGCTTATTTTGGAATTGATTTAGATATTATTTGGAATATTATTAAAAATGATTTATCAAAATTGAAAAAAGAAATGGAAAATATCCTAAACAAAGAAAATAAAAATAATCTTTAAAATGATTTATTTTAATTTAAAAATTAAACTAAATTATGGTTTTTCAATTCCATCTTAACGGAAACATTTAAATTTAAACTTTTAATAATATTTTAATGATAAATAGAACACAAATGCTGGAATTCTGGCCCTTAGGTTTTTTAGGCTTTCTTTCAGTTAAAGGATTTGCTTATTTTAATACTTATAATTTCTCAGATTTAGTTTGGTTTTTATGGGTAATCTGGTTTGCTTGGTTTATCCCCTTAAAATCTTAGGTGATTAGGTAAGTTCCGGA
>DUKY01000010.1 GCA_013329055.1 Nanobdellota archaeon
AATAATCCCAACAAAAGAAAAATAAAGTGAAATTCTTGAGAAGTTATTTGGAATTTCCCTAACTTTTCTTTTAATCCCTGGAAATTTTGAATCAATTAAATTAAAAGAAAAATATAAAAAACTAAATTTATAATAAAGATTGATGAGAGTTAAATTTGGATTAAAGTTATCTAGATAATCTCAACTAAGGGAGGTAAAATAAGATGATTCAAGAGGAATTTTTGCAAAGAAAAAAAGATATACTTTCAAAAGAAGATAAATCTTCTAAAGGTGATTGGGATAAAAGGATTATTGAACTTTGTGATAAAATAAATAGTTCAGAAAAATATTATACGACTTCTTCTTGTTCCGGCAGAGTTATTGTCATGCTTGACCAAGAAGAAAAAGGTCCTGGATTATTTGAATTTATTTCGCATGATTTAATTGATTTGAAAACGTTGCAAGAAAATTTAAGTTTAATAAAATCAGAGGATTTAATTAAGTTTAAACAAGAGCAATGTATTTTGCATGTAGCCTGCCAAACATTAGAAGATGCTACTGATTTAGTTGTTAAGGCACAATTAACCGGATGGAAAAGGTCAGGGATGATTGCAATTGGAAAAAGATTTATGGTTGAATTAAATACTACTGAAAGATTAGAATTCCCGATAATGATTAACAATAAATGTTTAGTTAATGAAAGATTCTTGAGTTTAGTGGTGGAAAAGGCGAATAAAAATTTTATGAAGATGTGGGAAAAAATTGAGAATTTAAAAAAATTAATTTAATTATAATATTTTATCGAGGTCAATTAAAAACGGTTTAAAAGGCACTTCTTTTTTTAAGGTATAATCATATTTTATTAAAGGTGTCCCATTTTCAAAATAACCTTGTGCTATTCCCTTTTCGTAAACAAAATCTTCTCCATTAGAATTAAATTTGATAACGTCGCATCCAAATTCCATAAGTTTTTTTATTTCTGGTGAAACATTTCCATGGATATTTTTAATCATATGATTATAAGGATTAAGTATAATTTCAATTTTACTTGGTACTGATGGTTTTATCATCAATTCTTTTAAAAAAGGGGATTTAAATAATTATCGAAAGATGATTTGCAAGACTATTTCTTTTCAGGTTCGGTAAAAAAATAAAAAAAAAGAAATCTAATTTTTTATCACCAATATTTATTTAAATCAACAATAGTTGATTTTCTTATTATATTAATTTATTCAAAGCGCCAACCCGAATAAATTTGTTTAATAAGAGGTGATCTCTTTTTTTCTGCTAATGATAGTTGGAAATAGATAAACTATATAAAGATTTCGTCGAAAATCTACTATATATAAGTTTAAAAACTTCTGACAAAAACCCATAAGGGAGAAAGAAAAAAAAATGAATAATGAAAGGAGGTTATGAAATAAAAAATGGTACTCGATTTTGCAAAAGAGGCTATTCAAAACACAGCTACACATAGTATTAACTTTGATGAATTAAGAGCTGGTAAAGCTAGCATTAAAGTTGTTGGTGCTGGTGGTTGCGGATGTAACGCATTAACATGGCTTTTTAATAAAGGTATTAATGGTGCTACAGTTTATGCTGCAAATACTGATGCACTTCATTTAAGTGTAACTAAAGCTGACGAAAAGATTCTTATCGGTAAGGAACTTACAAAAGGTCTTGGTGCTGGCGGAAAACCACAAATTGGTAGAGAAGCTGCTAAGGAAGCAATAGTTGAATTAAAGAAAGTTGTTAGTGGAGCTGACATGGTGTTTATATTAGCAGGTCTTGGAGGAGGTACAGGAACAGGTGCTGCACCGGTAATTGCTCATTTAGCTAAAGAAACTGGAGCAGTTGTAATTGGTGTTGTTACTATGCCTTTTGAAGCTGAAAAAGCTAGAGTTGATAAAGCTGAATTCGGACTTCAAGAACTAAGAGAAGCTACTGACACTTGTATTGTTTTAGATAATAACAGATTAGTCGATATTGCAGGACAATTACCTATTGAACAAGCTTTTGCTGTTGCTAACGAATTAATCAGTACAATGATTAAAGGTATTGTTGAAACAATTACTCTTCCAAGTTTAATTAACTTAGATTATGCTGATGTTTCGGCAATTATGAAAAATGGTAACATGGCTGTTATAGGTATTGGTGAAGCAGATACACAAAACCGTGTAGTTGAAGCTGTACAACAAGCCCTAACTCATCCTCTACTTGATGTGGATTACAAAGGTGCTACTGGAGCTTTAATACATGTAACTTGTGGACCTGACCTGAAATTAGAAGAATTTGATGTTATCGGTAGATCAGTTTCTGACAATTTAAGTCCTGATGCTCAAGTGATTATTGGTGCTAGAATCAGTAAAGAATTTACTGGTAAAGTAAGAGTAATTACTATTATGACAGGAGTTAAATCTCCATATGTGCTTGGCAAGGCTGTTGAAGAAAAAGCTTTCCATTCATCTAGAGAGATGTCGGATTTAGGTATTGATGTTTGGAGATAAATAAATTTTTCAAACAATAAATAATTTTATTACATTCCCTCGAAGGAGAAATCCTTCGGGGAATTTTTATTTTTTAAAATACATTTATAAAACTAAAATTTTATTTATTTTTATGATTGGAACAAAAAGAATTGAAAGATTGGAAACAGAAATTGAAAAAATTAAAACAAAATATAATCCTAAAACAATTGAAGATTTAATAAAAGTTGCAATGAATGAATATGGAGTTGTAAATGTTATTAAAACTCCATTAGTTTGTGATGCAAGCATCACAACAAAGAATCGAAAAAATTTTTGGTGATTAGGTAAGTTC
>DUKY01000003.1 GCA_013329055.1 Nanobdellota archaeon
CATCTTTTTAGAAACCCAAATCTTTTTAAATTCAGATTATCATAAAATTAATATGAAAAGGTCAAGCAGACGGTGGAAAAAGAAAGGTCAAATGCGTTGGAAATGGCAACGAAAAAGACTTAGAAATGAAAAACATAAGAGAAAGTTAAGAAGAGCAAGAAGTAGATAAAAGTAAATAATTCTATAAATAGTAACATTGAAAATACAATAAACTTTTGTTCTTCGATTCTAGACATAATAAGATTAATAATTTTTAATTAATCACAATAAAGTTTATAAGGAAAAATCTTATTTTAAAGATATGACAAGCGAAATTTGGACTGAAACATTTAGACCATCAACCTTTAAAGAGATGGTTGGTCAGGAAGATATTGTTAATCGTGTTGAAGCATTAGCAAATTCATTAAATATCCCCCATTTATTATTCGCAGGTCCGGCAGGTACAGGTAAATCAACCTTAGCTTTAATTGTCGTAAAAGAATTATTCAAAAATACATGGAAAGATAATTATTTAGAATTAAATGCAAGTGATGAACGAGGAATAAATATTGTTAGGGAAAAAGTAAAAGATTTTGCAAGAACAAAATCATTAGGTGATGTACCCTTCAAAGTAATTTTCTTAGATGAAGCAGATGCATTGACCCCTGAAGCTCAGCAAGCATTAAGAAGAACAATGGAAAATTATTCAACAACCTGCAGATTTATTCTTTCATGTAACTATTCAAGCAAGATTATTGATCCCATTCAATCACGTTGTGCAATTTTTAGATTTAAATTATTAGAAAATAAAGCAATAGGAAAAGTCATTGACAGAATAGCAAAAACAAAAGACCTTTCAATCTCTCCTGGAACTTATGAAATCCTTTATGAAGGCTGTGAAGGAGATTGCAGACGATGCATTAACCTTTTGCAAGCAACTGCCGCAATTTCTCCGGCTATTACCCCGGAATTAATCTCAACTATAATTTCTAATGCAAAACCTAAAGACATCAAAGTTGTTTTAGAATATGCTCTCTCAGGAGATTTCAAAAATTCAAGAGAAAAACTTTTAGATGTAATGTTAAAAGAAAGTATTTCCGGACAGGATACAATTAAAGCAATACAAAAAGAAATTTGGAATTTGCCAATTGAACCGGAAGTAAAAGTAAAATTAACAGAAAAAACTGGTGAAGTGGAATTTAGAATTGTCGAAGGTTCTGATCCATTTATACAATTAGAAGCACTTTTAGCCAGTTTTGTTTTAGCTGGAATGGGGAAGTAAAGATGGCAGATGAAAACATCGAAGTAGAAGTCCAGACTTTTATTTCAGAAGAAAAATATGATCAATTTTTAGAATTTTTTAATGAAAATGCAATTTTTATAAAAGAAGATTTTCAGGAAACATATTATTTTGATGAAAATTCAAATTTAAGAATCCAAAGAAATAATGATTGTGCAAAACTATGGCATAAATCCGGAAATGTTCATGATGAATTTATGGAAGAAGTTGAGATTATAACAAAAAGAGAAGACTTTGAACTTCTTGAAAGATTTTTAAACAAATTAGGTCATACTGCAAAAATAAAATGGTTAAGAGACAGAAAAGAATTTAATTGGGACGGCATTAAAGTTTCTCTTGATTATACTCGAGGTTATGGATATATCCTTGAACTTGAAAAAATGGGAACAGATGAAGACAAAGAAATAATCTTAAAAGAATTAAAACAAAAATTAAACGAATTTAATATTCCAATAACATCTAAAGAAGAATTTAATAAAAGATTTAATGACTATAAAAAAAATTGGAGAGAATTAATAGAATATGATAATTAAAAAAACTTCTCTTGAAAAATTACTTGATGACACCAAATTAAAAATAGAATCTATAAAAGATGTTGATATTTGTCGTTTTCCAATATCTGACGAAGAAAAAGTAAGACTAATAAATTTTAAACTTGCATTAAGACCAAAATATATCCCTGCAAAGTTAGAAAATTATTCTCAAAAGTCTTGTGATTTACCTTTTGGTTATGTAATTGTTTCAGGTAAAATTAATGGTATAATTAAAGAGGTTAATGAAATTTATGAAGAATTAAATTCTTTATAAAAAATAATTTAAAATGAATCAAAAAAAAATTTCTATAGATATTACTGAAAGTTTTGAGGAAGAAATAACTTGTGAAGAAATAATGGAAGAATCAACTGACCTTATTGAAAAAGTTCCTGCAAATTTAAATTCTTATTTTAAAAAAGTAAAAGAAGAATCTGAAATACCTTTGGAAACAGTAAATAAAACAATTTCAGAAAGAAAAAAAGATTCAAAATCATTCGCTGAAAAATATCGTCCTAAAACTTTAAATGAAATTATGGGTCAGGCTGAAGCGATTGTAAAAATAAAAATTTTTGTTGCAAATTATCCGAAGAAAAAAAAAGCTATGGTTTTATATGGCGGACCAGGGACAGGAAAAACTACAATGGCTCATGCAATTGCAAAAGCAATGGACGCTGAAATATTTGAATTAAATGCTTCAGACTTAAGAAATAAAAATAAACTTCAGGAAGTATTAAAACCAGCAATTGAACAAAAATCTTTAACAAAATTAAATAAAATAATCTTAGTTGATGAAGTCGACGGAATTTGTGCAGTAGACCGTGGAGGTTTATCAGAATTATTAGAATTAATTTCAATAACTACTTATCCGGTTATAATCACTGCAAATGATATATGGAAAAATAATCTTAGTAGTTTAAGGCAAAAAGCAGAATTAGTTGAAGTCAGAGAAATCAATTATAACATCATTAAAGATGTTTTAATAAATATCTTAAAAAAAGAGAAATTATCCATAAACGACGATGTTTTAACTAAAATTGCAGTTAAAGCTAACGGGGATTTAAGAGCAGCTTTAAACGATTTGCAAACTGCATCAAGGTTAAAAGACCCTTCAAAATTTGTTCCCGATGAAAGGAATAGACGAACAGATATTTTTAATGCATTAAAATTAGTTCTAAAAGGCAAACCAAATAATGATCTCTTAAAAGTTTATGATTCTGTTGATATGCAAATTGATGAAATCTTTTTATGGCTTGAAGAAAATATTAGTAAAGAATATTCAGGACTGGATTTAGTAAGAGCTTATGATTTGTTAAGTAAAGCCGACGTATTCAAAGGTAGAATCCATAAGCAACAATATTGGAGATTTTTAGTTTATGAAAATGCCCTTTTAAGTTATGGAATTTCTTCGGCAAAGAAAAATTCAAATTGTGGGTTTACAAGTTATCAAAAACCTACTCGTATTCTTAAAATCTGGCTTAGTAATCAACGAAATGCAAAAAAGAAATCAATTGCTCAAAAATATGCAAAACTCGTCCACGTTGGCTATAAACGAGCAATGAATGAATTTCCCATAATTAAGCAAATAATACAATCAAATCCCAAAATCCAACAAGAATTGAAATTAGAAAAAGACGAAATTGAATACATTGTTAGATGATTTAAGAGGAATCTTGGAATGTTAGAAAGAATTATTATTTAAAAATATGAAACTTATGTAACAAATCTGTGTATAATCTTTGACTATGTTCTGCAAGAGGTTTGTCTTGTAAATAAACAATTCCTTTTTTAACTTCTAATTTCACATTATTTCCGATTTCATATATTATTCCTTCGATATCCTTAAGTTTTTTTCCGGACATTAAACCTCCTTCATAGGTTCGCTTTAAAATTTTTCCTTCAAGAATAAATTTATATCTTAATACATCCGGTGAATCATCAATGATTAAATGTCCGTCAAAATTATTTAAATCTGTGGGATATTCTCTTCCTTCGTAAATTATTTTGAATGCCATTTTATTTAAATTCATGAAATTTATATAACATCTCTGTATACAAATCTTGATTATATTCTGCGAGAGGTTTATCTTGCAAGTAAACAATTCCTTTTTTTATTTCTATTTTATAGATTCCAATATGTTCATCCATTACTTTATCTATAGATTTTAAATCTGTTCCTGAAAAAGACATTCTTCCTTCAAACCAACTTCTTGCTTTAATGGTTCCACTTGATTGCTTTAAATCTTTTTTTAGAATAAATTTGTAATCTAACTTAAATGGCAAATTATCCATTGTTAAATGTCCGTCAAAATTTTTTAAATCTGTAGGATATTCCTGTCCTTCGTAAATTATTTTGAATGTCATTTTATAAGATCTTTAACCACATTGAGCAGAACTTGCTGATCCACTTGTAGCAGTATACCCAAATCCTGGACTAGGAGCCGAACTTGATAATTGAGTGCTACATACAGATGGAGCATTGTTAAATGCAGTGCAAATGCCCTCTAAATAAGAAGCTGAATCTCTTCCTGCATTTGATTGAACTCCATTAATTACTAATGTTGGACTGCCTTGAACACCATAAGCTTGACTTAATTTTGAATCTTCAGCATAATACTTTTCAGCTCTTCCACTTGAAACACATTCTTTAACTTTTGCATCATTAATCTTTGTTTCTAAAATACATCTAGGTGAATTTGAATCTTCCAAGAAACATTCTAAATAATCTAAATATTTATCTCCTTGTTCTTCTCTAATACAAACTTGAATCGGAGTTTCAGTTTCTTCTTTTTCTCCATGCATAAAGTAATGAACAAACTTAATTTTAACATCCGCAACACTACTTAATGTTTTCATTGCAGGTATAAATCCTTTTTCAGCTTGAGTACCATAAGGACAATGAGTCATAACAAATAATTCTGCAATAGGTTTATCGCTCTTAGGAACTTCTGTAGAAGTAGATCTTTTTTGAGTATTAGCTTGTTGTTCTAAAGAATCTAACGGTGTAACCCCTTGAACTAAACTGGTTCCATCAGCAGTTAAATATAATGGAATATTATTTCCGTTGTAAGAAACAGTAACTTCATATAAACCGTTTTCTAATAATTTTGAACTAACTAATTCAACCCCCCCGCCTGTTTGCGAGTTAGCAAAATCAATAATTTTTTGACCTGCATCTTTTTCTGAAAATTTATCACTAAACATAAATCCACTTAAACTTCCTGCAAGTAATATTATCAATAAAATGCTTAGAACAATAGTAGATAATAACCAAGGATTTTCTTTAACTTTTTTGGTTACAATCATTTTATAATTTTTATATTTCTCTTTTTTTGTTATTTTTTCGCCCATATTATTATTCATGAAAAATTATTTTAAAAGCTTTTTGGTAAAATTTTGAAAAAATTAATTTTATGCACATTGAGCAGAACTTGCTGATCCACTTGTAGCAGTATACCCAAATCCTGGACTAGGAGCCGAACTTGATAATTGAGTACTACATACTGATGGAGCGTTATTAAATGCAGTGCAAATGCCTTCTAAATAAGACGCTGAATCTCTTCCTGCATTTGATTGAACTCCATTAATTACTAATGTTGGACTGCCTTGAACACCATAAGCTTGACTTAATTTTGAATCTTCAGCATAATATTTTTCAGCTCTTCCACTTGAAACACATTCCTTAACTTTTGCATCATTAATCTTTGTTTCTAAAATACATCTAGGTGAATTTGAATCTTCCAAGAAACATTCTAAATAATCTAAATATTTATCTCCTTGTTCTTCTCTAATGCAAACTTGAATCGGAGTTTCAGTTTCTTCTTTTTCTCCGTGCATAAAGTAATGAACAAACCTAATTTTAACATCCGCAACACTACTTAATGTTTTCATTGCAGGTATAAATCCTTTTTCAGCTTGAGTACCATAAGGACAATGAGTCATAACAAATAATTCTGCAATAGGTTTATCGCTTTTAGGAACTTCTGTAGAAGTAGATCTTTTTTGAGTATTAGCTTGTTGTTCTAAAGAATCTAAAGGTGTAACTCCTTGAACTAAACTGGTTCCATCCCCAGTTAAATATAATGGAATATTATTTCCGTTGTAAGAAACAGTAACTTCGTAAAGACCGTTCTCTAATAATTTTGAACTAACTAATTCAACACCTCCGCCTGTTTGCGAGTTAGCAAAATCAATAATTTTTTGACCTGCATCTAAATCTGAAATAGTGCTTCCAGTCATAATTGTCCCGCCAGTCATTTTTAAATTTCCAGCAAGTAAGATAATAACTAAAACACTTAAAACAATAGTTGATAACATCCAGGGATTTTCTCTAAATTTATCTGTCAAATTTCCTTTAGATTTATCCTCTTTACACTCCTCTTGTTTTATCACTTCATCACTCATAATTATTATTAATGAAAAAACCTTTTAAAAACATTTTGGTTTAAAATTAAATAAATCCTTCAAAATAAATTTAGTTTTTTAAATTTATACAGTATAATCCATATAATCTTTCTAAATCTCTAATTTTATTTGGATCAATTTTAGTTTTTTGAATCGAACTCAACTTTTGAACTAAATCAAATTGTCTTAATCTTCCCCTTAATCCTCCTTCATTTAAAAATTTTTGAATTTCTTCTTCATCTTTAAAATAAGTAAATTGTCTGCCTGTTTTTTTCTGGCTGGTTCTTTTAACAATATCTCTTATCCAATTAATAATAGGATTAAAATTTGTTTTTGATAATCTTTCAGGAATAAAGTCTGGGGTTAACCAACTCCCTTCCGGAGAATAATCCTGTAAAAATTGTGCAATATTATCTCTAAAAACTTTTTGTTCATCTTTATCTAAATACATAAAAAACCCTTCATTAATAATAGCTAAAGGTTTTTTTGTTTGTGATTTTTGATATAATTCACTGGCTTTTTTAAGTGATTCATAATCAAGAGGATTTAAATTCATAAAGTGGTGATTTTTCGAAATTTTTTCTTTTTTAATATTTCTAACGATTTTTTCTTTTAATTTGATTATTTTTTCTAAATCAGATTCAATAAAAAATTCATCCTCAGTATTTAATTCTAAACTTCTTGTAGAAAATCCACTGGCTAATTCTAAAATTGAGTAATCCTTTAATTGTTTTAATGTTTCATTAGTTGAATAGTATCTTCCTTCAAAAATAACCGGCATAATTAATATATCCGGATAAATTTTTGATAAAGTCTTAATTGCTATATTTAACATGCCTGTAAAGTTTTTTTCATAATTAACTTTACCATTTGCATATAATTTTTCTAACTCTTCTGATATTTCTTTTGCATAAGGTAAATTCGTATAATCTTTTCTAAATTGTGCACACATTATTGCAGTTGGGCTAATCTTCTCTAAATCTTTAGACATATAAATTACCAGCTTATTAATTTGTTATAAATCTATTGAAATTAAAAAATATAAAAAGCCCTGTGCTTATTTATAAGTATGAAAAAGATAATGATTAAATGGGGTTCATTCTATGTGGCATTGCCGGAGGCTCCGAAAGTTTACACTTACATTCATCCCGAAGGTAAATCTAAAAGTTGTAAGTGTGGGCTTGAGTTTAGAAATGCCACCCTTCAATGTTTTGAGGAGGGTCAAAGGGAACCAGGGGGTGCCTTTTATGTGGTATCCAAGGAGGCTCATAAAGATACCACCCTTCAGTGCTTTGAGGAGGGTCAAAGGGAACCAGGGGGTGCCTTTTAATGGGTTACGACATAATCGTTGGCAGAGGTGAATCCGACAAAAAAACTTTTGGAGATAAAGGTCTTGTATATTTAGGTAAAGGTTATGTAAAAATGGGTCAATATACTTCTTTAAGTAATAAAATATATATGGATGTAGCAAGAAGTCATGTAGTTTTGGTGGCAGGAAAAAGGGGTTCGGGTAAGTCCTACACCCTCGGTGTTTTAGCAGAAGAACTTTCAAATTTACCAAAAGAAGTAAGCCAAAATATTGGTTCTTTAATTTTTGATACAATGGGAATTTATTGGACAATGAAATATACCAACGAGAAAGATAAAGAATTATTAAGAGATTGGGACCTTCAGGCAAAAAATCTCCCCGTAAAAATTTTTGTACCTTATGGGCATTTTGATTCTTATTTAGAAAAAGGAATCCCTGCAGATAGAAAATTTGCTTTAGATGTAATGGATTTAAATCCTGAAGATTGGATTATAACTTTTGGTTTGGATATTATCCACCCTGTTTCTGTATTAATTGAAAGGTCAATAACTAAATTAAAACTTAAAGGAAATTTTGGGATTGATGAGATTTTAGAAGAAATAAAAAAAGATAAAACCTCGTCGCAAGATACAATTAATGCTGCATTAGGATTATTTGAAGCAGCTGACACATGGGGAATTTTTGCAAGAAGTGAAGAGTCAAATTTTGTTAAAGATTTAATTACTGCTGGAGTGACTTCTGTATTGGATTTAAGTGTTTATAACGCTGTTGGAGCATTTAATGTTAGAGCATTGGTAATCAGTTTGGTTTGCAGAAAAATTTTCAATCAACGAATGTCTTCAAGAAAAGATGAAGAAGTAAAAGCAATTGCCAAAGGATTAGATTTTACATCTTCTCTGGAAAAAAAAGAAACCCCTTTAGTTTGGTTATTTATCGATGAAGCACATGAATTTTTACCTAAAGATGATAAAACTGTTGCAACAGATGCATTAGTTCAATTATTAAGAGAAGGAAGACAACCCGGAGTTTCTTTAGTTTTAGCAACTCAGCAACCGGGACAAATTCACCGAGACGTTATGACTCAGTCAGATATAGTAATCTCTCATCGAGTAACCTCTTTTCCGGATTTAGAAGCATTAAATCATATTATGCAAAGTTATCTATTAGAAGGGATTCAACAATATATGGACGATTTACCGACGTTAAAAGGTTCGGCGATTATTTTAGATGATAATTCTGAAAGAATTTATCCTGTTAGAATAAAACCACGTTTTACATGGCACGGAGGAGAAGCTCCAACTGCTGTGGAAAAGAAAAAGGAACTATAAATGCTTCTCTGGAGTGCCAAATGGCACGGTGAGCAT
>DUKY01000021.1 GCA_013329055.1 Nanobdellota archaeon
GAAGGGTGATATCTTGTTGAGCCTTCGTGGATACCACTTGGAATTTGAACCCGCTGGTTTCTTTTTCACTGGCTCAGTCATTGAAAAGCTGTTATTAATAAATTTAATTTACTCACTGTTCAATAACTTCGCTCTTAAGAATATTTGAATTGCCAAAGAAATTACCCTAAAATTCAATTTTGGAATAAAAATTAATTTTTTTCAATTAATTGGTCTTTTACCATTTTTCCTTTTTGAGTTAACTCATAAAGTCTTCCGGTTTTATCTTCTGGATTGAGTAATCTTACGATCTGGTGTTTTTTGAATTCATTAAGTATTTTTGAAGTATGGTTTAATGAATAAATTGCTTTTTTTGCGATTTCTGTTGGTGTTTGCGGACCATTAAGATGAATTATTATTTCCCTTCTTTGTTTACCCCTTTTTATCCAGCTAAGATCTTTAATATTTTCAGGTGTTTCTTTTTTGGTCATTGTAATAGATTAATAATAGTATAATAATAAGCTTACTTCAAATCTATACCTAATATATAACATAAATTTATATATTTCAAATATTTAGTTTTAAGATGGGAGTTAATTATGAGTTTCGGAAATTTTTAACTTTAAAAGCTTGTCAAAAATTTATTGATAGTTTTTCTTCGGATTATTTTATTATTAAAAAGGAGGTTGCTGTAATTAATCTTAGGTTTAATGAGGTTATTTATTTAGTTTTTTTAGAATATTCCCTTTGAATAGATTCGCATTTTATTTTATTAATCTTATTCGTTTTAAATAACTGTTTAATTATGGCTACAAAAAAACAAATTGAAGCTTCAAAAAAAAATATTAAGAAAGCTCAAGAAAAATGGAAAAGTATGACTCATCGGCAACATGCTTTGGTTCAGCCACAAGGCAGAGCAAGAAAAAAACCAGGAAGCATTGGTGAGGGAAATTTTTTTCGTATTACTATAAGACCAAAAGGCGAGTTTGTTAGCTATAAAAATCATGATATTGGAAAAAAAGGGCATATTGAAAGGGTTGCGGGCAGAAGGTCTTCCGGGAGTTGGGCTACTCATGCTTGGTTAATCGCTAAGGGTGATGCTAAAGTTGTTAATGGTGTTTTAGTGGGCAAGACAAAAGTTGCAAAAGAGGTTATTTCAAAATTGAGCAGTAAACCTAAAATTGTTAAAGGGGATATATTTGAGGCAAAGCCAAAGAAAAATGTTCCTGAAAAAAATAAACCTACTACTCTAATGAAAAAGGCTCAAAGAGAAAATATAAAAAAAGCTCAAAATGCAAGGTGGAAAAAATAAGATGAAAACTAAAGAAAATTCTGTAAACACTCAAAAATCTTTAAAAGATATTGAGTTAGAATTAGATTTGCCCGAATTTTCTAAAAAAGATTTAGATTTTGAATTTACCCGAAATTCAATTGTGGTTAAAGCAAATAAAGAGTCAGATCAAAAAATAAATAAAAAAAATTTTTTTAAGGAAGAAAAAAGTTCAAAGTCTTTTTTTTATTCTGTAAAGGTTCCTACAATCAATCCTTTAAAAGTTAAAACGGATTTTCAAGATGGAGTTTTAAAAATTGTTGCTCCCAGAATTTAATGATTAATAATTTTTTTCAATTATCATTTCTATTATTTTTTCTTCTTTTTTTTCTAAAGTTTTATCTCTTGTAAGTTTATATATAATCATTTCAAGTTCTTGATTTGTAAATTCCATATTAATTTTATGGAAAATTTAAGCCTTTAAAATAGTTTCTATCATTGAGAATACACTTCGTCGTCTTCCTGATAAAAATTAGGTTTTGCTGTTTTTGTCCCTAAATGGTCAATTGTGTTGTTGCAAAGGTCATTAATATTGTTTTTCAGGATACATTGTGTACTCATTGGGGTAATTTCTTTACAAATTATGTAATCATGAATTTCTTTTTGAGTCTTTTCAGAATGAAAAAATCTTTTTAAATCTTGCATATCTTTAAACCCTGCAACTAAAATATATGAAAATTCTTCTCCTATTAATTCATAAAATGTGATTATATTTGGGTTTTTCGTGATTCTTTCTTCTAATATTGGTTTACCTAATTCTTTTCCATTTGATGTTAATTTTGCTTTGCACATTACAAATATATTAATTCCTAATTTTGAGACATCTAAATTAATAGTATATTCTTTGATTACTTCTTCCTCAAGTTTTTTTCGGATTCTTCCTACTGCCTGGCTTGAAATTTTTAATTTGCTTGCTATAGAAGTATCTGAGATTTTTGCGTTATTTAATAATAATTTTAACACTTTTTTTTCATTTCTTGTCAACCACATTTTCCCTCTTTTATATATCTCCTTTTTGATTCTTAAAACTGTTTATGTTTTTTGGATAAATATTGTGCATTATTTATCCTAAAACCGTTCACCGCCTTTTTGTTTAATTACTAATTAAATTAGCCAAAAAATGTTTAAATATTCACCCTTTAAGGATTAAACTTTTTATTGAATTTTAGTTTCAAGTTGAACGCTTAAATTTATATCGCGTCTTTTATTATGCAAGATGTCGAGGATAAAATGGGTGATGATATTGTAAACATTGTTGTTGAAATCTTAAAAAAGAATAGCCAAAATGGTTTAACTATTACTGAGTTAGTTTCTCTTTCTAAGTTGTCCCGTTCAGCAATAAGAACTGCTTTGGCTAAGTTGGAAGGGGCAAAAAATGTCTATGTTAGGCAAGTTGGAATGGCTAAAGTGTATTTTTTAATGGGGGATGCAAAATGAGGTCTGATGTTGCTTTTTTATTTTTGATGATTTTAGGTTTAATTGTAGTAAATAGCAGTGTTTTAATTGCTGTTAGTGAAGTTAGCGGAAATTCAATAACCGGTGTACTTAAAGAGGAAGAAAGACCAAATCAATTATTTGATATTACTTTTGAGATTGATGATTCTTTAATTTTAAATATTAATGAATTAGTTACAAGGGTAACATTTGAGAGTTTTGGCACTGTTCCTACGCCTGTGAATTTAACATATATTATTGTTGATGAAATGGGAAAAACTTTGCATGTTGAAAAGGATTACCTTACTGTTGAAACTGAAAAAATATTTACTAAAAAATTTGAAGGGTTAGATTTGGATTATGGAAAATATGCTATTTATCTAAAAACTCTTTATAATGTTGATGTTGAGGATGATTTTGTTAAAAGATTTGAAATACGAAGCAAGATTAGTAAATCTTTAGGTCAATTATTTGATATTAAATTTAGTTTGGTGCAAGGGACTGTGAAAAGTCCTGATGAATTGGTTGCACATGTTATTTTTGAGAGTTTTGGTACTGAACCTACTCCTGTTAATCTGAAATATGTGATAATTAATGATGTGGGTGATGTTGTTTATTTAATTGAAGAAAATACTATTGTTGAAACTGAAAAAATTTTAACAAGGGATTTTAAATCATTAGTTTTAGATGATGGTGAATATACTCTTATTTTGACAACTTTATATAATGGTGATGTTGAAGATGAATTTAGGCAAAAGTTTGTTGTGAAAAATTTGGATTATTCGTGGATGGTTTGGAGTTCCGGGATATTAAATTTTATTTTAATTTTTGTTTTAATTTATGTTTTAAGGAGGAAATTTTAATGGATAGTAATTTGGTATTATTAACTTTAGATCTTGGTATTCCAAAATTATGGGAAAATACTTTGGTTCAAAAATTCCCGGAAACTTCTTTTGTTATTAGGGGGGGTTCTTTTTCAGGGGCAAAATCTTTTTCCGGTTTATTGCAAATTCATGAAGGAGAGTTTAATGAGATTCAAAAATTTTTAAATAAAAATTTTTCAAATATTATGCTGAATGATTTTCATTCTGATTCGAATTTGTTTTTTTGTTTAGATAATAATTCTAAATTGGTGAAACCTTTGAGTCAAACAAGGTGCATTATGAATTGGCCTGTTACTTTGCAAAAAGATTTTAAGAGGATTAAATTAATTTTGAATGAAGATGAAGTTGAAAATATTTTGAGTAATCTTGAAAATTGCAGGATTGATATTTTGAATTTTTCTAAAGTTAAGGTTGATTTTAGTTTTAATGAAATTTTGACTCCTAAACAAAAAGAAATTTTGTTGCCGTCTATTAAATATGGTTATTATGAATTTCCTAAAAAAATTAATCTTAATTGTCTTGCTCAAAAATTAAATATTTCGCCGAGTACTTTGTGTGTTCATTTGCAAAAGATTGAGAATAGGATTTTGAATTTGAACTATCATGATTTATTTTTTGGGGTTTAAAATTAATTTTTGTTTGTTTTCCGGGGTCATCTGAATTTTTCAGGTGACCCCTCGGGTCCTTTTTTATTGGGATAAAAAATATGGATAAGTTTTATAAATCTCTGGTAATTTTTTTATTTTATGAATAAAAATGAATGTCCTAAATGTGGGAATCCAAAAACTCCTTGGTTTAGTCTTTGTTTTGATTGCAATAAAAAAGAAAAAGAAAAGCCTGTTTGTGATACTTGTGGGGTAGAAGTTCCAGAGGGTCATAATTTGTGTAAAATTCATTGGATTGAAAAGAAGAATGATGAGAAAAAGATTCAGCAAATAGATTATGTAAAAAAACAAAAAGAAGATACTTATAGAGAAAAATATGAAGGGAAATATCATTCTCCTTTTGGAAAAGTAAAATCTATGTCTGAGTTACTTATTGCTTATTTTTTGCATTTAAATCAATTAAATGTAACCTATGAAATGAAAATGCAAATTGGTGATCAGATTTTAAGACCAGATTTCGCAATTAATGATGGAAAGGGTAATACTATTTTGTTAGAACATTTTGGTTCTTTAAATTCTAATGAAGATTTTAAGATTCCTTTATACGTTAAATTCTGCAAAGAAAATCCGAATTGTTTTTTTGTTTGTACTCGTGAAAAAGATATATATAATTTGAAAGATAATCTTGGGACTAAACTTAATGATGCTCCCTTAAAAAGAGCTTTTTGGAATTAATTTTAATAAAAATTGATAGCCTGCAGAGGGTACAAAGAATTTTTGAGAAAATTCTTTGGAACTTCAAAACAAGTATATTTTGAAGTATTTGATCTTCCAAGTGCCTTAAAATTCTTCTAGAATTTTTTATGATTGCTGTTGCAATCATAATTAAAATAAGCCTGCAGAGAGATTTGAACTCCCGACCTACTGCTTACAAGGCAGCCGCTCTACCACTGAGCTATGCAGGCATAATAAAATTATTAATTATTTAGTTTAAAAATTCTTTGGAAATTTTAGAAATATTTATTCTGTTTTTTTCTTCGCAACTTTCTTTTTTACAATTTTCTTAGTTGGTTTCTCTTCGGTTTCTTCAGTAATTGGTTCTTCAATTATTTGTTCTTCGAGAGGTTTTTCAGTTTTGTCTTTTTTAACTGGTTTTCCTTTAATTTCGAATTCTTTTTCAATTTTGAAAACTCTAATTTCACAAAGTGAAAGTGGATAAATTTTCTTTAATTTTAAACTAAGTGTTTTTTGCAACTGATTTCTTAAAATTTCTTTAAAGAGTTGGTCAGCATCTTTATCTTTAACATAATTAATTAATTCTTCTTTTGTTTTATCTCTTAAAGCTTTTCTTACTCTTCTTGAAACTTTTCTTCGTGTTACAAGGAATGGTTTTATTCTTACTTGTGCATCTGTTGTATTTGTTGAGAATGAATCTTCTACATAGTTTGTTCCTTTTCGAATCATTCTTTTTAGATAGTATGACATTAAGATTATTTCTTTTGGTATTGTGATAGCTTCTTTATCCTGAACTTGAACTTTTAAATTTAGGATTATGCTTTTTCCTCTAAGAATTCTTGTTAAATCGTATTTTATGTATTTATTATTTAAATCTTTAAGATCATAAGCCTGTAATTGCGTAGTTTTACCTATGATTGGAATTTCTATATCATAAAATCTTTTTTTTCTTTTTGCGATTGCCATACGAAGACACTCCTTAGTTTCCTCGTGCTCCTTCCTCGAAGCACTGAAGGGTGGCATCTCTTTTGAGCCTCTGAGGGATACCACACATATTTAATTTATTTTTTTGAGTTTTCATTTTGCTTATTCTTGTATTTGTTTACCTGCCCTTGTACCTTTCTTTTGATATTTAGATTTGTTACATTCTTTACATGTATACATAATATTTGTTTTTTTAGTTGTTTTGGTTTTTCTTTTGAATTTTGAAACTGCTGGTTTTGAACCCCATTTTCCTTTATTTCCATAACCCATTCCAAGCCCTCTTAATTTTGCTCTTGCAATTCCCCCTCTTTTTAGAGTACCTCTTTTACCACCGGTTGAAACTAATTTGATTTTTTGATCTGTTTTTTTCTTACAACTTGGACAATATCTGTTTGTTGTTTTTGGTATTTTCATAAGAAGAGTAGAAAATGTCCTTTTATAAAGTTTTTTATATTGATGGTCCCGCACTTATTTGTGAGAATAAAATTTGAATCCGGAGAACAGAGAAGTTTTTTAAAAAAAGTTTTATTTAATTCTAATTGCCCGTCGTTAAGGGCGTTTTTGCAGTTTGGTTTTGATATTCCTTATTCTACATTAAAAAATTATTATTCTGAAAAAAGGCTTTTACCGGAAAAATTATTTTATGATCTTTGTGCTTTTTCTAAGATAAATCCTTCAGAATTAAAAGTATTATTTGTTGATGAACATTGGGGGCAGATTAAAGGGGGAAAGGTTTCTAAAAGGATGAAGAAAAATAATTAATAATTCTGTTAAGCTAAAAAATTTCAAAAGAAATTTTTTGGAACCTTCAACTGACATTACATTTGAAGTAATTGAAAAGTTCAATTCTAAAAATAAAAAATGGTCCTGCCAAGCTC
>DUKY01000007.1 GCA_013329055.1 Nanobdellota archaeon
ATTGATATTGGTATGCTAAGTCATTTCCCCCTACGTCAGTTGCATTGCAATATCCTTTTATATTTTCTGTTGAAGAGTTTGTTGTTGAATTAATTTTTGCGGATACCATTGCTGGAGGACCATCAACACTAAACACAACACTTGCACTTCCGTTAATATTTTCTGCTGAATCTTTACAATAAAATAGGATAGTATGACTTCCAGAAGTCATCGATGAATTTGTTGCATCCCAATTATCTCCTATAGTATTAGTTAATGTAATATTATTTGCACCGTCTAATGAATAACCACAAATTAAAATTTCGTGGTCATCTGTAGCAGTCACATTAAATACCACAGTTGTATTTTGGTAAGTTATATTTTGAGGAGTGTTAATTGTAACATTTGGAAGAATAGAATCAGAACTAATAATACTAAAATTATATGTAGTAAATAATTGAGTTCCATCAGTATTAATTAAGGTATTAGATTGACTGTCCATAATTCTCGCAGTAACCCTATATTTTCCAACCCCAGTACCATTCAAAGTAGTATTCCATTTGCCGTTAAAATAAGAATCATACTTAATTAAAGTCGAGGCGTTCATTTGTATTGGAGTAGTTGAATTGTAAATTGTCCAATTAGTATTCCATACAAACCCATTCCATTTTTGTACTTGAAGTAATAAATAAACAGATGTATTTGTTGTTCCGTTATTTTGCAATTTAGATTGATTTGCTTCCTCGGCAGTATACTCACTAAATGAAGAAACATTAAAGATTAACTCATCAGTATCAGTATTCCAACTTAAAATTTCACAATCAGAACATTCAACACCATCTTTTAAAATAACCGGATGACCTAAGTTTAAATTTCTCATTGTAATATTTGCAGGAGCATTCAAATTTGGATACATCGCAGAATTTACAGAAATAAAATTATTACTTATTTCAACTGCTGTATCTAAGTCATAAGTTGCATTTAATGTAACATTATTATGCCAAACAATTTTACCGTTGGCATTATCATCTAAAATAAGTTGCCTTGATTCGTCATTCATCCCGAGATTATCTAAGTTAGAAGTGTTTCCTTTATTTCTAAAATTATTATATTCTATTATCTCGACGACACTGCAGTTAACAGTAATGTTATGGGTATAAGGATCTTCATTAGAATTTACACTGAATTGTGCTGAATAGCTGTCATTTATTGCTGAGCTACAATTAAATGAAATTTGTTTTGTTCCGGAATTAACTCCTCCAGAAGTAAAGTTTGAATAAATTACAGAACAATCCCCTGAATAGCAATTAACATTTACATTTGTTTGGTCTAAATAAGCATTAATATTTGTGGGGGTATTTATCACTTCATTTTCTAATGTATTACCCATGTTGATTGATGTTTGGTCCCAAGAAATTCCGTTGACGGTAAATGTTTGAATGGGTGTGGCATTAATATAACCGAAAGTATCATTAGCATAATATCTCCAGCCGATACTTTGACCAACTTCTGCAGTAACTGATAAAATTTTTGTACTTACATTATTTGCAGGGAATGATTGTGCAGAATCATTTTGCCATGATCCTGAATGATTTGTTGAAAAAATGTATTTTCCTAAATCTGTTTCATCTGCCCAAGTTGTATTGAATTGTACTGAATCATATTGATAAACTGCACTATCATTTTTTAAAATATTTGAATATGTAGGAGTACTAATATCCTGATATTCAATAGTAAAATTTATATGTGAGGGGTAGACAGTATTATTAAAATATAATACTGCGTGAACTGCAGCTTTATTCTCCTTTGAAGTTAATCTTGTACCAAGATAGTTATTTGCCTCAATTGTATTTTTTACTGAAGGAGTACAAGTTCCGGATACATAAACTATTGTTGTTGAATCACAATTAAGATCAATACCTGAACAAATTACTGTAGGAGATCCTGAACAATCGGAGTTTGTTCCACAATCTAATAATTGATAATCAACATATACTGTATCTCCTCCTGCTGATCCTGATTTATTACACCAAAGACCCCAAGCTACATTAGCAGTTGTAACATTTGTTGCTTGAGTATATTGAGTTATAAAAGTAACTGTATCAGCAGTTGCTGAGGATGTCCATAAAGCAAGTCCTGAGCCAGTTAATTCTTTAAGATCCTGATTTACCCCAGTACCTGTTCCTCCTGCTCCACTAAAGAAATATTGTTTTGATGTTGTGGGGTCGATAATATGGTCAAATTCCACACTTCCACCGATAACTCTTAAATCAAAAGTATCCTGTTGTCCGACTAAATTCGTTAAATAAATTTTATTATATTCATTTGAATTTATTGAAGAAAATTCAGCAATTAATTTATTTTCATTCATTTCATAAACTTCAACTTTTGGATTTCCACTAACTGCTCTTGAATAAATTGTAATATCTCTTGTATTATTTAATGGAGTTTCAAAAACAATTCTTACATAATCTCCTTCATTAATTTCTTCACTCCAAATATTATCTAATTCTTTAACTTTATCATAAATCTCTGAGATGAAATTTCTATCTGAATCCAAATGTTCAGCCTGATTAATCTCAATAATTAATTCATAAGTCTGTTCACTTAAATGAGGCACAGTCCATTCAATATAATCAATTAGCCCATTATTATTTTTATCATAACTTTTAACATTAATAAGTTCTCTTGAACCATTTGTTGTTCTGTATAATCTTATTTCTTCCTGAACTGCTTCATTTTCTAAATAAGTATAAGCTAAGATATTTTCATAATGCACTTCTGAGGTAATTACAATTCTTTTTCCAAAGTCAGTTTTATCTTCTATTGCAACAGGTCCGGGAGTTTCATATTCCATTTCATATTCTCCTGATTCCATTAAAACTTCTTTTACTGCTTCACCAGTAATTCCTCTCGAGAAGATATTTATTTTCATTAATAATTTTTTAACCCAAGACATTTCATTGCCATACTCATCCTTAGAAATAATATTTGCAGTAATTTTTGATTTTTTACCTTCTTTTGATATTTTGTATAAATTCACATTAACAGCAGATTTTGGAATTTCAATTTCTTTAACTGAATCTTGAGATAATTTAACATTCTTTTTCCATTTAACTGACTCGTTTAAAATTACTTGAGAATTACTTGTTTGAATTTCCGAATTAATAACATTTGTTATTCCAAAGATTGCAGGGTCAATTTTTGATTCCGGAGGGTCTGTTAAATTAACTACTTCGCCAGCAGAATAATTATCTTTTAAAGTTCTAATTTGATTTGTTAAATTAATAAACAGGTTAAATGTTGAATTTTCTGTATAATTTTTATTTCCAAATGTATCATTCGCATAAATTCTATAAGCATATGTTCCATTTGTATAAGAAGTAAAATTATATTCATAAGTATCTTCAATTGTATTTATCATGCTATAATTTGTTTCAGATTCTCCTGGGGGAGTAATTCCAATTAAGACAGTATCTAAATTATTATCTGTTACATTAGAATTAAGTGTAACATTTAGACCGAAACCTTGGTTTTGTGGTGCTGATAATAATACTACTGGAGGGGCTAAATCGGTTATCATAAGTGATGAACTATTCATCCACGATGAATAGTTTACAAAATCATATGCTCGGCAACTTAATGACCAATTTTCATCACTAGTTAAAAATGTATTTCCTAAGATTGAGACTAGGATTTCTTCGCTGGATGAAAAACCTTTTTTATAAGGAGATGAATCAGTTGTTAAATAGGGTGAAGTTCTGTCTGTGGTTGTTTGTCCATCACCAAGCCTTCCATTTGCAGATTCTCCCCAGCATAAAACTCTGGAATCATTTGATCTAATTCCACAAGTATGATACCCCCCTCCTGAATTAATACTTGAATAAGCTGAAGAATCTGTAGTAACATTTGGATTTCCCTTATTTGATGTTTGCCCATCTCCCAATGTCCCATATAATCCCCATCCCCAACATAAAATTCTAGAATCATTTTGCCGAATTCCGCAGGTATGAAACCCTCCTGCATCTATGCTTGTATAGACAGAAGAATCTGTAGTAACATTTGGGTTTAATGTATTATGTGCAGAAGTGCTACTATCACCAAGTTGCCCATAATCTCCTTCTCCCCAACATAAAACCCTTGAATCATTTGTTCTAATACCACAAGTATGATAATATCCTGCACTTACACTTGAATAAATAGATGAATCAGTTGTAATGTTTGGATTTCCATTATTTGCTGTTTGCCCATCTCCTAATTGCCCATGATTATCATAACCCCAACATAAAACTCGTGAATCATTTACTCTAATACCGCAAGTATGCCATCCTTTAGTGTTTACGCTTAAATATTCTGAGGAATCTGTAGTAACATTTGGATTACCGACATTATGTACAGCAGTACTACCATCTCCCAATTGCCCATAATCTCCATTACCCCAACACAAAACTCTTGAATCATTAGCCCTAAGACCACAAGTCTGTTGATATCCTGCACTTACACTTTTATAAGCTGATGAATCTGTGGTTAAATTTGGATTACTAACATTATGTGCAGAAGTAATTCCATCTCCTAATTGTCCGTAATCTCCATTACCCCAACACAAAACCCTTGAATCATTCGTTCGAATTCCGCAAGTCTGTCTCCATCCTGCACTAATACTTGTATAAGCAGAAGAGTCTGTAGTAACATTAGGATTAGAATTATTATGTGCAGAAGTACTACCATCTCCAAGTTGTCCGTAATTTCCATTCCCCCAACATAAAACCCTTGAATCATTTGCCCTAATTCCGCAAGTATGTAAACTTCCTCCAGAAATTGTTCCTTCCTTAAACAAAGTCCCATTAATAAAAACTGTTGAACCATTGTACCATTGATATTGATATGCTAAATCATCGCTATCAGCATCGGTAGCTTTACAATAACCGTTTATATTATCAGTTGATTCATTAGTTGTTGAGTTTATTTTAACAGAAATCATTGTTGTTTTTAGACCTGTTATAACTGAACTATTCATCCAAGATGAATAACTAATAAAATCATATGCTCGACAACCTAATGACCAATTTTCATAATTATTGATAAAAGCATTTCCCAAAATTGAAACTAAAGTTTCATTACCTGAAGAAAAACCTTTTTTGTAGGGTGAAGAATCTGTAGTAACATTTGGGACTAAATTATCTGTTGTACTTCCATCTCCAAGTCTTCCATATAATCCATATCCCCAACATAAAACTCTTGAGTCATTAACACGAATACCACAAGTGTAATATTGTCCTGCACTTACACTTGAATATGCTGATGAATCTGTTGTAATGTTTGGGTTTAAAACTGAATGCGAAGCATTACTTCCATCCCCAAGTTGTCCATAATTACCACTCCCCCAACATAAAACTCTTGAATCATTAACACGAATACCACAAGCATGAAGATTTCCTACACTGATACTTGCATAAGCAGATAAATCGGTAGTAACATTTGGATTGAATTGATTCAGTAAGGTTTGCCCGTCTCCACGTTGTCCAGAAGTTCCTAATCCCCAACATAAAACCCTTGAATCATTTTGTCTAATACCACAAGTATGGTCAGAACCTGCATTTATACTGGTATAAGGAGATGTGTCTGTTGTAACATTCGGATTTAGATTATCTCCACTTGACCCATCTCCTAATCTCCCATAATCGCTTTCTCCCCAACATAAAACTCGTGAATCATTTGCTCGAATTCCGCAAGTATGTAAGCTTCCTGCACTTATACTTGAATAAGCTGATGAATCAGTAGTGATATTTGGATTTAAAACATCTACTCCATTTTGTCCATCTCCTAATCTTCCAGATAAAGATTCTCCCCAACATAATACTCTTGAGTCATTTGCTCGAATACCACAAGTATGATATTGTCCTGCACTTACACTTGAATATGCTGATGAATCAGACGTTAAAATAGGAATAATACTATCTGTAGTAGTTCCATTCCCTAATTGTCCATAATAATTGTCTCCCCAACATAGAACTCTTGAATCATTTGCTCGAATACCGCAGGTATGGATAGATCCTACACTAACACTTGTATAAGCAGAAAAATCGGTAGTTAAATTTGGTTCTAAATTATTATCTATTTCACCATCTCCCAATCGTCCAGAATCTCCATATCCCCAACATAAAACTCTTGAGTCATTAGCTCGAATTCCGCAAGTATGTTGATCTCTCGCGGAAATTGTTCCTTCTTTAAACAAAGTTCCATTAATATAAACCGTTGAGCCATTGTACCATTGGTATTGGTATATTAAATCATCGCCATCGATATCTGTTGCATTACAATATCCTTTTATGTTTTCATTTGAAAGATTTGTTGTGGAGTTTATTTTAACTGAAACCATTGCAACATTTGATAAAATTGTCATAACTGAACTATTCATCCATGAAGAATAGCTGATGAAATCATAAGCTCTACAACCCAATGACCAATTTTCATAATTATTGATAAAAGCATTTCCTAAAATTGAAACTAAAGTTTCATTACCTGAAGAAAATCCTTTTTTATAAGGAGATGTGTCAGTAGTTAAATTTGGGTTTAATACATCTACTCCATCTTGTCCATCTCCTAATCTTCCAGATAAAGATTCTCCCCAACATAATACTCTTGAATCATTTGCTCGAATACCACAAGTATGTTGATATACTGCACTTACCATTGTGTATGCTGAAGTATCTGTTGTTAAATTTGGGTTTAAAACATTTACTCCATTTTGTCCATCTCCTAATCTTCCATATGCTGAATACCCCCAGCATAAAACCCTAGAATCATTTGTTCGAAGACCACAAGTATGAGAAGATCCTGTACTTATACTAGAATAAGCTGAAGTATCTGTTGTAAGAGTTGGATCTCTTTTTTCAACTTGGCTGTTATCTCCTAATTGCCCATAAGAATTTGCTCCCCAACATAATACTCGTGAATCATTTGCTCGAATACTGCAAGTATGATAACTTCCAGAATCTATTCTGGTATATGCTGAAATATCTGTAGTCAAATTAGAATTACTAACATTATGCCAAGCAGTGCTACTATCACCAAGTTGCCCATAATCTCCATTTCCCCAACATAAAACTCTTGAGTCATTTGCTCGAATTCCACAAGTGTGCGTTTGTCCAGCACTTATACTAATATAAGTTGATAAATCTGTTGTTGGATAAGGTGAAGTTCTATTTATAATCTCTTGTCCATCACCAAGTTGCCCATATAATCCCTGCCCCCAACATAATACTCGTGAATCATTAGCCCGAATACCACAAGTATGAGCATTTCCTGTACTTACACTTGAATATGCTGAAGAATCAGTTGTAAGATTTGGATTACTAACATTATGTGCAGAAGTACTACCATCTCCGAGTTGTCCATAATCTCCATATCCCCAACATAATACTCTTGAGTCATTTGCTCGAATACCGCAAGTATGATAATAATTTGCATTAATACTTGAATATGCTGAAGAATCAGTTGTTAAATATGGTTCTAATCTATTAATAGTATCTTGCCCATCTCCAAGTTTTCCATTTGCGGAATCTCCCCAACATAATACTCGTGAATCATTTGCTCGAATTCCACAAGTATGGGTTCTTCCAACAGAAATCGACCCATCTTTAAACAAAGTCCCATTAAAATAAACTGTTGAACCGTTGTACCATTGGTATTGATATGCTAAATCATCTCCATCTCCGTCTGTTGCATTGCAATATCCTTTTATGTTTTCTGTCGAAGCATTTGTTGTGGAGTTTATTTTAACTGAAATAATTGTTGGAGCAGGATCTAAAATTTGGTCAAATTCAATACTTCCATTAATTTTCAAATCAAAAACATCCTGTGTTCCGTTTAATTCAGTTAAATAAATTTTGTAAAATTTTTCTTCTTGAATATTTTCAAATACTGCAAGGGTTTCATTTCCGTTTTGAGTAAAAACTTCAATCGTTGAAGTTTCATTTGTAGCTGAACGTCCATAAAATGTAACATCCCTCGTATTATCTAATGGAATTTCAAAAGTAACTCTCACATATTCACTATCATTAATTGGTTTACTCCAATTTCCGTCTAAATATTTAACCTCATCAGAGATATCTTCAATAAAAGTTCTATTTTCATCTAAATGTTCTGCTTTAGTAATATAAATAATATCATAAGTTTGGTTAGATAAATGCGGAACAATCCATTCAATATAATCAACATAAGAATCATTATCCAAATCATAAGCATCAAAACCAACTTGCACCCTCACAATATTATTAACAATAGGAGTTTCATTAAGGATAATTGAAGTTTCGTTTTGAATAATTACTTGGGAATCACTAATCCCTGTGTCATTTAGAATTATTGACTCATTAATCTCTTCAATATCTTGTTTTTTAGAGTTATTTTTTTCTTTTGATTTATTATTTTCTTTAGTAACTTGTCCTGTAATTGAAAAACTACTTGTTTCATTTTCAACTATTGTAGCATTTTCACTTATATTTTCTTGTTCTTCAATTATCCCGGTATTATTAGTTTCGTTAACAATAATTGTATTATTTTCAGTTGTTTCATTAATAATTGTCAAATTTTCTTCTAAACTTTCATTTGAAATATTTTCTTCAATTACTGATTCATTAATAATAGCAGTTTCATTTGAAACAACTGTCTCAGATATTGTTTCATTACTTATAATAATAGGAGAAACTACTTCAGAAGTAGTATACCAATAAAGTCGAATCTTCTTTTCTGCATCAACTAACTTAATTTGTTTATCAACTAAAGAATAAGCCAAAATATCTGTATAATTCAATTCATCAGGAGCAGAAATTGTAACTCTTTTACCATTTGCCAAATTTTCTTCAACAGACAAAGGTGCATCAGTATAATAGCCAACAGCAACTTCTTCAAGTAATTCAAAATTCACAATTTCATTAATTTCAACAATTTTATTGTCATTAGTTTCAATGATGCTAGATTCAATATCTTTTTCATCAATAACTTTACCGGTAATACTTAACTTAGAAATTTTTTTCCAAATTCTGGAAAAAATATTCTCACCCATTTCAATATCTAAAGAAACTTGCCCTGTAATTGTTCCAGAAACCAAATCCTCTTTTTCAGTATTGTTTACTGTTTCTTCAAAATCATCAATTTCTTTTAAAGCATCTTTAATTTCCTGGCCTGTTAAAACTGAAATATTTGTTGCTTTTTTAGGAATCGTAATATTAACATCTGTAACATTTTGGGTTTTAATTTGAGTAATATTTAAAATTTTAAGAGTTTTAACTGGTCTACCAATAATCGCTTTATACTGTTTTGTTGTGAGATTTTCAATAATCTCTGAAACATTAATTAATGGAAGAGTTTCGTTAATTAATGTAATATTTGTTTCATTAACAATTGTCAAATTTTCAACATTAATGTTTTTACTTGCAGAAACAATTTCAGTTCCTTCATAAACTAAACTAACTTTAAATTCTCCCTCTTTAGCAGTCAAATTCAAGTTTGATAAATCAATTAAAATTTCTTTTTCAATTCCCCCAGTATAATTAGTAGTAATAATAGCTTGCCTATTATTAATCGTTAGTTCAACATCCTGTTCTGAAGAAATAATTCTAGCAGTTTGGTTTTCAGCTAAATCATAAATGAAAGTTTCTCCGTAAGTTACTTCTCCGGAAATTTCTTCACCAATTACAGCATTTCCTGTAATAGATAAAATAGCATTAAAAGTATTAACAAGAGTTTTTATGATTTCTCCTGTAATTGTTGTTTCTGGTTCTGATGTAGGTTCGGGTGTTGATTCCTCTTTAGCCTCTCCAACTAAATCTTGTTTTTCTTCAACTTTCTCTTCTGTTTTGGTTTCCTTTTCTGTTTCTTTTTCTTCAGCTGTTTCTTTATTTTCTGTTTTTGTAGTTTCAGATTCAGTTTCAGTAGAAGTTGTTGTTTCAGGGATAACTTCAGGGGTTATAGTTTCAGCAGGAATTTCAGTTGGAGTTCCTGAAGTTTCAGTTTCAGGGGTTATAGTTTCAGTAGGAGTTTCAGTTGTTTCTATTTCTGGGATTATTTCTTCTGTTTCATTTAAAACTGGTTCTGCTGGTTCTTCTATTGTAACATTTTCTTGCGGTTCTTCAACAGTTTCATTTTCAATTATTTCAGTAATGTTTTCTTGAGGTTGTTCTTCTGGTAATTCTGGTTCCACAACCTCTTCACCAATTTGACTTGTCAAATTGGTTTGATAAACATCTAAAACAAACGCAACTTTAGGATATTCAATTTCACTTATTCCATAACCCAAACCAAAACCAGAAACATTTGTACCAACTAAATAAAATTCACCTTCACTTAAATTTTCTTTAACTAAATCACTCAATAAAAAAATAAATTCTTCACCTGCATTATTTATCACAACTTTTGTTGAACCCGGAATAAACTCATTAGACTCTAATAATAATTTTAAATCACCTGCAATTTGTTCGCCTATTGAATAATCCTGATCAATAGACATTACAGCCTTTCCAGTCAAATCAATATTTGACAAAAGGAAAAAAGACAAAATAACAAGACATAAAATTCCCAAAACTACAAATAACTTTCGAGATTCCCTATAAATCTTTTCGGTTACAGTACGTAATTTTGAAACTTTTGTTGGTTCCAAAATATATCTTGTTCTATTTATCCCATTACTATCCCTATAACTTTCATAGTAATACGGACCGAAAGTTTTCCACTCTCCATTCACCTTTCTTTTTATATACCTCTTATACACCATGGATAGTAAAAAAATGTACTGTAACTTTTTAAACCTTATTTTTTTTAGGCTAAAATCAGAAAGATTTAAACTTATTTTAATAAAAAAGTTTCAATCTGAATTAGATTAGTTTTCTTTTTGAAAATTAATGTTTAAGAATAATCAAGATTTGCTTTTCTTTCTTTTCATAAAGATAATTAGCCAGACAATATTAACTATTACCAAGAAAACTACTAATATTAATAAAATATTATTCAAATTAAATGTTCCACCTTTTTTTATGATTACCTGTCCTGTTAAGCCAATAACTTCAATGCTATTTTCAGTAATTTTAACTTCTACTTCTTTGTCTGTTTCTTTTTCTCCATAAATTAAAGAAATTTTACCATCATATTGACCTTCTTTGACCCCTACAGTATTCCAAAATGCAACCATCTCAATTTTACTTAAAGCATCAATGTCATAAGTAGGAGATTTAAAATCAGCCATAACTTTTCCGTTTTCATTAAAGATTATAATATTAAGATAAACTTCTTTTAATGGCTGTGACCATTTATTTTCAACTAATGTATTAAATTGTGCAATACTTCCAAGTTCAAAATCATTAACATTAATCTCTAAAATCTCCAATAATTTCTCTCCGACTTCAAAATTTTTTTCAATTCTTGCAATTTCATTGTCATAAAATACTGAAACTTTTGCATTGTAAGTACCTGGTTGAACTTGGGTATTAAATTCCAAAACTAATTCTTTTCTTTCCAAACTTTTTAATGTTTCAGTATTTGATTCTAACGAAGCCAATTTATTGCCCAATCCATCATAAACATCAACTATTGCTCTTAAATTTCCAATATCTAGTTCTCCCCTATTTGTAACCGGGATTAAAAATATCTCTTTTCCTTCAGATTCAATTATATTAATTTCTGCTTCAACATATTTTTCCGGATAAGGCACATAAATATCTACTTTTGTGATAACTGCTACTGTTGCACCTACAAATGAACCTTTTTCTTTAATATCTTTAGGAGTTTCCAAAGCAACAATTTCAATTTCATGTCTACCCGGAGAAGAAATTTCATTTGGTAAGTTAACTGTATAAGTAAAAGATTTAGTTTTATCTGAACTTAAAAATTCCGAGTAAACTTCGTTTAATACTAAATATTCACTAAAATTACCTCGAACCATGAAAACTACTGACATCTCTTTATTTTCTGAATTAATTATAGAAAAATATCCTTGTTTTTGTAAATTTGGTTCAAAATTAATTGTTGTTCTCCCAGGAGTAATACCTATTGCAAAAACATTTTGAATAATAATTATTAACAATAGCCCAAAAATTAATTTTTTAATCATCTTTTTTAGTACAACACTATCCTCCTTTTAATATCCTGAAAGCTTTGTGGATTTTCTATTTCATCAATTCTTTCACTTCCAACTTTTGCAAGCCATCTTTTGAAAGGCTCTGCTTTTTTAGAGGGAATTGACTGAATAATTCTGAAAATTCCTTCTTTATTAGAGCAATCTGTTTCTCTAAGCTTACCATCTGATGATTCTAATTTCAACTGTACACAATTTGTGGACAACTGAATTCCATTTTGTAATTCTCTACTCTTTAGCATATTCCAATAATTTCGTGGATTATCTGAATTAGTAAGTGCAAAAATTACATCTATTACTGAAAAATACCATTCATCTTTATATAAAACTTTTCTAATTTTTTTTCCTTCAAAAAGAATTAATTTTTTAATCATCTTTGCCTCCCTTCATAAGTAGAATTATCTTTCTTTACTTCTTGACTTTCACCTACATTAATTACAATATCACTTGTAAATAAACTTCCGGTTTTTTTACTAACATTTAAATCAACATTTCCTTTATTTTCTAATTCATAACTTTCATTTTTTTCTCTTAAATTTAAAGCAACATTGCTTTCAATTGTAAAATTTTTAATTGCACTTTCTCTTAAATCATCCTGAACTTTCCAATAATATATCCCGGGAGGTAAAGTAATTTCAGTATTTTCAGATAAAATTATTGGATTAGAAAGGTTTTCATTTGTAGATAAAATTACCATTTTCGCATTTTCTATTTCAAATTTAAAATCCTGATCTGATATAGTCATACCGCTAAAAGGATAAATTTGTTTAGGAGCAGTTGCAAAAAATAAATAAACTAAAATCCCAATTATAAAAATTCCTTCCCAAATTAATATCTTTTTTGTTTTATTTTCCATTTTATCCAAGCCTCTCTTTTATTTTTTTAATTAATTTTTCTGATAAAAAGATATTCTTCTCAACTATTTTTTTATTAAATTCTACGAAAAGACTAACATTTCCATAATCTGCCTGCATTCTTAAATCATACAAATTTCTTAAATGATTATAATAATTTTCTCCCAAAACTTCTGCACATAATTCCCAAATCTTTTGATGATTTTTTGGAACTTTTTTTTGATTAAATAAAAGATAAGAAATAACTGCTTTTTCAAATGCAAAATATAATCTATTTGCACTTGTCCTTAAACTTAAATTAAGACTATTTTTTGATACCTGCAAAAATTCTTCAGCGATTTTAAATTCATCTAAATATGTCTTTTCCAATTTCAATACCTGTTTTTTTTAATTCAACTAAATTTTTAATTTTATATTTTTGATTCAAAAACTCCAATGCATCTACTTTAGTTTTTGGGAAGAATTCTTTTGAAAAACAATAAACATATGCTAAATTTATTAAAGAATTATAGAACAAATTCTTGTCCTTCCCGATTATTGCCTCAAATGCAGAATTTAAAAACTCAAAATATTGTTTTTGAGATTTATCATATTCCAAAACATAAGATGATTGATAAATGACTATCCCTTTAAATAAATTATCAAAATTAAATGAATCCTTATGTATGTTTATAATAACTCCAAAAAATCTTTCAATTCTTTTTTTTATCTCTTCCAAAGATTTAATATCTTCTAAGCTTAATTTATCTCCTAAAAGTAAAAAATCAATATCATTAAAATTTTTATTTTTTAAAGCACTTCCAAAAAGTAATGCAGAATTAATCTTTTTATTATCAAATAAAGAAGAAACAAATAGATGAATAATAAGTTTTTTAAAAGGGTCTAATGATTTAAATTCAACTGAATCTAAATAATATTTAAACTGCAAGGAATAATTATCTTTAACTAAACTCACGATTTTTTGATTTCCCAAATTTTCAATTTTTATAAGTCCAATTTTCTCAAGAAAATTTAAGGCCTCAAAAGAGGAATTTCTGCCGGTTTTAGCTTCTCCAATAAGAACTTCTATACTTTTCCCATTTTTACTGAGGATAATTCTTTCCATTAATTTCATCATACTTTTTTGGTATTTCATCGTACTTTTTTAATACTAATAAATATTATAAACTTTTCCTAAATATTTATAAGTTTATTCTCCCAGTTCAGCAGTGAATACAACATTTGAACTTCTATCCCCTGATCCTTCATCAATCGGAACTTCAACTAAAATATCCACTTCAGCGGTATCATTTGTATCACTCCAATTTAATTGTACAATAATCATTTCAGTATTTGCAGGCATTTGACTCCAGCTAATATTACTTAATTGTGAATTGAAACTACCCTCTTCGCCGGTTTTATTATCAACTTTAAATTTATAATAATTATTTGGATTAACAATGCTATTCCACAAATCAGTAGCATTAGTGCTAATATTTAACATGCAATTTCCATCGTTTTGCAGTAAGAATGGCCAAGGGTTATTAGTTGTTGTATTTGAAGTGCCTTGGAATTGCAAAGTTCCAAAACTAACTGTATCATTTATCAAAGTAATTATTAGTTCAGCATTAATATCAATCCTTCTTTTTGGCAAGGCATAATTTCCGTATGTAACTCCTGAATCATCACTCGCTTTAACAGACCAATTATAATAATAATCATTATCTGAAAGTGCTTCTAAATATTGTGTTATAACATAATTTGTTGTGCTAATTCCAGAGGTATATCTATCATATTGTGTACATCCACCCCCTAAAGTGTTATAACAAGTTAAGTTTAAATCATAAGTTAATGCATCATTATCATCATCACTCGCACTCCAAATAAACTCCGGAGTCCTATTTGTAGTGGTATTATAATTATTTGGAGATACAAGGGTAACATTTGGTAAAGTGTTTAAAATTGTTATTTGATTTGAAACTCCCCAATCACTATAAAGTGCTCCGTCGTACAATCTAACTTGGCAAGTCCAATTTTCTAATTTTGTTGTATTGCCGTCGTCTAATATTGCAGAGAATGTTGTTCCGTTAGCATAAGAATTATTGTAATCAATAGTTTGATTTAATCCGCCATTCTTGTACCATCTTACACTTACATCTAAGGTATCTGCATCAGGGTCGCTGATTACCGCAGAACAATTTAAATTTGATAATGTTTTATTTGTTCCATCTACGGACACTAAATTTGGTGTGGGGGTGTTTGGAACTTCATTTGCGACTATAATTGAAAAATTATAAGTCACAAATAATTGTGTTCCGTCTGTATTAACTAATGTATTTGATTGGTCATCAACAATTCTCGCAACAGCTCTATATGTTCCTGCTCCAGTGCCATTAAGAGTTGTGTTCCATTTGCCGTTAAAATATTGGTCATACTTAATTAATGTCGAAGTATTAATCTGAATCGGTACAGTTGCATTATAAATAGTCCAATTATTATCCCATTCTGACCCGCTCCATTTTTGGACTTGAAGTAATAAATAAATCGATGTATTAGTTGTTCCGTTATTTTGTGCTTTAGATTGATTTGCTTCTTCTGCAGTATACTCACTAAATGAAGAAACATTAAAGATTAACTCATCAGTATCAGTATTCCAACTTAAAATTTCACAATCAGAACATTCAATGCCATCTTTTAAAATAGTAGGATAACCTAAATTTAAATTTCTCATTGTTACATTTGCAGAAGCATTTAAATTTGGATATATTGCTGAATTGACATAAATAGAATTATATCCCATAACAATTGTAGAATCCATATCATATGTTGCATTTAATGTAACATTATTATGCCAAGCAATTTGACCATAAACTCCATCATCTAATGTCAGTTCATGCGGTGCATCGTTTAATCCAACATCGCTTAAATCACTTGTTTGACCATTACCTTCAAAATTATTATATTGTATAGTATTTGCCATTGTGCAATTAACAATAATATTTTGTGCATAAGGATATTCTGTTGAACTTAAACTGAAAGTTGCTGAATAAGTTCCATTAACTTGAGAAGTACAACTAAATTGTATTTCTTTTGTTCCAGCATTGATACTTCCGGAAGTGAAATTTGAAGTAATATTTGTGCAAGCTCCTGAAATACAACTTACACTAACTCCGGTATGATCTAGATATGCTAAAATATTTTCGTTATTTGAAATAATACTACCCACTAAATCACTTCCTAAGAAAAGATATTCCTGACTCCAATTAATTCCTCCAACTTGGAATTCTTGTATTGAAGTTGAATTTGAATTGCCCCAAGTATCATTAGCATAATATCTCCATCCAACTGTTTTACCCATATTTGTTATAATTCTTGAAACATTAGTACTCACATTATTAGACGGGAATGATTGAGCAGAAGTATTTTGCCATGAACCAGAATCATTTATTGAGAAAATATATTTATTTAAATTTTCATCAACCCAAGTAGTATTAAACTGAACTGAATCATATTGATAAATCGCACTATCATTTTTCAAAATATTTGAATATGTCGGAGGATTTGGTTCAGAAATATCAGTTAAATTTAAGCTAATATCATCCCAATAATTTCTCACTTGTGCTGCAGCATCGTTTCCTAAATTTCCATTATGTATAAATTTAATATTATAGTTTCCAGCACTTGTAAAGTTTGAAGTCACATTAACAGAAACACAAGTCCAAGCTAAAGTACTAGATGGGGAATAACTCCATACAGTAGATTCTGTTAAACTTGGATCAGTTAATGTAACTGATAAAGTTAGAGTATCTACAACATTCCAGACAGTAACATTATAACAGAATGTTAAATTAGCATAACTTAAACCATTAATTACTGTTGAATTCACATTAAATGTTTGATTCCATGTTCCTGTTCCTACTTTATTTCTTCCATAAGTATCAGCATAAACACTTCCTCCTGTTCTTCCAGTATTTACCCATGCTCCAGTATTGTCGGCTGTAGAAGGAGTAAAAGCCCAACTTGAAGAATCAGTATAAAAATCTCCATTTATAATATATTCAATTATTGAAGGGTCAATAATATGATCAAACTTAACACTTCCATCAATAATTTTTAAATCAAAAGTATCCTGTTCACCAACTAAATTCGTTAAATAAATTTTATTATATTCATTAGAATTTATTGAAGAAAATTCTGCAATTAATTCATTACTATTTATTTCATAAACTTCAATTCTTGGGTTACCACTTATTATCTTTGGATATATTGTAATATCCCTTGAACTGTTTAATACTGATTCAAAAGTTACTCGTACAAATTCATTATTATTAATTATCGGACTCCATACATTATCCAATTCCTTAACCTTCTGCGAGATATCTAAAATAAATTCTCTATCTGAATTTAAATATTCTGCTTTTTTAATTTCAATAATTAATTCATAAGTTTGTTCACTTAAATGAGGTACAGTCCATTCAATGTAATCAATGTATCCATTGTTGTTTTTGTCATATACTTTGATATTAACAAGTTCTTTTGAACCATTTGTTGTTCTGTATAATTTAATCTGGTTTTCAAAAACCTCTTTATCTAAAGTAGTATATGCTAAAATATCCTGATAATGAGTTTTTGAAGTAATAATAATTCTTTTACCTTGCTTGATTTTATTTTCAATCGCAATTGGTCCTGGTGTTTGATAATTTATTTCATAATCATAAGATTCCTGTAAAGGTTCAATTACAACTTCTTTTATTTCCTGTCCGCTAATTTTTCCTGAAAATAAATTTAACAATCCTTTAAACCAGGATATTTTATTTCCTTCTTTATCTTTTGATACTACTTTTGCATTTATTTTAGATTTATCCTTATCAGTAATTTGATATAACTCAATATTTGTTGCTTCACTTGGAATTTCAATATTTTGATTTATAGACGAATTTGAAACTTTAACTGTTTTTTTCCATAAAACCGGTTGATTTAATGTAACCTCTGAATTAGTTATAATTATTTGTTCTTCATTTAAATTTGCATTTAAATTTTCAGGATTTATTTTTAATTCCGGGGGATCAGTTAAATTAACTACTTCATCAGCAGAATAATTATCTTTTAATGTTCTTATTTGATTTGTCAAATTAATAAACATATTAAAATTTCCACTTTCACTTCCATTAATATGGTTTACTGTATCATTTGCATAAATTTTATAGATATAAGTTCCATTTGTATAATCTGTATAATTATATTGATAACTGTCTCCTAATGTGTTTTCCATGGTGTAGTTTGTTTCTGATTCTCCAGGAGGGGTAATACCTATTAAGACTGTATCTAAATTATTTTCTGAGACATCAGCATTTAAAGTTACATTTAATCCAAATCCTTGATTGGCTGGAGTAGCAGATAATGAGTTTACATCCGGGAATGTAGTATCAACTGTAAACCAAATTGAATCATTTAATCCCCAATTTCCTCCAGAATCATTTCCATACAAAAATAAATGATGTGTTCCGTCTTCTACAGTTAAGGAGGTGTTAATGTTTGCAAGTGTAACATTTGTTCCATTGTAATTAACAATCCATGTTGAAATTGTTTCATCTGCTGAGGCATTAAACCAGATAGTTGAAGTGTTATATGTGCTATTTGTTGGAGAAATAACATTAATTATCGGGTTAGTAACATCAATTGTAAAAGTTACATTTAAACTTCCATTAATATTTCCTGCAGTATCATTACAATAGAATTTAACAGTGTGTATTCCTTGGGTCATCGACGAATTTGTTGCATTCCACTCATTCGCAGTAAGGTTAACCATAGTTTTATTTGCAGTATTATCTAAAGAATAAACACAAGCACTAATTCCACTTGAATCAGTAGCTGTAACATTAAATATTATTGTTAATGTTGGATAGGTGGTATTTTGAGGGGTATTAATCGTGACATTTGGAGGAGTTGTATCAACAGTGATTGTTCTTGTTTCAGTAAAATTCATATTTCCAGCTTCATCATATGCATAAGCTTTGAAAGTATAATTTCCATCTGTTAAGTTTGTGAAATTATTGTATAACCTGTTAGTTCCTGCGTTGTATAATGCTTTGATTTCCTGTGCACTTAAAGCTCTGTTGAAAATCATTACATCGTCGATTGAACCATTCCAAATATTTGAAGTTGGTAAATATCCTCCAGAGATTTGGACTGAACTATTTGATCTAAATATCCCTCCGGTTTGCGATGCTGAACTACTGACTTGTCCATTAACGTATAAAGTCATTTTTGAATTATTATATGTTCCAACAACATAGTACCATGTATCATTATCAACAGAGTAATTTGATATAGCTACATCAGTTCCTGCAGAATTATAAAGTCTAAAATAAAATTTATTTGGAACTCCCTCTATTATTCCCAAGAACCAAGATCTGCCAAATCCAACATTCGAATTATCTTTAGAAACAATGTATCTATAAGCAGATGCTCCATTATCTCCAAGATTTTTAACCCAAGCACTAACAGTTATTTCATTAGAAAGATTTAGATTTTCATTATTTGTAATATTTATATAATCATTACTTCCATCAAACTTCAAAGCTTGACCCCTTATACCTGTTGTTATATTTGAAGTGCTTAAACCTCCATTAAATGTTCCAAAATTATTATATGTTGAATTATCATAAATTCCTGTTGAATTATATGCATCCATTCTCCACCATCCTACTAAACTTCTGTTCCAGTCAATAAATGCTGAATGATTATTTGCATCACTTGTTGAAACATTAACATATGTATAATTTTCATTGAATAAATCTAAATTATTCGGTGTTGGAGTGACAAATTCAATCTGGGGAATACTTGTATCAACTAAAAAAGTAACATTTTTGCTCCCATTAATGTTACCTGCAGTATCATTACAATAGAATTTAACATTATGTGTAACTTGTGTCATCGATGAATTTGTTGCATTCCATTCATTTGCAGTAATATTCGTCATAGATTTATTTGCGGTATTATCTAAAGAATAAACGCAAGTATTAACCCCATTTAAGTCTGTTGCTGTAACATTAAATACAATCGTTGTATTAGCATAAGTTATATTTAAAGGAGTGTTTATAATTACACTTGGGGGGGTTATATCAACAGTAAATGTTACATTTTGATTTCCAATAATTCCCTCTGTATCATTACAGTAAAAAATCACGATATGGCTTCCTTCTATCATTGACGAATTTGTTGCATTCCATTGACTTGAAGTTAAGTTTGTCATTGATTTATTGGTTGAACCATCTAAAGAATAAATGCAAGTGTCAACTCCACTTATATCTGTAGCAGTCACATTAAATACAATAATTGATTTGTAAGAAGTATTTAACGGCGTGTTAATTGTAATTGTTGGAGCAGTTGAATCCCCTCCAAGATAAAATCCAACAATATTTTTATAACTTGTAGAATCAGTTATGCCGGAGATAATTCCTACCATTGCATTAGCAATATAATTTGATGAAGAAATGTTATCTCCTCCATTTGAAATTGTTGGAGTAACAATCTTGTAATTTGTACTGTTAATTTCAGAAGAAATTAATGAACCGCATATGATTAATAAAAATACAATTAATAAAATCCATTCTCTTTTTTTCATAAAATAATGAATGAGAATATATTTATAAATTCATTCATAAAAGGCTCTATTCAGAGTTAAATATTTTCAAATTTCGACTTTCTAGATAAGAATCTTTGAATCCAAAATGGCAGTAAATTCCGGAAAAAATTCCTAGATTATTATTGCTCTTGTGCTTGTTGTTGCAAGCAATCAACCCAAATAATATTCATTGTAGGAACTATTTAACTTTTTATAGAGATTTTTCTTTCTTTATTATCTCTTGAATTTCTTTTTTTAGCTTAGGAATATCTTTTTTAACAACTTCCCATACTTTTTCATAATCAACCCCAAAATATGCATGAATAATTATATCCCTTGTTCCTGCAATTTTTTTCCATTCAATATTTGGATATTTTTTTCTGAATGATTCAGGAATATTTTTAACAGCTTCTCCAATAATTTCAATTTGCCTTATTATTGCACTTTTTCTTAGTTCATCCCCAATAAATTTTTCCTCAGAAATTCCTTTAGAAAAATTTTCAATATTAATTATACTCCCTAAAATATCTTCTACAAATAAGAGTATATCTCTTTTCATATAATCCTCACTTCACTATTAATAATATTTTCTCTAATTCTTGGGTTTATAATTTTATATTCAACTAAATCCACTTTTTTCCCTAATTTTTCTTCTAATTCAATTTTTATTCCGGCAAAATCAAATAAACTTATTCTTTTTTTTATTTCAACTAAAATATCAACATCACTATTTTTTTTTTGTTCACCTCGTGCATAAGACCCAAAAATTCCTGCTCTTACTACTTTGTTCTTCTTGAGTATGGGCATTATTTTTTTTTTAATTAATTCAATTTGCTTATTCGTTTTCATAAAATATTAAATTAATTTTAATTTAAATAATTATCTTAATAGCCTCAAATAAAAATTATATGTCTTATTATTGTTCTTGTGCTTGTTGTTGCAAGCAATCAACCCAAATAATATTCATTGTTTGGTTACCAATAACTAATGGAACTTGCTGGCATTTGGAAGCTTCCTGAGCAACACCAATTATTGCCTGTTGGTATCCATAAGTTGCACCTTGCTGATATAATGAAACATCTTTCGCCATTTTCCATTCTGAATACTTTTCAGAAGCAATATAGCCAATAGAAATAATTAATAGAAATGCTAAAACTCCAATTAAAATGCCTACTTTTTTTGCCATATAATTATCTGTTTTTTTCATTTAAATATTTAATCTTTTTACTTTTTATAAATTTTTCTTTATTCAATATTCCCGAAATTATAAAAATTAAATTACCTTAATTTAAAATAAAATCTTTGATTAGATTATAAACTTCAGGATATTTTTCAGGTTTTAACATTTCCTGATGCAAGAAATCAAAACCCTCACAAGTTCCATTAATATAAGAATTATTTGCCCAAGATAAATAAGCACTGCTATTTTTCACAACACCATCACCATTCTCTCCTTCCATACTGCAACCAACTCCGATAATATTCTTTACAGAAATTTTTGGAAGATTACCATAAATTAATTTATTCATAAACAAGCTTTTTTCATCCATGTCTTCACAATGTTTTTCTGCTCCAAAGATTGGACAACCTGACAATATTTTCCCGTCAATTCCATTATTTGGAACACCTATTAAAATTAATTTTTCGACATCGTCTTCTCCAAATATCTGAATGTATCTTCTTGCAACCAATCCTCCCATACTATGAGAAACAATTATTACTCTGTCTTTGTTTGTTTTTAATTTTACTTCCTGAATTATATCATTTAACCTTAAGGCATAGGTATTCAAATTATCAGATTGTGTCTCAAGAATGATTGTCTTTTCAGTATTTTTGTAAATATCAAAATAATAACTTCCGGTGAAAACAATTTGTTTGTTGATATTTTCAAATGTTTGAAGATTCCCTTCACTACTTAAAATAAAATCTCCTCCGTCTAAGAAACCGTCAGAAAATAATTTTTCCTGTATGCTCCTTAAATCACTTAAGCTTTTTTCTGCAGAAATTGCATTATTAAATGAATGACCGTGAAGCAAAATAATTGGATATTTTGTTTTATCATTAGCACAATTTTCATCACAACATTCTTCACAAATATTATTGTAGCAACAAATTAATCTTTCATTTTCAATAAATAAATTTGTTTGATAATTTACTGAAAAGTTATTTACTAACGGCTCAACTCCGGAAAAATTGATATCTTCAAAGATTAAATTAGTTTCATTTAATTTATTTAAGCTTAATTTAATTTGATTTAATTTTAAAAGAATCTCTTCAATTTCTAAAGTTTTATCTTCAATATTGATTAAAGAACTCAATGAATCTGTAAATTCATTATGCCTTTTAATTAACTCTGAAATTTCTGCAAAATCATTTATACTTAAATTTTTTTCAAGAGTTAATTCAATTAATTCAAATTCTTCCTGTTTTATTAAAAAAGTTAAATTGTTATATTTATCAAATTCATTTTTTAAAAAAGAATTTTCAATTTCAAATGTTTTTTCTGAAAAATTTATTTTTTTATCTAATACTAAACCATATTCATAACTTCTAAAATTTTCTATACTTTCATTTATTTTATCTGAAATAAACAATTTTTCATATTCAGTTAAATTTTGGAGAATAACTTTTTTTGATAAGATGTTATATAGATATTTATTCTCTAAATATAAGATGTTTAATTTTGTATCTTCTTCAATAAATTCATTCAATCGTTTTATTGCTTTATTTCTTAAAAATAATTGATCTTCATTAAGATTATAGTTTACAGTTATAAGAGAACTTTTCCGGATTGTTTCCCCTGTAGCTTTACAAAAATTAGATTGTTTACTTAGGCAACTTACTTCAAATAGATATAATATTTGTCCTGCACCTTTATCTGGTGCTTCAAAGAAATATTTTTTTGAGTAAGGATTAGAAATAACAGTATCAAAATTACCTTTATCAATCACTTTATTCTCGGAAAGGTCTAATAGTTCATATTCACAGAGAGATTTACAAAAAAGATTTGTTGAAACATAAACATTAAATTCCCCTTTTGCAGAATCAGAATTATTTAAAAAAAATTCCTGAGGGTCCACAGTTAAATGAACAAAAAATTCATCCCCGATTAAAAAACGGATAGATAAATAGATTTTAGTTCCAAAAAAGATTAGAAGTATAAAAAACAATAATAAGATGATTATTAAAACCGCTGGTTTTTTGAAAAAAGAAGTCAATTTTGTCAGGTCAAATTTTACTTTTTTATTCGATTTCTCTTTCACCTCATTCATTTTCAAATAAAGAATTATAGATTTATTACCTTTTTGGTTAAATCGGTCCTTTTGTAAAAATATTTATTAATCAAACTTATCTGATTAGATTATGAATGATGAACTTCGAAAAAAATTAATTAGTCATAAAAAACTAGCTCAGGAAAGAACTATTCTTGCAAATGAAAGAACAACTCTTGCATATATTCGAACAGGATTTGGTTCTTTTGGATTAGGAATTGCTTTTATTAAATTATTTGAAGAAAACATGAAATATGTTTATGCAGGATATATTGCATTAATTGTGGGGATAATTTTAATTCTTTTAGGTCTTGTATATTATCCTTTAAGAAAAAAAAGAGAATTATCTTATTAAAAACAATTAGGCTTTGTAGAAAGTAAAAAATAATTTTTGAATTTTATACTAATTTCTTGGAAATTCAAATATTCTTTAAGGGCGGGTCTTTTTGCTTTAGCAAAAATTTATAGTGGGAATTTATAAAATTTAAAAAACAAAAATAAACTTTCTACAGAGCCGAACAATTATTAGCATTTTTAAACTTAAAAATCATACTTCTTGAAATGAGCTATGAGATATTATCTAAACCTGAAGAAATTTATTCTAAAATGCTAAACGATATTAATTTAGCAAAAAAAGAAATATTACTTGAAACATATATTTATAGCAATGATAAAATTGGCAGAATGTTTCGTGAAGCTTTGATTAAAAAAGCAAAGGAAGGAATTAAGGTTAAATTATTAGTTGACTCTTGGGGATCAAGTGCAAAGAAACATTTTTTTAAAGAATTAACTAATCTTGGAGCAGAAGTTAGATATTTTAAAAAATTAGTTTATGCATTTAAAATTATCGGTGCAAATCATGAGAGAAATCACAGAAAACTCCTTTTAATTGACAATCAAATTTCATACATTGGTTCAATAAATATTACTTCAGAAGGTCTTGATTGGGTAGAATTAGTTATTCGTTTTGATGAAGAAATTTCTTTAGTTTTCAGAAGGACATTTTATCATTCATGGAAAAGGTTTAATAAAGATTTCAAAAAAAGAATGAGGAATATAATTCATAAAAATTTCAAAATTATTCAGGATTCTCCTCATGAAAAGCACAGGTATATTGAAAATAGCTACAGAAAAATTATTCTTAAAGCAAAAAAAGAAATTTTGATTGAAACCCCCTATTTTATACCTTCACCAATAATTCGTTATGCGATTCGAAAAGCAATAAAAAAAGGAGTTAAAATTAAGATAATTTTACCTGAAAATTCAGATAAAATTTTTATGGATTTGATTAGGAATAATTATCTTGGAAGACTTTACAGAAATGGAGTTAAAATTTATTTTTATCCGAAAATTTTACACTCAAAATTATTAATTGCTGATGATAAATACTTTTTATTAGGTTCATCAAATTTAGACCATAGAAGTTTTATTCATCAATTTGAAATAAATCTATTAGGAGAACATGAAGAGATTAATACTGCATTAAAAGAATATTTTGTTAAACAACTTAGTGAATCAAAAAAATTTAATTATAAAATCTGGAAACAGCGTAAAAATTTTAAAAAATTTTTGGAATTTTTCTTAAATAAGGTTGAAAAATATTTTTAAATCAGAATAATTAGAAGCAATAAACTTAATAAATAACAATTTCTTTATAAAAATAATTAATAAGATTATGAAAGGAGGTTAAAATAGATGATATATAAAGAATTTTTTAGCGTTTTTGTATTTGTTTTAGTAATTTCTATGGGTTTAGTTATGGCACAATATGGAGCTGATTCAATTGAACAGGAAAATCAATTGACAGTTAGTACTGCTAATGCAGGAGCACAAGTTCAAACTGGAGTAAAGATAAATTCTAAGGGTGAAGAAATAAGTGTTCAAAGTCAGGGAAATAATGAAATTCAACTTGAAGCACAAGGCATTTCTGCAAAATTCAATGGTGAAATGACTGAGGTTTCAGAAGGAAACAAGACTAAGCTTTATGCAAGAATGTCTAATGGATCAGATAGAGAGGTTAAGATTATGCCTGATACTGCATCAGAAACAGCTTTAGAAAAATTAAGGCTTAGGAATTGTGTTGCAGAAGAAGGATGTTTAATTGAATTAAAAGAAGTTGGAAACGGAGATGATACAAGGCTTGCTTATGAAATTCAAATTGAAAGACATTCAAGAATACTTGGAATATTCCAGAAAAAAATGCAAATAAGAACTCAAGTGGATGCAGAAAACGGTGAGATTATTGATGTGAATAAACCTTGGTGGGCATTTATTGCAACTGAACCTGCTGAAGAATAAACAAATTCATTTTTTTTATTTTTTTTATTTTATTTTTTAAACATAAAAACTTAAATAGTTTAAAGTCTATATAATATCTGATGAGAGGATGTTACAAATTAAGTTGCGGTCATCAAATAGAGTTATTATTTTATTCTGAACATAATAGATTAAAGAGAGTATTAGAAAAAATTATTACATTGACAACATTTAATCGGGAAAATAAACCTATCAAAATTAATGGAAAGAAATATTTTGCAGGTACTGTTGACTGTGATAATAAAAACTGCCAAAATCAATTTTGTTTAAATGGTAAAACATATTGCCACAATCAGGAAGAACTACAAGAAATTTATCTGCAAGAGGAATTAATTCAAGAAATTGAAATCGATTATTGGCATTTTGGAAAAAGTCAAGAAGAGATACTTAACAAAAGCAATAGAGTAGCAACAAATAAAAATTTAAACAGAGTATCAAAATATAAAGATTAAAGCATTCTTTTTGTAATTTTTCTTCCGATATATGTTAAAAAACAAAATAAAACAATAAACCCAACCATAATATATAATTCCGGTAAAATTTGTGAATAATTAAAATCAAATAAAATAATTTTCTTTAATGAAATGTCTAATACTACTAATGGATTAAATAATACAAATTTTTTAAAACTTCCTGAAAGAGTTTCAATCGGCAAAATGGTATTTGAAAAAAACATTAAACCTGCTGCAATTAAAACTGATGCAAAGATTGTTGTTTCTTCAGATTTAAATACATAACCAATAAACATTCCCATGAAAATAAATAATGTTAATGATAAAAATAAGACTAAACTTACAGGGAGTATTGAATCAATAAGTGAAACTTTTAAAATCCATTCTATTCCCGCGAAAACCAGAATAAATTGTAATGTCAAAATAATTAAACAACTTAGATAAGAACCGAAAATTAATGTAAAATCCCATGTAGGAGTGATGAAATTTCTAAAAAAGGCTTTCGTTTTTCTTTCTTTTAATACGAATGTGGAAGAAATTAATATCCCCCCAAACATCGCGATTAATGCTAAAATTGTCGGAAGCAAGTAATCACGATTATTTGAACTTGCATTAATTGATTCAATTTTAGTTTTTATCGGAGAGACAATTTTTTCAGGTTCTAAAACGCTTATCTGGTTTATATCATTGATTAATGAGTCAATATTTACAGTAACTATTTGTAAAGAAGATTTTGTCTGATCACTTAAAGTATTTATATCCTCGATGTTTTCAGTAATCTTTGCATTTGAATTTTTAATTGAATTTAATATTGTAATTGTATCTTCTATTTTCTTTTTTGCGACTGAATCATTAACACTATCAAGCAAATTATTTGCGTCATTTAAATAAGTGATTGCATTATCAATCTCTGAAGAGGATGGGATATCATGAGTGTTATCATTAATTTCATTTAATTTTGAAATTGATTGAGAAATTACGACATTTTGTTCTGGCAAAGAATTTTTGGCAGAAGATAAAACATTGACTAAGTCTGTTGCTAAAGCAATACCTAAATCTGAAGCTTGTGCAGAAATCTTTTCTTCTACACTATTAATCAAGGCATAGGCAATATTCATTCTTGAATGATCAACATAAAAAACTATATCATTTGAACTTCCTATTGCAGTTAAATCATTTGGAAATATTATACAGATTTGAATTTTACTTGATTTAATTGAACTGATGCATTCATCCTGAGAATTGAATTTATTTATAATTAAATTTTGTTCTTCAAAACCGTTAAGTATGTCTTGCGTTAAGTTTGTATAAGATTCAGAATAAACTCCTACAATAATTCCAGAGAGGGCAAATGAATTAAATGCATAACCCATGAATAAAATTACAAATAATGGTACCAATAAAATAACTAAAGCAGAAAGAGGAGATCTTGAAAAAATTCTAAAATCTTTTCCGACAATACTTAATAATGATCTAATTCCCATTGTTTTTTATCTCGTCAATTTTTATATCCTCTTTTACTTCATCAATAGTTGGTATATCTTCAAATTCTTTTTCTAATTTTTCAGTCCCGCTAATTAAACTTTCTTTTTTTTCTACTTTTTTTTGCAATAAATCTAAATGAGATTTTTCCTGAGAAGATTCCTGATAAGTGATCCTATCTTTCTTTGAGAAAATTTTATTAAAAACATCAGTTAAATTATCACATCCATATTTTTCTCTTATTTTACGAGGGGAATCTTCTTCAATTATTTTTTCATTGTATAAAATTGCAACTTTATCACAAATTTTATCTGCTTCTTCCAATAATTGTGTTGTTAAGATAATTGTAGTTTTATGAGAATTAATCCTTTTTAATAAATCAATCATTTGCTCCCTTAATAAGGGATCTAAGTCTGCAGTTGGTTCATCTAAAATTAATATTGAAGGATTGTGAATTAAAGAACAGCCAATATCTAATCTTTTTTTCATACCAATAGATAAATCTTTGGCGAGTGTATTTTCTGCTTTTGTCAAACCTAACAGGCTCATGATTTCTTCAGTTCTTGTTTTTAGAAGTTTTCTTTTTACTTCATAAAGTCTTCCAAAATGATATAAATTTTCTTTAACACTTAATTTTTCATAAAAAGAGCCGTCTTCAATTGCAAGACCAAAAAATTGGGTAATATTTCCCATATCTTTTAAGATGTCTCTTCTAAGATAATAGATTTTACCTTTAGTTGGTTTATAAAAAGATGTCATCATTTTTAAAACAGTTGATTTTCCTTCTCCTGAAGCACCAATTATACCGGTAATTTTTCCTTCAGGAATTGTCAGATTAATTGAATTTAAAACAGTATTTTTTCCAAAACGTTTTGTGACATCTTTGAATTGGATTAATTCGTCATCCATTATTTATAGAGAAGGATTTCTTTTTTAAACTTTAGCCAGAATGCTTAGTTAAATTAATTAGCATCATAAAAATCAATTAAGCTTCTTGTTACTTCTTTTCCAGCATCATCAATTGCTACAACATACAATTCAACACGTCTAATTTCTCCCATCTCGCTTAAATCAAAAGTATATTGTTTAGTTTGAAGGATATCAGGCATGTCTTCAATTACTTCATACATATCGGTTTGATTATAAAATACAATTGAAACATAACCAAATCTTTCACCAGGACGATATTTTTGAGATATTTCTTCTTCAATAGATTGATATTTTTCAATTAAATCTGAACCACTTATTGCTTCAAAATATTGCCCTCCTCCGGCATTTGCAATTGCCTGAAGAGTTATTCCATCAGCATCCTGACCAAAACCAATAGAATAAATTACAAAATTATTATCAGTATTTAAACTGGAATTTGCAGTTACAGCAGATTTTATTGCATCTTGTTCAGGATTTCCTGTTCCTTGTGCTGGGCATGTTACTGTAGCATCTCCATCGCTCATAACTATTATTGCTTTTGGTTTTTCCGGGGTAGATTGGGAAGATAATCTTGAAACTGCATTATTAATCCCACAGCAAATACATGTTCCTCCGTTTGCAGTCCATGAATCAATTTTGCTATCTAAAAGAACAGTATCTTCGGTTAAATCTGCGGAATAGCCTGAAATTATGTTATTACTATATGCAGAGATACCTATACGATTATTACTTTTATCGATAGTATCTACAAGATTTTTACTTGCATCTTTTAATGGTGTTAATTTATTACTCCAAACTCCAAAACAAGTATTAATGCATGTATTTTCTTTACTTGAGACGACTTTAGAACAAGTTCCATTATTATAATCTCCACCTAAATTAGTTATGCAACAATTATTAGTAACATTTTTGCAATCTCCCCAGCTCATACTTCCGGATAAATCTACCACAGTGATTATATCTACTTCAGAAGATTTTGAAGTATATTTTGAACTTTCTAATTTTAATTTTCCTGCTAATCTTTTTACAACAACTTTTGATTCAGAGATATTTTGAAAATTCACTGATGAGAATTCAATTCGGGTGTTTAATATTTGTGAATGAACATCTGATTTAAAATTTTCTTTTAGCATAATTTTGGAAACAATCACCCAACCGATACTTACAAGAGATAGTGCTAAAAGAACTATTATTAAAGTTATTACTAAATTTCCTAAGCCTCTTTTCATAGTATAAAAATATTATTTATAATATATAAATATTTAGAAATATTTTAAGATTAATTTAATTCTATTGATTCAACAAAATTACGGGTTATTTCTTTTCCCTGATAATCAATTGCAACAGAATAAATTTCTACAAGTGTGACATTATTCATTTTACTTAAATCAAAAGAATATTTTTTTGTTTCTAAGACTTCCGGAAGTTTTCTTTCTTCCATATAAACATCAGTCTCATTATAAAATACAACAGACAATCTTACATAAGTTTCAATAGATTTATATTTTATTTTTATCTCATCTCCGATTTGGTCATAAATTTTTATTAATTCAGTTCCATTTGCTGCTTTAAAATATTGTCCGCCTCCTTCATTTGCAATTGCTTTGAGAGTTGTTTCATCAGCATCCTGACCAAAACCAATAGTATGAAGAACAAAATTATCGTTTACGTTTAAAACAGATTTTGCGTCACGTGCAGCATTTATTGCATCCTGTTTTGCATTTCCTGTTCCTTGCTCCAAACATTTTTCATTTGCAATTCCGTCACTCATTAAGACCATTGCTTTTGCACGTCCGAGAGAAGATTGATTTAAAAAATTATTTTTTGCCTGATTAATTCCGCAACATATGCAAGTAGTAGTTTGACTTGACCAAGAATCAGCAACGCTCTGCAAAAAGATAATATCTTTAATTAAATCTGTAGAGTAACCTGGAAGAAAGGAAACACTATAAGCAACAAATCCTATACGTATATCTCCGTCATTAATTAATTCGGCGAGATTTTTACTTGCAACTTTTAACGGCGTTAATTTTGAATACATGCTTCCGGAAATATCAACAACTGAAATTAAATCAAAATCTGAAGGGGTTTGCCCGGGATAAATATTTACTTCTTCAATTCTTAATTTTCCGCTATATCTACTTACAATTACTTCAAAGTTAGAAAGATTTTGAGAATTAACTTTTACTAAATCTAAACGGGTGCTTAATAGTCTTGACTGTGCTTCAACAAATTTTCCTTTACCAAAAAACAAATTATAACTAATTGACCAGACTGTTCCAATAATAGACAGTACAAGAATAATTAATAATATATTAGAAATTAATTCAGACATACCTCTTTTCATAATAAAGAAATATTATTTTAAATATATAAAGATTTAGAAAAATTAGGCTTTTTCATAATTTTTTAAAGCGTTTTTAACATTCTTTAAAAGTTGTTCCATGCTAAATTCAAGTTGTTGCTTATTTCTTGTACCTGTGCAAACTAATTTACCGTTACTAAATAAAAGGAATGTTGCNNAATTGTTCTGGTTCATATTCAGTATTTTCCATTTCTAAAGCTAAGAAATTTAAGTTTAGTTTAAGATTTATTGTTCCGGAAGCTACAATATTTTGTACAGTAATTTTTGGTGTGATTGTAATATTGACATTAATCTTTTTTAATTGTTTTATTACTGCGTCTATTACTTCTCTTACTTGAGCTACAGATTTTGTTCCTGTGCATACAAGGTTTCCTGAAGAGAATACAAGTACAGCTGATTTTGGTTCTTTTATCCTTAATACAAGTCCCGGAAATGTTTCAGGGTTATATTCAGTATTTGGTTGTGTTCGAGCAAGTTTTGTTAAAGGAACAGGTTTTTCTAAAGATGTTGTTGCTACAATATTTTGGATTTTATATGAACTTTCTTTATCTGCCATGCTTATATATAAATAAATTTCATTTATAAATGTTATTGGGGATTATCTCTTAAATTTTGTGAATTTGCGGGGAATTTTTTCGGGATAAATTTTTGATTAATTGGATAAGTTTGGGGGTTATTTTGTGAAGGCATTTTTGGGACAGAATAATCTTGATTGCTTAAAGGAATTTTCTGAGGAGTTTGAGGCATCTTTGGGGCAGAATAATCTTGATTGCTTGGAGGAATTTTCTGAGGAGTTTGAGGCATCTGAGGCATCTTTGGAACAGAATAATCTTGATTGCTTAAAGGAATTTTCTGCAAAGTTTGAGGCATCTGAGGCATCTTTGGAACAGAATAATCTTGATTGCTTAAAGGAATTTTCTGTGGAGTTTGAGGCATTTGAGGCATCTTTGGAATAGATTCAGGGTAATTTTGAGAGGAAGTTTTAGGTATATACTCTTCATCTTGAGATGTTTTTTGAGGAGTTTTTTGCGTATTTTGATGTTTTTGAATAATTTCTTGTACATATTCCGGGTTTTGCTGTAAAAATCGTTGAAATTCAGTAAAACCATAAGGATTATCTTTTGAATAATGAGGATAATCCTGATAATCTTTAATTAAATTACGATCAGGATTATTTAGATCATCAAATTTTTTGATAATTAATAAAATAACCAGGAGAATCATTAAAAGTTGCAACATTATAATAAACCAATAAATCCATCCAAAATTTTTAAAATAGGTGCAAGATTTTGTATCAGCAGGTTTAAGACGGATTGTTCCGCAATTATTCAAATCTTTACATTCTTTTTTTTGTATTTCTGTTTCAGGACATTCTTCAGGTTCCCATTCTCCACATTGCCAATTTGGTTCACAAACACCACAAGTTAATGCTTCCAGAGGTTTATTTGTTTGGTTCCCGCAACTATTAACATCAACACAACTTCTTATTTGACTATCACCAAGACAAGGAGACCATGCAGTGCAACTCCATTGAGGGGTACAAATAGTATTGTTAACAATTGCTTTACCGGTAAATATTGATTGAATATCTGACGGGATTAAAAAAACAAATGCAAAAATTAAAACTATTGCTAATAATAAAAAAGAATAAACTATTTGCCCTCTTTTCACCTCGCTCTCCATAAGGGAAATAAGATAAAAGAAATTTATAAATGTTTAGAGAATCTTCGAGAGATGTATTCGACTAATTCTCTTCCGTTTAATTGCACGCTTGAGGGTCCTGCACGAATAAAAAATTCTTCATCTTTGTTGTCTTTCAAGAAAATAGGTTTGTCGCTTTTTTTGCATTCAATTTCAACAATTGTTTTTCCTTCAATTAAAAAACTTTTAATATTAATAAATGGCAAAAATTCTTTTCCGATTTTATCTTTAATTAAATTTGTTAAATGCAAATTAAATTTATCATAATTTTCAAATTTATCCTGTGAGATACCATTAATCTCTCCGCTGTCATTTACTCCGATAAATAATTTTCCTCCGTTAGAATTCATGAATGCAGTCAATGTTTTTAACACAGAAAATTCAATTTTTCTGTCAATTTGTTTAAGATACAAATTCATTCTTAATGTTGATTTAAATTCTAATTTTTCATTTTCCCCTGATTTAATTAATTCCAGAATTTCACTTGGGTCGTCTATTAAAGAAAATTTGTTGGGATTTGAGTTAATGAATTTTTTAACTATTTGTTTTATGAAATTCATTCTGGTTTTCATATAGATATAACCGATAATTGAGGCAATTAGTGCACCAATAATAACATAAGTCATGCTCATCATTGAATAAGTATAAGTGGATAAACTTAATTCATAACCTAAAAGAAATTTTAAATAATATTTTAAAATTTCAAGACCAAAACCAAATGTGACAGCTAAATTAAAAGAGAATAATATTATCAGCAAGGGATTTTTTTTAATTTGATTACTTGCATAGAGGATAAATGATATTAAAAAACCAATAAAGCTTATTGCTATTCCAAAAAATAAAGGTGCAATTACTCCGTTAAATTGTCCAAAAAATAAAGTTATGATAACAAATATTAATAATAAAATTTCAAATTCTTTCGGAATTTTAATATCGACACTTTTTTTAATTACCTGCGGAATGAACATTAATATTAATAAAAAAATGCTTGTTGACATTAAATGCCAAAGGTGATAATAAATTGAATTGATTATTGAAAGTATCAAAAATAATTTTACTGCTAAAGAAAAATAATCTTTTATATTTGGGAAATAATTAAGCATTGATTTATTAAGTGTTTGTCATTTATAGTTTTTTTGGGTTAAGAAGTTATTTTATTCTTTCCCAAGCCTGTTCTTGTTTATCTTCGCATTTTGCAGGAACATAAAGTTTTATCCCTTTTTCTCCAAGCATTTCAAGTTCAGAATATTTTCTTCTTAATTTTGTTTCACGAAATTTTGGATTTTTTAAATAAAAATGAATAGGCCTTGTATGAATTCCGCCATGAATCGCAAGAATATTTTCGGCATTTAATTGTGAAATATCTTCTTCTAAACCTTTAGCAATACGGATATTTCTCCAATCACTTTCACCAAAAGAAATTTTCCACCAAAAGTCATTCATTGAATCAATGTATCGAATATAATCAAAGGGTCCATTATTTTTCTGTTTGCAATCACAAATTGAAATTAAATTTCCATTTCCTTCTTCAATTGCCATGCAAAATTTCTCAGATTTTACATATTTTTCATAAGATTCTTCATGAAATTTATCGGTCTTTTCATTTTGAGGATCAACTATACAGATTCTTTTATTTTGAGTGTAAACAATTTTACTAATTTTTTTTGAAAATGGTTCTTCATAAAATTCTGCTAAAAATGGTTGTTCTAAAACTAAAATATCTGACCAGCTGATTAATTCATTATATTCTTTTTCTCTAAGACTAAAATCAGATTTATTCCACCAATCTCCATGTTTGCATCCAACTAATTTTAGATTTTGCCCACTATCTAATTTAGTGCAAATTGTTTTATAATGTTCTTTCATGAATTAAAATAGCAGAAAAATTTAATAGGAGTTTTACTGATTCTCTGATAATCCTTTTCTTTCTCTAATTTTCTTAATTACTTCGTCTTGGATGCTCATTGGAACAGGTTCAAATAACTGGTCTAATAATGATGAAGTTCCTCGTCCTTCAGTTGCAGACCTTAAATCACTACTCCAACCAATCATTTCAGAAACAGGGATTTTTGCTTTTATAACTGAAAGACTTCCTTCTTGTCTCATATCAAGCAATTGACCTCTTTTTCCTCCAACAAGTTTTGTTACTGCACCCATAAATTGGTCAGGACATTCTATAACATGAATTTGCAATGGTTCTAATATTGCCGGACTAGCTTGTAATAATGCTTCTTTAATACCATCTCTTACAGCAGGATAAACTTGTGCAGGACCTCTGTGGATAGCATCTTCATGAAGTTTAATATCTACTAATGAAACTTTCATTTTCATTGCCGGTTCTCTTGCTAATGGCGAAGCATCCATTACTTCTTCAAAAGCATCCATTACCATTTCAATAACTTCACCGATGTGAACTTCTCCACGAGTTTCATCAAAAAGAACATTTCCTTTATAGATATCTTTTATATTTCGAATTTCGTCACTTCCCCAACCCATAGCTGAAAGGGTATTTGTTACTTGGTCATTTTTCTTTTTAACTCTGATTTCAGGTAAGTCTCCTTTTTGGATTGCTTCGTCAAGCTCTGCATCCAATGGAGCAACTTTAATAAAGAAACCATTATGTTTGTTTGGACTTCTACCTTCTTTAACAGGGGATTCTTTTTTTGCTGTTTCTCTATAAACAATTATCGGTGCTGAGGTTTTTACTTCTAAACCTTTTTCAGTTTTAATTCGGTTTTCGATAATTTCTAAATGCAATTCTCCCATTCCTGAGATTAAACTTTCTCCGGTTTGTTCATTAATTTCAACTTTTAATGATGGGTCTTCTTTACTTACTTTTCTTAAAATTTCAATTAATTTTGGAAGATCCTGAGTTTTTACTACTTCGATAGATTTTGTAATTACCGGTTGAAAAATATGCTTGATTTCTTCAAAAGGGGTTTGTTCTTTTTCGGTTATTGTTTCACCAACTTCAGCATTGATTCCTGTAATTGCCAAAACATTTCCTGCTGGAACACTTTCTAATTGTTCTGGTTTAATTCCATTATAAACTAAAACTTGCTGAATTTTTGCCGGAGATTTTAAATTGTTTAAATAAACATCCATTCCGGCTCTTAATGTTCCTGAATAAAGTCTTCCTGCACTAACTTCTTTTCCGGAACGTGGATCAATTATAATTCTTGTTATTACAAACCCAACTTCTCCATTTTTATCACAAGATAAAAGTGATTTTCCGAATTCTGTATTTTGATCTCCATGCCAAATTTTTGGAATTCTGTATTTTTGTGCTTCAATAGGATTCGGTAAATGTTTTACAGCCATATCAAGGATTACATCATAAAGCGGGGCATTAGCCCAGATCCATTTTGTTCTTTCTTCATGATCCATTTCAGTATATAATCTATAAATATCTTTGAAACTTACTTCTTTTTTCTTCATAAAAGGAATTGATAAAGCCCAGTTTTCCCTTGCTGAACCAAAAGCAACACTTCCGTCGTTAACATTTACTTTCCATTTTTGCCCAAATTCTTTTTCTGCAATTTGTTCAATTAAATGATTGAATTCGTTAATTAATTTCATAAATCTTTCCTGCATTTGTTCAGGTGTGAATTTAAGTTCGTTAATTAGTCTATCAACTTTATTAATGAAAAGAACTGGTTTTACTCTTTCTTTTAATGCTTGTCTTAAAACTGTTTCAGTTTGAGGCATTATACCTTCAACTGCACAAATTAAAACAAAAGTTCCGTCGATTGCCCTCATTGCTCGGGTTACATTTCCACCAAAATCAACGTGTCCCGGAGTATCAATTAAGTTAATTAAATATTCTTCTCCCTGATAATTATGTGCCATAGAAACATTTGCTGAATCAACAGTCATTAATCTTTCCTGTTCATCTGCGTGTTGCCATGTTGCCATTCCGCCTTCTAAATCTCCTGCAGCTTTAGCGGACATCATTCCTGCTGCTGCAAGTAAATTATCTGTAAAAGCAGTTTTACCATGATGAATGTGTGCAGATGTTGCTACATTTCTAATATTAACCTGAGTACTTGTTAATCTTTGAATTTTTTCAAAACTTGATTCCTTTGCAGCCATAGATAATGTTTGGAAAAATGGTTTATAAAACTTTTTATTTAAAAATGAAAATGTTTAATTTTTTAAGAAAGTTTAAATATGGAATTTCTTTAAAGATTATATGAGGGGTAATAAATTAATTATTTTTATAAGTTTAATGTTAGTAACTAGTGTTGTTATTGGTTTACTTATCCCTAATCCCGGACATGATTCTAATTTCGTTGAATTTTCTTTAGTGGGTTCAAGAATGACTCTTCAACAGGCAATTAACGGTGAAAAATTTTTAACTTTACCAAGTACTGTTGCAGATGTTGTTCCACAAAATAATGGTCATACTGCAAAAGATATTTGGGTTTCAGTTAATGGTGCTGAAAGAACTTTAGAAGATTCATTAAAAATGAATAAGGGTCTTTGCGGGAATTCTGTCGTTGCTTATTCCGGAAAAAAAGATCCTGGGCATTTAGCTTCTGAAATTAAAATGACTATTGATGATGATGAGATGACTTTACAAAATGCTATTAATGTGGGGAAATTTTGTGCAGTATGGACTCCAAGTGCATGGGGTGGTTGTTCAGCTGATTGCGGGGGTGGAACTCAAACTCGTACAGTTAGTTGCACAAGGGGAGATGGTACTCCATTAAATGAAATTTATTGTACAGATTCTAAACCTGTTTTAAGTCAGGCTTGTAATACTGGTGATTGTACACCTCCCCCATCAGATGTATGTGGGCAACCTCAAGTAGCTGGAAAATATAATTGTAGATGGTCAGGGGGAATTCCCGGTAATCCTTCAAGTAGTGTGTATGCATGTGAACATTCTGCTGGAACTTGTAATCATGGATTATATTGTCCTGGACAATCAACTACTTGGTGCAGTGGAAGTGGGACATATTCAATTACTTGCTCATGTTCTTTTAATTTTTAAGAAAATTTAAAATAAAACCAAAAACCTTAAAAATTAGTTTTTCTAATAATTAATCAGAAGAAAAATATTTACAGGATTAAATATTAATTAATTTAAGTTATCACATTCACATTTACACTCAAGATAATTTGAGAAAAGACGAATAGCAGATAGAATATAGAGTTATGTAAAATATTTTTCTTTAGAAATTTTTCATATGAAAAGTTTTATTAATTAAATTTGGAGAAAACTAGAAAAATGGCAAAAGTAAGTCCGGTATCAATAAAATATATGATACATGCAAATTTTGTAGCTGAAGGTGCTTTAGAAAAACCTGATGTAATCGGAGCTATTTTTGGTCAAACTGAAGGGCTTCTTGGTGCAGATCTTGAAATGAGAGAATTGCAAAAAGAAGGGAAAATTGGAAGAATTGAAGTTGATTTAGAGAGAAACGATAAAAGAACTCTGGGTAAAATCAAGGTTCCAACAGCTTTAGACCAATCTGAAACAACTTTAATCGCTGCGGCTATTGAAACTATTGAAAGAATAGGTCCAAGCGATTCTCAAATTGAAGTTGAGAGAATTGAAGATGTTAGAGGTAGCAAAAGGGATTATATCTTAGAAAGAGCTAAAAAATTAATGACTGAAATTCAAGGTAGTACTGACTCAAGAAGTATTTCTAACGAAATCAAGGAATCTGCAAAAATTGCAAATATCCAAGAATATGGCGACGAAAAACTTCCTTGCGGAGATTTAACAGACAGAGAACTGATTGTTGTTGAAGGCAGAGCAGATGTTGTTAATTTACTTAGAAATGGCGTTAACAATGTAATTGCTATGAATGGTACTAAACTTCCTGAAGGTGTTCGGGAGTTAAGTAAAAACAAGATTGTTACTTTATTTGTTGATGGGGACCGTGGAGGACAATTAATTATCCAAAACGTTACTGAGAATGCAAGAGTTCAGTATATTGCTATTGCACCAGATGGTAAAGAAGTTGAAGAATTAGCTGGTAAAGAAATTTTAATGAATCTTAGAAAGAGAGTTCCTGTTGAAGAATATCTGTCTAGAAATAGAATTTCAAGAAGACCTTTTAATGAAGAACCAGTTAAAAAAGAAATTTCTGAGAATAAAGCAGTTAATTTAAGTGAAGAAAATAAGTTAAAACTTAAAAAACTTTCACAGGATAACGAAGGATCTGGCAAAGCTTTATTTTTAAATAGCGATTTAGATGTTACCGATGAAGTTTCAGTTAGAAGTTTAGGCAATGCACTTAGAAGAAACAATGAGAAACCTTCAATTATGATTATTGATGGCACTGTTACAGGTTCTATCATAAAATCTGCTGAAGAAGTGAATTGTCAGGTCATTGCTGCAAAGAATTTTGCAACAACTGATACAAAGATTAAACTTCTTAGTTTATAGAAATTTTTATAATTTTTAAAAAGAACCCGCAAGGGTTCTTTTTTTATTTGTGTTTTTATTTTTTTAAAAAAAATTGTTTATAGAAAAAATATTCACTATGTGAATTTAATTTAAGTGAATTATATTCGATAAGCGAAACTAAAAATCAATTAAATGTAAAAAATCTAAAGCTTTATACCAAACGTATCGTACAAAATTGCTCTTGGCTCCTCAATAAACAGATAACGTAATAGATTATATTTTTTATCACAATCTCCCTTGTAGATAGGATATAATTCATGTCTTACAACATTTCTTTTTGCCAAAAAACCTCCAACATTAAGTACATATAAAGAATCACCCTCTCTTTTTCCTGAGTACGCTTCTAATTCATCATGCAAAGTTGAAACAATTGATTTATCTACCCCTAATCTTTTTGCTTCCTCATTAACAATTGAAACCAATTCTTCTTGTGTTTTTATTTTTTGAGAGAATGTAGCACATACTCCTGTAGATCCTATTAAAGTTGCCAAAGATACCATATATGTTCCACCACCTAGAACTAACCATTTCATTCCTTCATTTGCATATTCAAAAATATCACTGGGATTCATAAAAATGTAATTTATCAATACTTTATAAATATTCCCTTTTGTAACTACTTATCAATGGTTTCATATTAATAGAAAAAAGTTCTTAAATTAATCATATAAATATTAAAAGACCGAAATTAAATTCTATTGTATGAATATTAAATTTGGACCTGTTGGAATAGGTAAATTAAAAGATATTGAAAAAACTTTCAAAGAGTATTCTGAATTAGGATTTAGATGTGCAGAAATCCCTTTTACTTATGGAGTATATATTAAAGAAAAAGAAACGGCAGAAAAAATAAAACATTTAGCCGAGAAGTATAATCTGGAATTATCTATTCACGCTCCATATTGGATTAATCTTAACTCTGAGGATTGGGAGAAAATTGAAGCAAGCAAAGAAAGAATTATTGAATCATGCAAAGTAGGTGAATGGCTTGGTGCAAAGGTTGTTGTTTTTCATGCAGGTTTTTTTAGTAAAATAAATCGTGAAGAGACGTATAATAATATTAAAAATAGGATTAATGAAATTCAGGAGATTATTAATAATAGGAACAAATGGAAAATAAAACTTGCTCCTGAAACAATGGGTAAGATAAATGTTTTTGGAAGTGTTGAAGAAATATCCCTATTAGTTAAAGAAACTGATTGTAGTTTTTGTCTTGATTTTGCACATATATTAGCCAGAGATAAAAAAATAGACATGAAAAAGATTGAAAAACTATTTCCTGAAAAAGAGTGGCATGCTCATTACTCGGGAATAGAATATGGAGAAAAAGGCGAAAAAAGACATATCCCTACAAAGGACGCTTATTGGGAAGGATTGTTTGAGAAGCTTCCTAAAGATAAGAAAATTCGATTAATCTGTGAAGCTCCTGAACCAGTTAAGGACGCTATTAATGGCTTGCAGATTTATCTATCCCGATAATTCACTTTATGACAAAACATTCAGTAAAATCTGTATTAATTATAAAATTAAGAAAAAGTGTTGCTACCATAAAGTTTATAAATAATGTTTATGGTGTATAATAAACAGAAAAACAAGGTTTTTTCTGTGTTAATTAAAAAAAATGGAAATTAAAATGGATATGAAAAACCTTATGGTTTTTTTCCTTATGATTGCAAGCATGTTTCTAGTAGTAGGTACTGTCAGTGCTACTGAATTAGTTACTGGTGCTACTGTGAAAGTTAACGGCTTGTATGATGATGGTAATTCAAGTGCTAACCCCATCAGCGTAATTGCTGGTGAAGCTTTATCTGTTAAGATTAACTTCGAAGCTCTTGAAGACGCTTCTGATGTTCGAGTTAAAATCGAACTTCAAGGTGAAAAACAAGATGTTGAAGCTAGATCTGCTGTTTTCGATATTGAAGACGGAAGCAAATACAGTAAAACATTAACATTAAAAGTACCATATGAACTTAGAGATTCTGTTAGTGAAGACATGGCTCTTAATATCAAAGTTTGGAACGGAGATTTTGAGACTGAATTAAATGAAATCACTATTAGAGTTCAAAGACCATCATACAACGTTGATGTTATGTCAATCGATGTTTCACAAACTGCTGAAGTTGGAAAAACACTTCCAATTGATGTTGTTATTAAAAACATTGGTTATAACGATTTAGAAGACATGTATGTGACTGCAAGAATTCCAGCTTTAGGCATTGAAAGAACATCTTACCTTGGTGATTTAACACCAATTGAATGTTCTGATACTGATGAAGAACACGGCTTATGTGATGACTACAGAGATGTAGAAGTTGCTACAGGTACATTCTACTTAAGTATCCCATTCGACGCAAAAACTGGTATTTATACACTTGAAGTTGAAGCAAAAAACGCTGACTTAACTATGAATGAAGTTACACAAATCCTTATTGAAAATGATTTTTCAGCTGGAAATGTTATAACTACTAGTTTAAGTAAGAATGCTGCTGTAAACGAAGATGCTGAATACAGCTTAATTATTGTGAACCCTACTGATAAAGTAGTTGTTTACAGAGTTGTAGCAGAATCTAGTGCTGACATTTCAACAAGTGTTAGTGAAAGTGTTGTTGCTGTGCCTGCTGGTTCAAGCAGAACAGTTACAGTAGTTGCAAATGCAGACGAAAGCGGAGAATATAACTTTGATGTTAATGTTTTCGCTGGAGAAAAACTTGTTAATACTGCTGCTTTTAGCTTAAATGCTGAAGGCACTAACTTAGGAAATCCAATTGTTATTGCGACAGTTATCTTAGCAATTATCTTTGTGGTTTTATTAGTTGTATTACTTGTTTTAATCGGGAAAAAACCTGAAAAGTCTGAAGAATTCGGAGAAAGTTATTACTAACTTTATTTAATTTTTTTTCTTTTTTTCTTTCTCCTTTTTCCTTTTGTTGGGAAACTTTACAGCTTTGCTGTGCAATAAAAGGAAAGGAAAATTCAAAAAAAGAATTTTATTTTTTTTATTAATTTACAAAAACTATTTATTTAATGTTCTTCTTAGATTATTGAATGATATATTCAAAGAGAATTGAACATGACAGGATATTTCTTGAATATCTTGATTTTGTTCGAGGGAAAGTTGCTTATTATCAACCTTTAATTGAAGAGAGAACAGGATTAGATTTGGGAAAAATCGGGGTTAAAGAAAGCCATAAATTGCTGGAAGATAAATTAAAATATTGGCTAAATGATGAAGAAATTCCTTTATGGTTAAGATTGATGCTTTTACCGTTTACAATGGTATTATCCAATCAAAAAATAAAATCAACTATATTAGCAATAAAATTTAAAGAAAATATTTATATTCCGGAAGATAACTACTCAATAAATATTTTGAAGGATGAACTTTCAGGGAAAAAACAGGAAACAGATCAAATAGTTGTACATGAATTAACACATGAAGTTTGGTTTGGTTTAGGGGGAAATAAGTCTGATAAAGAAATGATTCAAGAGGGATATGCATTATACGGAGAAATGAATTGGTTTGAGGATTTTTATCCTTCAGGAAAACATAGCTTGAAAAATTTGCCTCCAATAGAAGATTTAAGATATAAGCAAGAGATTGAACAATTAGTGAAATTGCATGGAGAACAAATTTTGTTTGATATTCCCAGAGATTGGAAGGAATATTTGGAATAATTAAACTTTCAAACTAATAATCTTACTTATTCCGTCATGCAATAAAAGACACCCGCTGGTTTCCTCAGAAAATTTGTAGAATTAAATTTTCTGGGACTATCAAAAGACGATACTTTTGAAGTTTTTTAACTTCCTCAAATTGTGGAACGGTGGTATCTTTATGAGCCTTCGTGGATACCACAAGCACGACGATTAAACCTTCAAACTAATAATCTTACTTATTCCGTCATGCATACTTACTCCGTAAAGGTTTGTTGCGTTAGAAATAATTTCATCGTTATGCGTAATTACAATATACTGACCATGTTTCATGTACCTTTTTAATAGGTCTGCAAGCCTTTCAGAATTTCTCTTATCAAGTGCTGCATCAATTTCATCCAAGATGTAAAAACAATATGGTTTTAATTCCTGTATACCGAAAATTAATGATAATGCAATTAATGTTTGCTCACCTCCGGATAAAGATTTCACATCAAAATATTTGCCTTGTCCCATTTTAACCATAATATTAACTCCTCCTTCAAAAGGATCTTTTTTATTTTCAAGTTCAAGTGAAACCTGTCCCTTAGCACTTAACTGCGAAAAATTTCTCGAGAAAATTTCATTTAATTCATCTAAAGTTTTAATAAATGTCTTTTTCTTTCTGATATCAACTTCATGAATTACTTTCATAATTTCTTCTTTTTCTTTCTCGATTATTTCAACTTTTTCTTTAATCGCATCATATTCTTTTTTTATCTCATCATAAACTTCTAAAGAACGAAGGTTAACTGAACCAATATTTGAGATAATTTCTTTTGCGTGATTTAATTTTTCTAATAAAGAATCTCTGTTAATTTTTAATATTTCCACATTATCAAATCCAAGCATTTCATTTTCAAAATTTTCTATTTCAGCGTCAACTCTTGCTTTATTAATTTTTATATTATTTATCTCCTGATCAATATTATAAATCTTATTTTTATGAGTTGATTGATTCATTTCATTTTCTCTTATTTTCTTTTGGTAAGAATCTCTCTCTTCAATTAATTTTTCAAATTTCTGGCTTAATTCTTTATCTTTGATTTTATTTTTTTCTAAAAGTTCTTCTTTAATTTCAATATTCTTTTTTATTAATTTTAATTCGTCGCCTAAATCTTCTTCATCACGTGTAAGTTGTTTTAGTGAAATTTTTGCACGTTCAAATTCCCGTTGTTTGAAAGAAATTTCAGAATTTACATTTTCTTCGCTTCTTAAAGAAATTTCCTGAATTTCAATTCTCGCAGTTTCATATTTTTGTTCAATATTTGAATCTTCCTGGAAAAGCTGGTCTAAATTTTTTTTCTTTTTATCTAATTCTAAAAGTTCTTTTTTAGCTTCTTCAATTTTTTCCTGCAAATTTTTAATCTGGTCTTTCTTTTCATTAATCCCTGAAATTCTCATTAAATCAGATTCACCCTGAGAGATTTTTATTTGAAAATCTTCAATTTCTTTTTTTAAAAGTTCTTTTTTATTTGCAATATCACTTAATTCTTTATCAGATTCATCAATTTCCTTTCTTAATTTACTAACTCTTGGAATTGTTTCTTCATGAATCGAATGAATATGTTCTTTTGTAACCTTGCTTTTACATACAGGACAAATATCAATTTTTGAAATATTTTCAATTAATTTTTCCTGTTTATCAATTTCATATTCGTTAGTATAAGTTACTTTTTCAAGTTCTGATTCTCTTTTTCCTAAACTTTCCAATAAACTTTTCTTTTCTGCTACGCTTAGTTTAAAAGATTCAATTTTTTCAGGGGTAATTTTTTTATCAAGAATATCTTTTGAAATGGATTCAATTTGTCGTAATAAAAAATCTGATTCATTAATATAACTTTTTAAGAATGAATTTTTATCTTCAAATCTTCCAATAATTGATCTTAATTCGGATTTAATCATATAGAATTTTTTTCTTTTTTCTTCTAATTTTTCAAGTTCTAATTTTTTTGCCTGAATTTCTTTTTCTTTTTTAATAATTGTCGGAGATTCTTTTTTAAGTTCTTTAATTGAGATTTCATTATTTCTTATTGATTCATTTAGTTCCTGTTTTTGTTTTGAAATTTCAGATAATTTTCTTTCCAGATTTTCACTTTTGACAATCATTCCTGCTAATTCTGCACGCAGATTAGCAATATCCTGATTTAATCGTTCCTGTTCTAAACCTGTTGATTTTTGAATTGTCAAATTAATTGTTTCAATTTTTGATTCAAAACTTTTTACAGATGTTTCGATAGTTAAAATAATTTTTTTTATTTGTTCGATTTCTTTATTTTTTTCACTAATTTCAGAATTAATTTTTTGTATCTCGGATTTTCTTTTTGTTAAATCACTATAAATTATGCTTGCCTTGTATTTTTGAATGTCCTGTTCTAATTTTTTAAATTTTAATGCCTGTTGTCTTTCTTTATCAAGATTGTTCAAATAAGAAGTTCTTTCTTTTAAAATCGCTAAAATTTCTTTTAATTTTTCATCAGTTTTATCCAGTTCTTTTAATGAACTTTCTTTTCGTAATTCATAAATTGAAATTCCTGCAACTTCCTCAATTACTTTTCTTCTTTCTTCAGTATGCATACGAACAAAATTTTGGATCTCCCCCTGCAGGATAATATTAAACCCGTTAGGATCAATTCCCCCCTGAGCAAGCAAGCCTAACACTTCCTGACGGGTTTTTATTTTGTTGTTAATTTTATATATGCTTTGACCGTTTTTTCTTAAAATTCTTCGAATAGATATTTCTTTCTCAATCAATGAAAAAGTATTATCTGTGTTATCAAAAACTATTTCTACGGATGCTTCTTTTGCCGGAGCAACGTCTTTTGTACCCATAAAAATTAAGTTACTTGCTTTTGCGGCTCTCATAGATTTTGCACTTAATCTTCCTAAAACAAAACATAAGCCATCGGATACGTTAGATTTTCCACTTCCATTTGGGCCCAGAACGCAATTAATTCCGGGAGTAAATGGAATTTCAGTTTTTCTTACAAAACTTTTGAATCCGTACATTACTAATTTTTTAATATATGCCATTTAGATACCAATTTTTATTTCCTCTTATTTGACTAAGAGAAGAGTATTTTTAAAAGTTGCCTGGAAGAAAAGATTTAAATTCTCTTTTTGGGTCTTATAAATATGCATTTAAGTAAAAGAGGTTCGCATGTAGGTTTTATACTATCATTTGTAATATTTGTTCTATTTATATTATTTTTATACACAACAATACAACCGGCAATAAAAATTCAAAAGGAAAAAACATTATTTATTGATTATCTTAAAGACGTTTTAGTTGAAAATTTCACAGTTAATCTTACAACTATGACTATTAAAATTAATGAAACAGTTAATCCAAATAAAGATTGTATTTCATTAAAAGATGCAAAAGGTTCTTTGATTAATGAAACTTCACTTTTAATTAAAGACGAAAATAATAGCAAACTATCGTATGAATTTCAAGGAAAAGATTTAGAGATTCTAACAGGACTGAATTTTAGTGGTTTTTTAAAGATATTTTCTTCAATAGGAATCCAAAATGAATCATCTCCGCCAATAGTGGGATGTGAACCATTATTTAATGTAACTCCGAGTATTATAAGAGTTGATGAATACATTACACAAAAAAAGATTATGGATTTAAAAAATGCATACGAATCAGATTATGAAACAGTAAAGGAATTTTTTAATATTCCTCCCGGAACAGAATTCGGATTTAGTTTTATATTAGCAAATGGCACAAGAATAGAAACTGAAAATGGGGATTTATCTACAAGTGTTTATGTTCAGGAATATTCAATTAAATACTTAGATTTAGAAGGGAATATAAAGTTCGGATTTTTAAATATTAAAGTTTGGTAAAATGATGGGAAACGAAAAAAGAGGTTGGATTAGAATTGTTGAAGCGTTTGTTTCAATTTTATTAATTGCCGGAGCAGTTTTAGTCTTAATGAATGAAGGATATATTGCTAAGACAGATATTTCTCAGAAAGTTTATGATGCAGAATTGTCAATTTTAAGGGATATTGAACTAGATGAAACATTAAGGACAGAGGTTTTAGAATTAGAAGATAGCATTTTGCCTTTAGAGTTATCTGATTCAGAATTTCCATTAAGTGTAAAAACAAGAATTGCTGACAGAAAACCGAATTATATAAATTGCAATGCTTTTATTTGCAGACTTGAAGACCCTTGCGAATTCATGCAGGATTTTGAAGATGATTTATATGTACAGGCAGTAGGTATTACTGCGAATTTGCAAATTTATAATCCTCGACAGATAAAATTATTTTGCTGGACAGATTAAAACCCTTTTGGATTGTTACTCCAAAGAAGGGATAACTTTATAAATAATAGCAATAATATAAATATTATGAAAGAAGCAATAAAAAAAGCTATGTTCGGATTAGCTTTGAGTGGAGCTTTAGTTGGAAATGCACAAGCAGAAACAACAGAAGATTATATTAACAAAATTCGTGCAATGGATTCAAAACAATTAGTTCAATACATTAAAACTCCAGAACAGGCACAAAGATATCTTAATACTTTTGCAAGATATACTTCTGATTTAGAAGCTTCAGATTTTACAAAAAATAATTTTGAATTACCTTTTGAAAAGATTCATGAACATGTTAAAAAGTTTGGATTTTTTAGGGGGGATTGCGAGGAAGCACAAACATTTGCAAATGCTACGTTATCTGATAATGGTTATCAAAGACGAGAATTGGTAATGATTTTAAACAAAAAAAATAAAGAAAATGGAAAATATCAATCACATTCACTTTATCCATTTCAAAAAGATGGAAAATGGGGAACAATAGGGATTAATAATACAGATTATCACTCTGCAAAATATCCTACATTAGAGAAATTATGCAAAGACTCTGCATTTGAAAAAGAAATTGGAAAAGTTATAGCATATTTTTTAAGAGACAGAACTAATCCAAATTATATCCTGCCTACAAAAAAAGATATTAAAATAGTTAAATAAATTATTTTAATTTTTTTCTCAATCGTATATAAATTAAACTTAATGAAATAAAAAGCATTACTCCTGCAAAAAAATAACCTATTTTATAAGAATAATTCATTAAGAACATTAAAAATAACATTGCGATTGCCTGAAAGACAGATTCAATTTGGGCATTAATTGAAAGCATTGTCGCTTTTAATTTATCATTCACACAAAAATTATCGAGAAAATATCCTGTCATTAACATTTTTCTTGCGTGATAATATCCAATTAAAATTACAATCATTAAACCAACGAGATAAGGATTATTGTATAAAGAAATTAACAAACATAATGTTGTGAAGAAAAATATTTCATAGAAGATTAAATCTTTTGCTCCAATTTTTTTTTCGATTACATGGGAAAAATGCCCAAAAAAGAACATGAAAACTCTTGAGAAAGAAACTAAAACTCCGATAAAAATTACTGGAAAACCTAAGGATTGCAAATAAACTCCGTTATAAGGAGAAACCGCCAAAACAAATCCGGTAATAATTCCTAAAAATACTGACATTAAATAAAAACCTGTTCCGTATAATTTTTTGAATAAATTTTTTAGAGGTAATGGTTCTTCATTTTGGGCAGTTATTTTTTCTTTTGGCGAAACAAATGATAAGGCAACAAATAAACCAATTACATCGAGAACAAAGTTAATTTTTAATGGAAAAACTATAGAAATTTTTGTTGTAAATGGTAATATTAATATTAAAAAAGCAGCGACTAAAGAAGCATTTGCACTAATTTTACTCATGATTTTTACATATTCTTTTTCCCGTTTTAATTCAATAAATGTATTATGCATGAATGCACTTGTGGTTCCGGATTCAAAAGCTGCAGAAGACGCAAAAAGAACTGAACCGATAATAAAATAAATTAAAGATGTTGCATAGATAAAAGAAAGAATTGAAAAAAGCAATAATATTTTTGATAAAACTAAAATTTTTTTATGACCAATTCTGTCTGATAGATATCCCGAAGGGATTTCTAAAATAAATGATGCTAAATACCCTGCTAAAGAATAAATTCCAATTTGTTTTGCAGTTGTGTCAGGTAAAGTTAAGAAAAAAATTGAAAGTATTGCGACATAATGTCTTCGCTGAGTTAAATTAAATATAAAAAATTTCCAAATGTTTGATTCCAAACATTGTGATTTCATTTAAGCAACTTTTCTAAAGTAATTCTTGCAGTATTAAAATCAGCACGTTTGTTTGATAATTTCATTACTTGGCCTATTAAAAAATTAATCGCTTTAGCTTCTCCGTTTTTGTAGTCACTCACCGCTTTTTCATTTTCATTTATCACTTTCTTTGCAAAAATTTGAATTTCATCATTTGAAATATTGGAAATTTCTTTTATATTTGGAGACTCAGATTTTTCTTTCCAGCTTCTTAAAATATCTTTAGCTTTTAATTCTGTTATAGTTTTATTTTCAATTAATTTTAAGAGTTCAATAAAATGTTTTGAGTTAAGTTCAATTTCATCAAGTTCAATTTTATTATAATTTAAAACACTTAATAATTCTTCAGTTACCCATCTTGTTGCAAGTTTAGCTTCAACTTCGGGAATAATCTTTTCAAAGAATTCAACAATTTCTATTTTTTTTGTTAATACTTCTGCATATTTTTTTTCAATTTTATATTTTTTGATTAATTTTTCTAATTTTTCCTGAGGAGTTTCCGGCAAGGAATTTTTTAATTCATTAATTAGTTTATTTGAAAGATTAATTACAGGTAAATCCGGTTCTGTGATAAATCTATAATCCTGAGCTTGTTCTTTTGTACGCATTAATGTTGTTATTCCTTTTGTTTCATCATATCTTCTTGTTTCCTGAACTTTAGGCAAGTTTTTTGTTTGCCGTTCTATTTCATGTTCAATTGTATTTTTTATATTGTTAATGCTGTTTACATTTTTTACTTCAATTCTTGCTCCACCTTCTACTGAAACATTTACGTCAGATTTTATTCCCATTTTTTTGTCAATTGCTTTAATATAGCCTAATGTTGCAATTAATTGTTTTAACCAGTCTACTACCTGTTCTGAACTTGTAAAGTCCGGTTCTGTAACAATTTCTACTAATGGAAAACCTGAACGATTGTAATCTATCTCCCCTGTTTTTGGATTCCATGCTGCGGGATCTTCTTCTAAATGTGCTTCTGTTATGCCTATCCCTAAAAATTTTCCGTGTTCACCAACTGGTTTTGCATGAGGACCGGAAATTGTTATTTGATAGCCTTTTGGTAAATCCGGCCAAGAATAATGTTTTCTTTGAAAAACTAATTCATTATTAATTTTGCATCCTAAGATTAATGCTATTTGAATTACTTTGTTGATTGCTTCTTTATTAGGTAGCAATGGTTTTGCTCCTGGCTGACCAGTACAAACAGGGCAGATATTCATATTTGGTTTTGAATTTTTTAATCCATGTTCAGCTTTGCATTTACAAAAAAGTTTTTCGTTAGCTACTAAATATCCATGTATTTCTAACCCAATCTTTACCATATAAAATGATAAAGAAAAAGTGTTTATAACTTTTTAGGATTATATTGTTGTATCTAATGAGTAGTTACAAATAGGAAGATTTATAAATAAATTAAGACTAAACTTATTATGGAAATCGACAGACAAATTTTAAATGATTATTTTACTGGCAAAGAAATTTGCCAAGAAGATTTTGAATCAATCAAAAGATATAGAGAATACTGTATTCAACAAGCAAATCAACCAGGATTAACAAGACCATATACCAATTATAGTGGAAATTTCGATTTGATGAAAAAACTTTACCCAGAAGTTTCAAGAGAAAATTTAAAAGGAAAAAAAATAATTGAAATAGGTACAGGAGCAAATCCATTAGCTAAAGATTTTCTAGAAATGGGTGTTACAGAATATACAGGTTTAGAACCGTTTCATCCAGAGTTATCAAGAGAAAATTTAAAAGAATGTCAAAATGCAAAAATTGTTGAAGAAGATGGATTATCTTATCTTTTAAAACAAGATGATGAATCTAGCCTTGTTACAAGTTATGGAATAATTTGCCCAGAGATTTCTAGGATGAATAACAATGATTATTTTAAATTTTTAATAAAAGAAATTTATAGAGTCACACCAAAGAATGGGATAACTATGCATGTACACGGATTTGAAAAAGAAAAAGCAATTAATTTATTTGGATCTTCTGGATTTAAACCCTTGGGAGATTGGATCCTCCAATTTGTCTGGAAAAAATAATTCTTTTCGAACAAACATTTTTAATGTATTTTTTCTTTAGTTTTTAATGGAAAATACGCCAATGTTTGGAGATTATGTTAGGATAAACCTAATAAAACAAACTTATGAGGGATTTTTACTTGAAAGTTCTAATGAGGATAAAGGCATAGTTCTAATTAAGTTAAATTCCGGTTATAACATTGGTTTTTATCAAAAAGATATTCTAAACATTGAAGTTATAAAAAAGGGAGAAATTCCAAAAAAAGAATCTACTGAATTGCAAAAAGATTCTAACTCTAAAAAACCTAACATTGCAATAATTATGACGGGAGGAACTATTGGTGCAAGATTAAACCCAAAAAAAGGAGGGGTTGATTATATTAATACTCCGGAAAGTTTGTTTAAAACTTATCCTGAGGCTTTTAAGGATGTCAATATCAAAGAGGTAGAAGTGCTTTTTAAAAAAGATTCATCAGACTTGGATTATAAAGATTGGAAAAAAATTGCAAAGACTGCTGAAAAATTTTTGAATAATTCAGAGATTCAAGGGGTAATTATTACGCATGGAACTGATACATTGCATTATACTTCTTCTGCATTAAGCTTTTTCCTGAAAAATGTAAATAAACCAGTTGTGTTAGTTTATAGTCAGAGAAGTATTGACAGGGCGAGTAGCGATGCTAATTTGAATTTGCAATGTGCGACTACTGCTGTGATTTCAGATATTGCCGAGGTAATGATTGTTGGGCATGCTACGACTAATGATGATTATTGTTATGCTATGCCTGGTGCAAAAGTAAGGAAGATGCATTCTTCAAGAAGAGATGCGTTTAAAGTTATTAACGGCAAACCTTATGCAAAAATTATTCCCGGGCAAATTACAAGAATTTCAGGTTATCATTTAAGAAGCAAAGGAAAAGTTCAACTTGATTTAAAATTCGAAGAAAAAGTTGCATTATTAAAATTTTACCCCGGACAAGACCCAGAGATATTAGATTATTATTTTGAGAAAGGTTACAAAGGGATAGTTATTGAAATGTTTGGTTTAGGGCAGGCTGCAACTAAAGAAGCAAGACTTGGCTGGACTAAAAAACTTAAAGAAATGACAGAAAAAGGAATGATTATTTGTGCTACGACTCAAACAATTTATGGTCGTATTGATCCTTTGGTTTATTCAGCCGGAAGAGAATTATATCATACCGGAATAATTTATCTTGAGGATATGATTTCTGAAACAGCCTTTGTTAAACTTGGATGGGTTCTTGGTAAGACAAATGACCCAAAAGAGGTTAAAGAATTAATGTTAAAGAGTATTGCCGGAGAGTTAAATTACAGACTTGAAGAATGAACAATTTTTATTCTAAAACAAAAGAGGAGATATTCAGGGAATTTAATAGTTCTGCAAATGGTTTAAATCAAAAAGAAGTTGATTTCAAACAGGAAAAATATGGAAAAAATGTTATAAAACAAATTCATAAATTAAGACCTTTGAAGATTTTTTTTGAACAATTTAATTCATTTTTAATTTACATTTTGATAATCGCAGCGGGAGTTTCATTTTTTATCGGACATTCTACAGATGGCTTTGTGATTTCAGCAATAGTTTTGCTTAATGCATTTATAGGATTTTTCCAGCAATTAAAGGCAGAAAAAGCGATTGTTAATCTTAGAAAATTAATTATTCCAATTTCAAAAGTTATTAGAAAAAATAAATTAATGGAAATTAATTCTGAGGATTTAGTTCCGGGAGATATAATCATCCTTGAAGCAGGAGATAAAATTAACGCTGATTGCAGAATAATTGAATCAGAAAACTTGCAAACTAATGAAGCAATACTTACAGGTGAAAGTTTACCTGTTGATAAATGGGATATTCTTTTAAAAGATTCAACAATTATATCCAGACAAAGCAATATGCTTTTTGCAGGGACTCAAATTGTAAGGGGCAATTCAAAAGCGATTGTTGTTGCAACAGGAATAAATACTGTTTTTGGAAATCTTGCAGAAACATTACAGGAGATAGAGATAACTAAAACACCTATGCAAAAAAGATTGGATAATTTTTCCAAACAAATTGGGTTCATAATATTATTCGCGGTAAGTGCAATTATTTTAATGGGTTTTATGAAAGAGTTTGATACTTTAAACATGTTTATGATTGCGGTTGCTTTAGCGGTTTCAGCAATTCCGGAGGGGTTGCCTGCAGTTCTTGCAGTTTCATTTGCAATTTCTTCTTTATTAATGTCTAAACAAAATGTGATTATTAGAAGGTTGCCTGCAGTTGAAAGTCTTGGAAGTGTTACGATCATTTGTTCAGATAAAACCGGTACAATTACCGAAGAAAAAATGGAGATTCGGGAGATTTTTGCAAATAATAATTTCTATATTAAAAACGGAAAAGAGATTTTTTTGAAAGATAAAAAAATAGATATTGAGAAAAATAAGGAACTTTACCAATTAATTAAAACAAGTCTTTTATGCAATAATGCCAGATTTGAAGAGAATAACGGGGAATATGAAGTAATTGGAGACCCTACTGAGGGGGCATTAGTTTTAGCAGGTTTAGATTTGGGATTAAATAAAAAATTATTAATTGACAAAGAGCCAAGTATTCAAAGATTTGAATTTGATTCAAAGAAAAAGATGATGTCAATTCTTAGGGATAATGGGAGAAATAAAGTTCTTTATTCTAAAGGTGCACCGGAAAAGATTTTACAGATTTCAAGTTTTGAACTTGTTAATGGACAGATAAAAGAATTGACATTGAAGAGAAGAAAAGAATTATTAAATTCTTCAAGAAAATTGGAAAAAGATGCTTTGAGAGTGTTGGCATTTGGTTACAAAAATATTCCTGTTAAGAGCAAGGCTAAAGAAGGAAATTTGATCTTTTTAGGATTTGCCGGGATGATTGATCCTCCAAGAAAAGAGGTAAAAAATGCGATACAAGAATGCAAGAATGCTGGGATTAAAGTTAAAATGATTACTGGGGACTCAGCATTAACTGCCAAAGCTATTGCAAAAGAAATTGGCATTGAGGGGGAGATTATTTCAGGAGAGGAGTTAGAGGAGATGAACGATATGACACTTACAAATAGAATTGATAATATTTCTATTTTTGCGAGGATTACTCCTTCTCAAAAATTAAGGATTACAAAGATTTTGCAACAAAAAGGGGAAGTGGTTGCAATGACTGGCGATGGGGTTAATGATGTTTTGGCGTTGAAATCTGCAGATGTCGGAATTGCAATGGGAAAAAGGGGTACAGATATTGCACGTGATGCTTCAGATATTGTTTTAGTTAATGATAATTTTGCTTCAATTGTTGAGGGGGTTAAACAAGGGAGAAAAACATATGATAACATTAAAAAATTTACGAAATATTTTTTGGCAGTTAATTTTAGTGAAATTTTCTTAATTTTATTTGCGTTAATTATGGGATTATTTTATGGTCCTGAAAAATGGTTCTTGCCTCTTTTGCCTTTACAAATTTTATGGATTAATTTAATTACAGATTCTTTACCTGCTTTGGCTTTAGTTTTTGAAAAAGAAGAGAATGTTATGAATACTCCTCCAAGAAAAGAAAAAAGTTTATTAGACGGTATCTGGAAATTTGTGATTCTTGCGGGAATTTTAACTTTTGCAATAAAATTAGCAATTTATTTGATTGAAGTCAGCAATACTTTATCAATTGACAGGACAAGAACACTTATTTTAACTACTGCAATTTTCTTTGAATTATTTTTTGTTTATTCCTGCAGAACAGAAAGTTCATTATTGAAGAATGGAATTTTTTCAAATAAATGGTTAAATTATGCTGTACTTATATCAATAATATTACACCTTATTTTATTGTATAGTCCGTTAGGAATTATATTCGGGGTTATTCCTTTGACTATAAAAGATTGGTTATTTATTTTACCATTTGTAGTTTCCGGTTTAGTTATTTTTGAAATTGGAAAATTGATTAAGAAGAAATAGGAGAAAGATCCTTAAATATTGTTAACAATATTATACTCGAAAAGAATTTAAAACCTCATTTTTTATAATTCTTAAGAGGTTTCTAAAATTTTATTTGAAAATGAACGATAAAATAAAAATAAAAGGTGCCCGACAGCACAATTTGAAGAATATAAGTATTGAATTACCTAGAGATAAATTAATAGTTATTACCGGTTTATCGGGGAGTGGAAAATCCACTCTTGCATTTGACACATTATATGCTGAGGGTCAAAGACGATATGTTGAAAGTTTAAGTTCTTATGCTCGGCAATTTTTAGGTTTAATGAGCAAGCCGGATGTTGATTCTATAGAGGGGTTAAGTCCTGCAATTTCTATTGAGCAAAAAACTACAAGCAAGAATCCTCGTTCTACTGTCGGAACAGTTACTGAAATTTATGATTATTTAAGGCTACTTTATGCTCGAATTGGAATTCCTCATTGTCCTATACATAATATTAAAATTGAAGCTCAATCTCCTGAAAAGATTTCTCAAAAAATTGCTGAAGATTTTACAGGACAAATTACTATTTTATCTCCTATTATTAGACAGCAAAAAGGAACTTACGAACAATTATTTTTAGATTTAAACAAAGAAGGTTATGCAAGAGCAAGAGTAAACGGACATATATTAAGAACTGATGAAACAATCAAGCTTGAAAGATACAAAAAACATGATATTGAGGTAATAATTGATCGGTTAGATGTGAAGGATAAATCAAGGCTTGCTGAAGCAGTTGAAAATGCATTAATTAAATCTAAGGGATTACTAATAGTTGAAAATAATGGAAAGGATAAATTCTATTCAGGAAATATGACTTGCCCTAAGTGTGATATTTCATTTGAAGAATTGCAACCTAGAATGTTTTCATTTAATTCACCTTTTGGGGCTTGTGAAGGATGCCATGGATTAGGAATTAAAATGATTTTTGATGAAGATTTAATTATTCCCGATAAAGAATTAAGTATCATTGACGGGGCAATAAAAATTTATGGAAAAATTGATATGTCTTGGCGTGGACAACAATTGCAGGCAGTTGGAAAAAAATTTGGTTTTGATATTTATACACCAATAAAAAAATTTAATGAAAAACAAATTCAAACATTATTTTATGGTTCAACTGAAGCAATTAAAGGCAAATGGGATACAGGGGCAAATATGAATTTTGAAAATGGATGGGAGGGTTTGATTCCTCAATCAGAAAGATTGTATAAATCAACAGATTCAGATTATCGAAGAAAATTTTTAGAAAAGTTTATGAGAGTGAATAAATGTTCAGTTTGTGACGGAAAAAGATTAAAGCAAAAAATATTAGCGGTTAAGATTAATAATAAATCAATAATTGATGTTACAGACTTATCAATACAAGAAGTGATTGTATTTTTTAATAATTTAGAATTAACTAAACAAGAAGAAAAAATTTCAAGGCAGATTTTAAAAGAAATACGTGAGAGATTAGGATTTTTAGAGAGAGTTGGTTTAGGTTATTTGACATTGTCAAGAAATGCCGGGACATTATCAGGAGGAGAAGGGCAAAGAATCAGGCTTGCAACACAGATTGGATCAAATTTAACAGGAGTTTTATATATTTTAGATGAACCTTCAATCGGACTTCATCAAAGGGATAATCATAAATTAATTGAAACATTACAAAAATTAAGAGACATTGGAAATACTTTGATTGTTGTTGAACATGATGAAGATACGATTATGAATGCTGATTATGTTGTGGATATTGGTCCTGGTGCAGGAATTCATGGAGGAGAAATTGTTGCAAAAGGTACTCCTCAAGAAATTATTAAAAATAAAAATTCTTTAACAGGACAATATTTATCAGGAGTTCAATTTATCGAAGTTCCTAAAATTCGACGAGAAAAGGGTGAACCAATTAAAATTGTTGGATGCACAGAAAATAACTTAAAAAATATTGATGTTGAAATTCCTACAAGAATTTTAACTTGTGTTACGGGAGTATCTGGTTCAGGAAAATCTACATTAATTAATGAAATTTTATATAAAGGAATGATGAAAAAAATTCATCAATCAAATATTAAAGCAGGAGAGCATAAAGGGATTTATACAGAAGCTTATATTGATAAAGTAATTGTTATTGACCAATCCCCAATTGGCAAGACTCCTAGGAGTAACCCTGCAACTTATATTGGAGTTTTTGATGAAATCCGAAAAGTTTTCGCGAGTACTAAAGAAGCTAAAATGAAGGGATATAAATTAGGAAGATTTAGTTTTAATGTTCCTGGTGGAAGATGCGAAAAGTGCAGTGGAGATGGGACAATTAAAATTGAGATGAATTTTTTACCTGATGTTTACATTGAATGTGAAGAATGCAAAGGCAAAAGATATAATTCTGAAACATTGGAAATAAAATATAAAGATAAATCTATTGCAGAAGTTTTGGATATGAGTGTTGAGGAAGCTTTGGATTTTTTCAAATTTATTCCATCTATTAAAAATAAATTAGAAACATTAAATCAGGTGGGTTTAGGTTATATTAAATTAGGGCAAAGTTCAACAACTTTATCAGGGGGTGAAAGCCAGAGAATAAAATTGACAAAAGAATTATCTAAACGTGGAACAGGACAGACATTATATTTACTTGATGAACCTACAACAGGGTTACATTTTCATGATACAAGAAAATTAATTGGGGTACTAAATAACTTAGTAGATAAAGGGAATACGATTATAGTAATTGAGCATAATTTAGATGTTATTAAATGTGCAGATCACATAATTGATTTAGGTCCTGAAGGAGGAGACGGGGGAGGATACATTGTCGCAACTGGAACTCCAGAAGAAATTGTTAAGGATAAAATAAGTTATACGGGCAAATATTTAAAGCCTTTACTTAAATGATATCTATTCTAAATATTTTAATATAATATTAATTTTAAATCCTTTAATTCGTTGCTTCTCTTATTTAATCTTTTATAAATATCTCTAAAATTGTTTTTGGGCTTTTTCTACAACTGACTTTCTAATTTAATCATACAAATAATAGTTAGTTGTCAGGAGATAAGTCTCTGAATTAGTTTTATTTGATTCTCTCCGATTTTTCATTCATATTGGGTAGTATCTGAAGCACACACACAGTACTAAAGAATACCTCAGACAAGAGAAATGATGTCAATATTTTTTAATTGTCATAACTCATCAGTATCTTCGAGAACTTGGAGATACTGCTAATAAGAATAAGTTTTTAAATATTTAATCATTCTCTTCGATAATGGAAGAAGAAAATACCACAAAAATAAATGTTTTAAGCATAATTTTCAAAATCACTTATTTTATTGCTTTAATAGGACTTTTATATTTTTATTTCTTTGATATAGGAAGAAATATTTCAATGATTAATGGAGATTTAATTAATTTTAAAGAATTTATTATTATGTTACCATTATTAATTATCCCATTATTAATTCCAGTTAAAGAACTAAAATATAAATTATTATCTTTTATAGGATTGGCAATTATATTAACAACAATCGGAATAATTTGGATTCATTATGGGGAATGGGGTGATTTGATTTTTTATATATATGCTCTTGTAATTTTAATAATAATAATAATAAGCCATTATTTATTAAGATATGTTGATACAAAAGCAAATAAATTGGTGAAAATTATGGGAGTTATTATATTACTAATAATATTAATCTCTTATACAGCCTATTTTATATCTTCAAAAGCATACTTTCAAGATTATTTAAAGATAAGTGAATCAAATGACAGATTAATTAATGAGATAAAATGTAAAGGTGCTTATACAACAACAGACTCTTTAGAATTAAAAAATCTTTGTGACCAAATAGAATATGTTCCACATGAAACTACTCACATTCATATGGTGCATTCAAATGAAGCATGGAGAGAATTCAAAGCATATTGTGAAGAAGTTGTTAAAAAGGTTCAAATAGATAAATATTATTTTGATGAATATGGTAATGCAGGGTATTTTTTTATAAGAAATCCCTCTTTATTTGATACTAATTGTAACCCTGAACAACCAAGACCCGAAATATTAGACCCTTATTTGTGTGATGTACTAGCAAAATCAAACTCAAAAATATTACAAGAATATTTTGATAATCCAAAGAGAACAGGTCCTGATTGTTATGAAAGAGTTGTTGCTGAAACGGGGCAAATAGAACTTTGTGAGAAATCATCAAGTCCTCAGTCATGTTATTTATATGTAGCTAAAGTAAGAGATGATAAAAGAATATGTGATGAATTAATAAGATATCCGCTTGTAAGAGAAACTTGTTTAGATAATTTTAATTAATTCTAATGAATTTTGTAAAATGATAAAAAAAATAAAATAAGTTATACGGGCAAATATTTAAAGCCTTTACTTAAATAGAATTTATTTTTACACTAATAGGATTTTTAAAAACTTCTTCAAAATAAGTTTCAATATCTCCCATATATTCATCAAACCACTTTTCTTTTTTACCAAAATTTTCTTTTATTGAATGCAAATTTTGATAATTATCAGGAAATAAATCTGCCCCCCATCTCCAATCAGTTTTGTATTCCCAGTTATTATGTTCAACAACAAAAATATTATTTCTGGGACGTTTAATATTTTTATCCCACCCCCACAATTGATTAGAGGTTGGATCAGCAATGATAAAACCTTTTTTATCGTGCAATAAAAAAGGAAATGCAGTATAGCAATGATCATCATAAGAATCTAATAATACTGATGCATTTGCATATCCAATAGACATTCCTGCAAACATGACATTTTGTGCTGAAGGACAACATTCTGCATGGGGAAATGAAGAATTACTTTTTTTTCCAAGTATATAATGATGAAACATTAAGTCATAGATAAAATCAATATGCCCCATAAGTTCTTTTTGATTATCAATTTTCATTGAACAAAATTCAGGAACATCCTTATGAATCTCTAAAAGATATTTCATTTTTGACCCCCAAGTTTTGTCATCATATGCAATTAATCTATTTTTTGTAGGATCAATATTTTGAATATCAGATTGATATCTTAATGAATTTAGTTCAATTCCATATTTTTCATTTAAATCTTTTTCATAAGCATATGTGAAAATTGAAAAAGGGTTTATCGATTGACAATCTATATTTGATGCATCATTTAAATTTTTCATAATTCTTTATTTAAGGAATAGATTTTTATTCTTTTTGGTTATGCCTAATTTTTATCGAATGCTTAAAAACTTCTTCGAAATAAGTTTCAATATCATAAAAATAAATTCTTAAAGCATCTTTATTCCTTTTAAAAGAATCTAAATTTAGATAGCAATTTGGATAAAGATTATCATCTCCAAATTCATTACCTTTTTCATAATCCGTTTGATATTCCCAGTTATTATGTTTTACCACAAAAATATGATTTCGTGGAGGAATTATTTCCAGGCATTTCCAAAGTTGATTAGATGTTGGATCAGCAATAATAAAACCCTTGTCATTTTTTAATACAAAAGGAAATGCTGTATAACAATGATTATCTGTTTGATCGCATAAAACAGAAGCATTTGGATAACCAGAAAGCATACTCGCAATCATAATATTATGTGCTGAAGGAGCACATTCATTAGTTGGAAAAACGTTGCTTCGTTTTTTTCCTAAAATATAATGATGAAACATTAAATCATAGATAAAATCTATATGTTTCATTAATTCTTCTTCTTTATCTAATTTCATAGAACAAAAACCCTCGATATTTGGATACAGTTCTAAAATCGTTTTAATTTTACGTCTATTTTTTATATAACCATATTGCAAATTTCCTTCTTTAAAAATATCGATATGGTTTACATTAGAATTGTTATTAACTTTCTTTAATTCAATTCCATATTTTTCATTTAAACTTTTTTCATAAGCATTAGTCCAGATAGAAAAAGGTTGAATTTCTGCAAAATTTTCAAGTTTCATTCAATCATAATTAGGGGTTATTTTATAAAATTATTTAAAAAATAGATTAATTCTGCGATTATAATCAGTGCTAAGATTTTTAAAGAGCTATCTTGTCGTCTTTTATAAGTAACTAACATGAAATAATTAATCTTATTAATCTCAAAAACATGGGATATTTATGACATTTATTGATATACATGCACATCTTGAATTTTTTGATGACTTAAATATTCGGATTAAGAAAGCAAAAAAGAGGAATGTTAAGATAATTTTAGCGAATGGAATTGATGTTGAAACAAATAGAAAAGTTCTTGCATTTGCAAAAGAATATCCGGAAGTTCAAGCTTGTTTGGGGATTTATCCTGTAAATGCATTAAAGCTTATAAAAAAAGAAATAAATTCAGAAATAAAATTTATTAAAGAAAATAAAGATAAAATCATTGCTATTGGGGAAGTTGGCTTGGATTTAAAAGAAGCAGGGGTTGAAACTCTTGTAACACAAAAAGAGATTTTGAAAAAATTTGTAAAATTAGCTAAAGAATTGGATAAACCAATTTTTATTCACTCAAGAAAAGCTGAAAAAGAAACAGTTGAGTTACTGGAAACTTTAGATTATAACAAAATTATTATGCATTGTTTTAATGGAAAATTAAATTTGGTTGAAAAAGGAATTCACAGAGGCTGGTTTTTTTCTATTCCAGCAAGTGTAAAATTTAATGAACAATTTCAAGAGATGATAAAAATAATCCCAATTGAACAATTATTTTGTGAAACAGATGCTCCATTTTTACATCCGGATAAAAAATTTCCAAATGAGCCTGCAAATGTTATTGAAAGTTATAATAAAATTGCAGAAATTAAAGGAATACCAATAGCAGATGTTGAAAAAAAGATTGAAGAGAATTATAGAAAATTATTTTTAGTTAAAACAACTCAACAATCCTTGGATAAATATTTATAAAAAATTAACTAAACCAACCAGCAATTTTTAAACCAAAATTTATCCAGAATTGTTTAAATTTTTTTCCTGCTGTTACACCTTTAATCTGGATATCACCATTTGATTTTTTTTCATTAAATATTTTTAATGGTGCATTTGATTCAATTATCTCTTTTAATGTTTGAACATCTTTTATATAAATATTATAAGTTGGATTTTCATTCATCTCGCAACCAAAAGATTCAATTTTATTTTCTTTAATAACTAAACTTGCAATATATGTTTCTTCTCCTTCGTATAAATTAAAAATTTCATTTTTATAAGGCACTCCTGAAGGCAATTCCGTATTTGCAATCTCATTATTTATTTTTTCACTTTGCGAACATAAATCTTTTAGTGAAGAAAGTTCAAAATCTTGAGCAGAGATTAAACTAAATGATAAAACAAAAAAAATACCAAAACAAATTATCTTATTCATAGATATTTATAGAAAAAATTATTTATAAATTTACCTACAAATAGATAGTTAAGTATATAAGATAAATAATCTTTAATCAATAATGAAAAATGAAAAGAATTTTCCAAAGAAAAATTCTTATGCATTACCTACTTTGACACAACCAAACAAAAAAAAATTAAATACAGTAGGTAATAAAGGATTTTTTACAAGAATAATTGAAAAACTTGATAAAAAAATGGAAGAAAAATCTAAAGAAAGCAGTTGCAATTGTAAAACTAAGAAAAAATGTTGCAATTAGTAGTTGATAAATTACTTTACGAAATATTAAATTTAGATGGTTCTTTAAAATTTGTTCAATCATTAAATTTTTTTATTTATGATTCAATAAAAATAATTTTACTTTTATTTTTCATGATTTTTCTTTTAGGATTTCTAAGGACATATATTCCGCATGAAAAAGTTAAAGATTGGTTAAGCAAACAAAAAAGAGGAGTTGGAAATTTAATGGCTTCATGTTTTGGTGCTGTGACGCCATTTTGTTCATGTTCATCTATTCCAATATTTTTAAGTTTTTTAGAAAGTGGTGTTCCATTAGGAATAACATTTTCATTTTTGATTACTTCTCCGTTAGTTAATGAATATTTAGTAATTTTGATGCTGGGATTTTTTGGATGGAAAATTACTTTAATTTATGTTCTATTCGGCATTTTACTTGGAGTATTCTCCGGATTAATCCTCGGAAAAATGAAACTTGAAAAATATCTTGTAAAAGATTTAATTTCCCAAACAAAAAAGGTTGAAGAAAAAAAGTATAATAATTTAAAAGAGAGATTAGATTATGGATACACCGAATCGAGTTCTATGGTTAAAAAATTGTGGATATGGATTTTGGCAGGTGTTGGGCTTGGGGCGATAATTCATAATTATATTCCTTCAGAATTAATTCAAGGATTAATTGCAAAAGGAGGAATATTCTCAGTTCCAATTGCTGTTCTTTTGGGAGTGCCAATTTATGCAAATTGTGTTGCGATTATTCCAATAGCGATTGTTTTATTTGAAAAAGGGTTGCCATTAGGAACAGCTTTAGCATTTATGATGGCAACTTCTGCATTAAGTTTGCCTGAGGCAATTATTTTAAGAAGAGCAATGAAATTAAAATTAATTGCAATATTTTTTGGAGTCACAACATTAGGGATTATATTAATTGGATATTTGTTTAACTTTCTTCAAAAGTTAATAATATAAAATTAAAAAAATTATTTCTTTTTTTCCTGTTCTGCAATTTTTATTCTTGTCTTAATTATAGTATCAGGATTTAAAGAAATTGAATCAATTCCTTCTTTTACTAAAAATTGTGCAAAGTCTGGAAAATCCGAAGGAGCTTGACCGCATATTCCGATTTTTCTTTTATTCTTTTTTGCTTTTTTAATCATGATTGAAATTAATTCTTTAACTGCCTCATTTCTTTCATCATAAACATCTGAAACAATTTCTGAATCACGATCAACACCTAAAGTTAATTGTGTTAAATCATTTGAACCTATGCTAAATCCGTCAAAAATTTTACTAAATTCATCAGCCAAAATTACATTTGATGGAATCTCGCACATTACATAAATCTCTAACTCATCTTTTCCACGAGATAATCCTTCTTTTGCCATTATCTCCTGAACTTTTTTTCCTTCCTCTATTGTTCTGCAAAATGGAATCATTACTTTTACATTCTTTAAACCAAATTGATTTCTAACTTTTTTTATAGCTTTGCATTCCAATTCAAAACTTTTTCTAAATGCTTCCTTATAATAACGGCTTGCACCTCTCCAGCCAATCATAGGATTATCTTCTGTTGGTTCATAAAGTTCTCCGCCGATTAAATTTCTATACTCGTTTGTTTTAAAATCAGACATTCTTACTATAACATCTTTAGGATAAAAGGCTGCGGCAATCATTGCAATTCCTTCTGCTAATTTATCTATGTAAAATTGTTTTTTATCTTTGTATCCAAAAGTTAAATCATCAATTTTTTTCTTTATGTTTTTATCACTTAATTTATCATAATCAATTAATGCATTAGGATGTATTTTTATATGTGAATTAATAATAAATTCTTCACGAGCTAAACCTACTCCGTCATTTGGGATAAAACTTTGTTCAAATGCCTGTTCAGGATTTCCGAGGTTCATCATAATTTTTGTTTTTGTTTTTGGTAATTTTTCCAAATTATGTTTTTCTATAACATATTTTAACTTTCCTTCATAAACTCTGCCTTCTTCTCCATCTGCACAGGAAACTGTAACAAGGTCGCCATTTTTTAGTTTTTTAGTTGCGTCATCTGTTCCAACTAAACAAGGAATTCCAAGTTCCCTGGAAATAATTGCAGCATGACAAGTTCTTCCACCCTTATCGGTTACAATTGCCGAAGCGATTTTCATTATTGGCTCCCAATCAGGGTCAGTCATTTCAGTTACCAGAACTTCTCCTTTTTTAAAATCATGAATTCCTGAAACATTTTTTATAACCCTGACTTTTCCGGAACCGATTCTTGAACCAACACTTTGTCCTTTTGATAAAATTTTACCTTTTTCTTTTAAAACATATTCTTCTAAAATATTTACATTCCTTTGACTTTGAACAGTTTCAGGTCTTGCCTGAACAATATAAAGCTTATTTGTTTTTCCATCTTTTGCCCATTCAATATCCATTGCTTTTTTATAATGATCCTCGATAGTTATTGCCATTTTTGCAAGTTTTAATATTTCATCATCAGTAATAGAAAATTCTTTTTGTTTATCTTCCGAAACAGGAATATTTTTTACCTGTTTTAAATATTTTAAACCATAGATCATTCTTATTTTTTTATTCCCTAATTTTTTGGAGATAATTGACTTATAACCTTTTTTTAAAGTTGGTTTATGCACATAAAATTCGTCGGGATTAACTGCTCCCTGAACAATATTTTCTCCTAATCCATAAATAGAAGTGATAAATACTGCATCTTTAAATCCGGATTCAGTATCTATTGAAAACATTACTCCTGAAGAGGATAAATCAGACCTTACCATTTTTTGAACACCAATAGAAAGTGCGATAGTGAAATGATCAAATCCTTTATCCACTCTATAAGATATTGCTCTATTTGTAAATAATGATGCAAAGCATTTTTTGCATGATTTTAATAACTCTTTTTCTCCTCGAACATTCAAGTATGTTTCTTGCTGTCCTGCAAATGAAGCATCGGGCAAATCTTCTGCTGTTGCACTTGAACGAACCGCTACATCAGTATAATCCTCTTTAGATTCTTTAGATAATAATTTATAATTTTCAATAATTTCTTTTTGTAAGTCTAAAGGCAATTCTGCTTTTAAAATTAAATTACGAACTTTTTTGCCTCGCTTCATTAAATTACGAGTACTGGTTGTATCTAAATCGGAGAGGATTTTATGAATTTTATCTTTTAATCCTGCAGATTCAATAAAATATCTATATGCTAATGCAGTTATTGCAAATCCATTTGGAACAGTTACGCCTTTTTTATTTAATTCACGATACATCTCCCCTAAAGATGCATTTTTTCCACCAACAATTGGAACATCTTCAATATGTAAGTCCTTAAATGGTATAACTAAAATTCTTTTGCTATTCATTTCTCACCTCTAAAGATAAATAATTTATTTTATATTATAAATGTATCTAAGAGAATAAAAAATTATTTTTTTAAAAATACTTTTTGAATTTTATCCGGAGAAATAACTTTCATTTCTAATCCTTCTGTTCCAGAATCTTTTGAAGCACTATAAATTAAAGCTCCTGAAACTAATTTTAATCCTTCATCCAATGAAAAACCTTTTTCTTTAAAAGACACTATTTTATTTTGGATAAATTCCCACGCAAATTGAGACCCGGATCCAAATGAATAAAAATTAGTTTCTTCAATTAAACCGAGTTCCCAACAGATATATAGACGAGGTTTATCAAAACGCGTGGCGAGCAAATAATGAATAAAATTATTATTGGGGCAACGACCTCCCCACATTTCATAATTTAATGTTAATACTTCTTGAAAAAAACGCTTAGAAATTTTTTCGGGTAAATTTATTCTTGATTCTGAAAAATCTTTTAAAATTTCTTTACCTTTTTTATTAATTGTGCCAGCATAACTTAAAACTGCTGTTTTTTCTTTGTTTGAATATAATTTTGTTGAATGTGAATAATTACCGGTTTTTTCATATTTTCCTTTTTCATTAATTATAACATCTTGATGTAATGTGTCTGCTCCAAGAATTATTCCTGCTCGGGTTTTAATTCCAACAATTGTTGTCATTAATATTTGAAAGATTAAATTATTTAAAAAGACTTATATAAAATTAAGATTCTTTCAAAATCCTTGCCTGAGTGATTGTTGCAATAACCTGAATTATTCCCATAGTAATAAAGAGTACATCAAAGGATAAATAATTCACAATTAAACCCCCGATAATTATTGCAATACCGGTAATTATTTGTGCTGTTCCTCCTGCAAGTCCCCATTGAAATCCACCATTTCTTCGGTCTTCATGTTTTGCATAAAGTGCAAACCATGTAGGTGTTGCCAAAGCGGTTGAAATTCCAAGACCTGCTTGAACAATAAAAAGATGCATTGGAGAAGATACAAACAAATAACCAAATGTAAAGAATGCATTAAGTGCATATCCTAAGACCATAATTTTTCTTTTATGATGATAAGTATCTGTAAATTTACCAACAAGAATATATAATAAACCTGCAACGATTAAATAAGTAGCCCATGCCCAAGTCATATTTAGAATAGTACCTCCAACCTTTTCTGCAAAAATCGCGAAAAGGGGTCCAAACATTCCTTCTCCAAAATACCATAAACCTCCCCCATAAAGAAGAAGTTTAATTTTTCTATTTATCACCATAAAGGTTAAATGTTTAATAAATATATAAACATTGCTTAGAATATATTTTATATAAATTCTTAGAGATTTTTCTTTTTTATAATTTCATAAATTTTAATTATCAATACTCCAACAAAGAAAAAATAAATTATACTTGAAATTTTCATAAAGATTATTCCTTGAGGAAACATTCCGAGAGATTCATAACCTACACCTGTATTAAAAATTAAATCTATTGCAAATCCAATATAAGCATAAAGAATCAATAAAGGCAAAGAAAGAATTAAGAGTGGAACAGTTATAATTCTAACAAGAATATTTTCTTTTATTGAATCAAAATGACTTATTAAAAAAGTTATTAAAATATAAAATAATGAACTAAGACATCCTCCTTTAAACCATAATGGAATTTTATTTATTTTAAACATGTGATTATTAACAGATTTATAATATAAAAAACTAATGATTGAAAGATTTTTTAAAGAGTATTAGCATTTTAAAAAAATGAAAGATTTATTGGAAAAAGAAATTGATTTTTTATGTGAAGATCTTTTTTTAGAAAGAAAAAATCATGTTCTTTTATATGGAAAGCATGAAGACACTTTTGCAGTTTTGCAAGGTATTTATGAAAGAGCAAAAAAAGATAAAACATTTTTATGTTCATGGCATGATGCTTCAAAAATTATTAATCCCATGGATTTTTTTGAACCGATTTTAAGATTAAAATATGAAAAAGGATATGAGGTCTTAAAAGAAAAAGACTGGTTTAAGGAATTAATTGAAAAAAATACTATGGATGGAATTTTTAAGTTAACAGAATTTTGCGGAAAAGAAAAAAACTCTAAATTTCAAAATGCAAGAAAGTTGCCAATTTTTTTTATTGATGGAATTGAAGATTTATTTTTTAAATTTGATTATAGCCATTTAGATGAAGAAGGAAGAAAAAAATTACTTTCTATTAATTTTTTGGAACAACCATTACCTAAGGGATTTGGTAATCATTTAAGGAATTTGCATCAATCCGGAAAAGGAATTTTTTATGGTCTGGTGAAAAATACTGAAAGTTTAGAATTTAAATCAACTTTAGGAAATTATAATTATTTATTTTATAACGAAAATTTTAGAAATCATGATGTATGGAGAGAAGATTAAACTTCATAGATTATTCAAAACCCTTAAATTCTAATTTAAACTTTATTTATTATGAAAAAAATAAATTTATCAAAAATACCCAGTAATCCCGGATGTTATCTCTTTAAAGATAATTTAAATTTAATAATTTATGTGGGCAAAGCTAAAAATCTGAAAAAAAGAGTGAAATCATATTTCCAAAATAAAGAACAGGATGAAAAAACAAAAGCAATGATTTCTCATATTAATGATGTTGAATTTATTGTTACAGATACGGAGATTGAATCATTTTTATTGGAAAATACTTTGATTAAAAAGCATAATCCTAAATATAATATTAATTTAAAGGATTCTAAGAGATATGCTTTTATTGAAAAAACAAATGAAGAATTTCCAAGATTAATCATCGCAAGAACAAAAGATGTTGAAGGAAAACTTTTTGGACCATTTATCTCTGCGTCTATGCGGGATGAAATAATTTATCTTTTAAATAAAATATTTAAGTTGAGGACTTGCAAAAGATTGCCTAAAAAAGTTTGTCTAAGATATTCTTTAGGATTATGTTCTGCACCATGCGAAAAAAAGATTTCTAAAAAAGATTATTTAGAGGATATTAATTCTTGTCAAAAAATTTTGCAAGGAAATATCAAAGGATTATCAAAAGAATTAAATGAAAAAATGCAAGAGGCTTCAAATAAAAATAATTTTGAAATGGCAATGAAATTAAGAGATCAAATTAATGCTATTAAAATTTTAACTGAAAAACAAAATGTTGAAAGACAAAAAAACTATGATGAAGACATTATCAATTATTTAATTAGAAAAGATAAAGTTTATCTTATGCTTTTTAATATTAATAAAGGAGTTTTAGAGAATACGCAGGAATTTATTTTTGAGTATAGAAAATATTTTTTTGAAGAATTTTTATCTAGATATTATTCTGAAAATCAAATTCCAAAAGTAATAATTTTACCTAAAGAGATTGATGAATCTTTAATTAAATATTTAGAATTAAAAAGAAAACAAAAAATAAAAATAATTATCCCAAAGATAGGTGAATTGAAAGATTTAATAACATTAGTTAAAAAGAATATTGAAGCAACATTTTTTCCAAAAGAGGAAGGTTTGATTGAATTAAAAGATAAATTGAATTTAGATAAAATTCCTTCAATAATAGAATGTTTTGATATTTCACATTTAAGCGGAACAGAAACAGTTGGTTCAATGGTGCAATACAAAGATGGAATTTCAAATAAATCTGAATATAGAAAATTTAAAATTAAAGGAGATTATGGAATTGATGACTTTGCTTCAATTGAAGAAATTGTTTATAGGAGATATTATCGGATTGTTAAAGAAGGATTAAAATTGCCTGATTTAATCATTGTTGATGGCGGGGCAGGACAATTAAGTTTTGCACTTAAAGCATTAGAAAAATTAAAAATTAAAATTCCGGTAATTGGTTTAGCAAAAAAAGAAGAAGAAATTTATTTGCCAAATAAGGATATACTAAGATTAAACAATAAAAATAAAGGGTTGCTGTTATTAATTTCTATAAGAGATGAAGCACATAGATTTGCTATTAGTTTTCAAAGGCTGAGAAGAAGAAAAATATTATTTAAGAAATAATCTTTTTATTTATTTTTTCCATATATTTTTTAGCAATTTTTGTCGGGAAAAGTTTTGCATATGTCTCTTGTTGCCATTTCATAAATTTATTAATACAATCTAAACAAATATTAACCTTATGAGATTCATCAATTTTTAGTTGATTGAATTCCGAGTGATAATTCTCAATTGATTTTTTACATAATTTGCAATTCATATTAAAGAATAATAATTCAAATTATTTAAAATTTTGGTAAGAATTGGAAAGAAATTCTTTTTTATTCAGCAAGATTTATAATTCAAAAGTTTTCTATTAAATTATGAAAAAATTGACTCTCGAAGAAATTTCAAAAGATCCAAATACAAAAATATTAATCTTTCAAACTCCCACAGATTATGCATATAATGAAAATGGGATTAATTTTGTAAAGAAAAATTTTGCTATAAAAAATGTAACTAATTCACAGGGGGAGGATATTAGATTTGTAGCAGGAGAAATGATTTCAAATGCAGTAATGCATGGAAACAAAAGGAATTCTGATAAAAAGATTGAAATTTATTGTTTATGGTTTGAAAAAAATTTTTATTTTGTAATTAAAGATGAAGGAGAAGGTTTTGATATTGATAATCCTCTTTACAGTGTAATTTGTCCCCCTGAAGGAAGTTTAGGAATTGAATTGACAAAAACCAAAATGAATTTAGTTTATAATTTTAAAGATTCTGCTTCATATATTTGTAAGAAAATTTAATTTATTTTTTAGCAACTTTTTTCTTTTTTCTGGAGGGGATTTCAGCCCAAATATTTTTATTCTTTTTCAGGTTCATTAACAGAGATTTCTTTTTTATTTGTGGATATTCCATATAATTTATAGAATACACAATAACCGGTAAATGCTTCAATAATTAAAATTATAGCAATAACATAAAATAAAATTTCCCAAAAACCTACTGCAAAAAAATAAGATAAAAATAAAATTATAATCCCTACAAAAAGTCTTATTGTTCTATCCATTAAACTTTCATTTTGTTCCATTGGATTATAAATTAATTGGATTTTAAAAAGTGATTGGATAATATATTCTTATAAACTTATCAGAATTTTCTTTCGCCAAAACCCTTATAACGTTAATATTTTTTGATTTATTATGGTAAATAATAAATTTAACCTTATAACAGAACTAAAACCGCAAGGTTCACAACCGGAAGCGATAAAAGAACTTACAGAAGGGATATTAAAAGGAGAAAAGATGCAAACCTTACTTGGAGTTACTGGAAGTGGTAAAACTTTTACTATCGCTAACGTTATTAAAAACGTGAATAAACCAACATTAGTTTTAGCACATAATAAAACTCTTGCAGCACAATTATATGAAGAATTAAAATCATTTTTCCCGGAGAATAGAGTTGAATATTTTGTTTCTTATTATGATTATTATCAACCTGAAAGTTACATCCCTTCAACAGATCAGTACATTGAAAAAGATTCTAAAATAAACGCTAAAATTGAGCAAATGCGTTTATCAACTGCAGCATCCTTAATGGGAAGAAAAGATGTTATTGTTGTTTCATCTGTTTCATGTATTTACGGTTTAGGTAAACCTGAGAATTTTGAAAAGTTTAGATTCGGTCTAAGAGTTGGACAAAATATTTCACGAAAAGAAATTTTATTAAAATTAATTAATTCACAGTATGAAAGAAATGATACAGATTTATCTGCGGGAAAATTTAGAGTTAAAGGGGATATTATAGATTTAGCTCCTGGTTATTTTAATAATACAATCCGGATTGAATTATTCGGAGATGTTGTTGAGAAAATATTTGAGATAGACAAAATTACCGGTAAAAAGATTGATTCTTTAGATTATTTTTCTGTTTATCCTGCAAAACATTTTATTGTTCCGGAAGAAGATATTACTCCTGCACTTGAGTTGATAAAAAAAGAACTAAAAGAAACTTTAACGAAAATGCCTATGCTTGAAGCACATCGATTAAAACAAAGAACATTGCATGATATTGAGATGATTAAAGAAACAGGTTATTGCAAGGGTATTGAAAATTATTCAAGACATTTTGACGGAAGAAAATCCGGTGAACCCCCGTATACATTAATGGATTATTTTAGCGATGATTCCCTGATTATTATTGATGAATCGCATCAGACAATTCCACAGATTCATGGGATGTATAAGGGAGATAAAGCGAGAAAGAAAAATTTAATTGATTTTGGTTTTCGTCTTCCTAGTGCATATGATAATAGACCATTAAAATTTGATGAATTTGAAAAAATAATGGATAGACGTCAAACAATTTTTGTTTCAGCTACACCTTCAGAATATGAGAAAGAAAATTCTTCAAGAATAGTTGAGCAAATTATCAGGCCAACTGGTTTAGTTGACCCAGAAGTATCGGTTAAACCACTGGATAATCAGGTTGAAGATGTGAAGATTGAAATTGACAAGGCTATAAAAAAGGGTCATAGAATTTTGGTTACTACATTAACAAAAAGATTAGCAGAAGAGTTAACAGAATATTTAGCCGAATCCGGGATTAAAACAAGATATTTACATTCGGAAATTGATACTCTTGAACGTACTGAAATTATTCGGCAGTTAAGATTAGGGGAGTTTGATGTTTTGGTTGGAATTAATTTATTGAGAGAAGGAATTGATATTCCGGAGGTTGGTTTTGTAGGAATTTTAGATGCTGATAAAGAAGGATTCTTGCGTAATGATAAATCTTTAATTCAAACAATTGGGCGGGCTGCGAGAAATTCTGAGGCAAAAGTTATACTTTATGCAAATAACATGACTGATTCAATAAAAAAGGCGATTGATGAAACTAACAGAAGAAGAAAAATTCAGGAGGATTATAATAAGAAACACCATATTGAACCTAAAACAATTATTAAGCCTATTAAAGAAAAAGAAGTTGATGTGAAAGATATTAAACATATTCCAAAAAAAGAAATTCCAAACATTTTAATTGAACTTGAAGCAGAGATGAGGGACATGGCAGAAAAATTGGAGTTTGAAAAAGCTATTAATATTAGAAATAGGATGAAAAAATTAAAAGAAAAAATCGGTATGAAAGATTTTGATTGATTTTATTCCCATTTGTCAATTTCTTCTTCAACTTTTTTATTCCAATTTTTTATTATTTCTTTGAGAATTATTTTTATCTGGGATTTATAATTAACTTCATAAACATAAATATATCCCCCATAATCTAAATTTTTTTTGTATTTTAATAGAATCTTTTTTTCAGATAACTTTTTAACAGCTTTTTGGATAGTTGTTAAATTTAAATTTAATTTATCTTTAATTTTTAAAGTGGTTAATTCCATATCTGAATTATCAATTAGATGCTTCAAAACAATAAATTCTTTTTTTGTTAGTCCTAAACTATATTTAAGTATGTCATCAAAGATAAATTTTTTACATGTAAAGTCGACCATATTATAGTACTCTTATCTTGAGTATTTAAACTATACTTCTAAAAAATAGAAGTCGCCATAACCATTTTTTGGGGGTGAAATAAAACCTTATTGAAGAAGTTATTTTAAAAAAAAGTTCATATTTTCGTCGATTATTTGAAAAATTAAAAAAAGTTTCATATTTGATAAGTTTATTTTTAGGATAATCAATTTTTCACTGGTTTGAAGGAATGAACATATACGTTTCAAAACATTTAAAAGGAAAATACCTTCTGGATATATATATTAAACTATACAAGTCTAAGATGAAAAACAATTTTGACGTATTTTTTCGAAGAAAGCCAGCGATGATTCTGGTAGCTTTGAAAAAGAACACAAGGATGAGGTATGGTAGTGTTTTGGCTAAAGAAGTGGATTGCACTTATAGCCATGCAGTGAAAATTCTGCAAACCCTGGAAGAACTAAAGTTAGTTGAATTTAAGAAAAAGGGGCGAATAAAGGTGATTAAACTAACTAAGAAGGGTAACGATGTTGCAGATGCTATTGAGAATATCAATAAGCTGATAAAATAAAACCGCCAAGCCCCTGAAAGAAGATATGATTTAAATCATATTATAAACCACTGATAGGAATAGTGGACATTATTTATTTTTTTATTTAATTCCTTAAAATTTTATAAAATCCCGACGGGATTTTCCTCATAACCCATGAAAGCTTCTTTAAATTCACCCTCAAAAGTTATTCGTTCATTTATTCGAACTTTCAGAGTTACTCGCCCGCAACTTTTAAAGTTTTTTGAATCTACTCAGATTAAACCCTTGAAATAAATATATACCTTTCTGTTTGTATATATTATGACCCCGACGGGAGTTGAACCCGCGACACCCAGATATCTCCATTGATAATTAAATCTAAGAGTCTGGTGCTCTAACCAGGCTGAGCTACGGAGCCATAGTAAAACATTAGTGATTTACTTTAAAAATATGTTGATTTACGTTAGCACCAGACGTAACTGGGGACGTTGAAAATTTGCCAAAAAGAAATTTTTAACAATCAGAGAATTAAATTACAATTCTCTGAATCTAACCAGGCTGAAGCTACTGCAGCCATAGTAAAACATTAGTGATTTACTTTAAAAATATGTTGATTTACGTTAGCACCAGATGTAAAGAGTCTGGAGACGTTGAAAATTTGCCAAAAAGAAATTTTTAACGATCAGAGAATTAAATTACAATTCTCTGAGTCTAACCAGGCTGAAGCTACTGCAGCCATAGTAAAACATTATTGATTTACTTTGGCACCAGACGTAAAGAGTCTGGGGACGTTGAAAATTTTGTAAAAAGAAATTTTTAACGATCAGAGAATAGATTGATTGAAAATTTTTTTTATCGGTATTGCTTAAAAGTATGATTACATTTTACACATTCAAAGAATCGTGTTTCAGCTTCATCACTTCCACGAGTTTGTCTTGTCCAAAAATAGCATTTCCCATGACTACATTTCATACATTTTTCATCAGTTATTGGCCGAACATCAAGAGTATTATCTTTTATTACTGCAATTTCTTTTTTTTCTTCAATTTTTTCAGAAATCGAAAGATTTACTTTTCCTTTGATTATAAACCCGCATCTTAGGCATTCACCATTAGTTCCTTTTTGCATAACAACAGCACCGCATTTGGGACAAAATTCCATATATTGTGATGAGAGAATTAGTTTAAAAAGGTTGTTACAAATACATGAAAACCTTTATTAAGTTCTCAGGATATTTTAATTATATGATGAAAGATGGTGAAAAAAAGGTGGATTTTATTAAATGGTTTTCAGAATTAAATAAAAATTCCGGAGATGTTGCCGGCGGAAAAGGTGCAAATCTTGCAGAAATTTATAATCTGGGGGTGTTAGTTCCTCAAGGATTTGTTATTACAGCTCAAGCTTATAATTATTTTATTGAAAAAGCTAAATTAAAAGATAAAATGATTAGCATTTTAGAAGGATTAAATTATGAAGATACAGAAAAATTAGATAAAGTTACAGCAGAAATTCGTTCATTAATTGTGAATTCTAAAATCCCCGAAGAGATGAGTGAAGAAATTTTAGAAGCTTATGAACAATTGGGGACTGATTTATCTGAAATTGGAAAAAGTTCTGCTTTGGACATCTTAAAAAGATCTGCTGAACCAACTTTTGTGGCTGTAAGAAGCAGTGCGACGGCAGAGGATTTAGCAGAAGCAAGTTTTGCAGGTCAGCAAGATTCATTTCTAAACATTAAAGGTAATTATGAACTATTGACTCATGTCAAAAAATGCTTTGCATCACTTTTTACTTCCAGAGCAACTTATTATAGACATAAGCAAGGATTCAAACATGAAAAAGTTAGTCTTGCAGTAGTTATCCAAAAAATGGTTGATTCAGATAAATCAGGTGTATTATTTTCAAAAGATCCTGCTTACAAAAAAGAGGATATTACTATTGAAGCTGTATGGGGTCTTGGAGAAGGAATTGTCTCTGGAAAAATTACTCCTGACCATTATGTTATTTCAAGAGATTTAGAGATTTTAGAACAAAAAATTGCAGACAAAAAAATTGTAATAACAAGAGATTCTGGAGGCAAACAGATAATTCTCAAATTAAGAGATGAGAAATCAAATGCAAAAGTATTAACAGATTATGAGATGAGAAAATTAACTGAATTAGCAATAAAATTAGAAAAACACTATAAAAAACCACAAGATATTGAATTTGCGATAGAGGGCAATGATATTTTTATTACCCAAACTAGACCAATTACAACAATGGAAAAGAGAATTGATGAATCTTTAGAAAATCGAGAAATAAAAGGTACTCCAATATTAACAGGTTTAGCAGCTTCTCCGGGAATAGCTTCTGGGAAAGTTAAAATTGTTCATAATTTAAAAGATTTACAAAAGGTAAATGTTGGGGATATTTTAGTTACAAAGATGACTAATCCGGATATGGTTGTTACAATGCAAAAGTCCGCAGCGATTGTGACCGATGAAGGAGGTCTTACTGCACATGCTTCAATTGTTTCAAGAGAAATGGGTATTCCTGCAATTGTTGGAACTCAAAATGCTACAACGCAATTTAAAGATGGAGATTTAATAACTGTTGACGGATTTAGCGGAAAAATATATTCCGGAAAAACTGCTGAAGATACTAAAAAAGAAATCTTGCCAGTAACAGCTAAAACTAAAACAAAAGTTAAAGTTATTGTTGATCTTCCAAATTTTGCATCTCGTGCAGCAAAAACTGGGATTAGTAAAATTGGTTTAACAAGAATTGAAGGGATAATTGCTGAATCAGGAAAACATCCGGAATTTTTCCTGAAACAAAATAAAATTAAAGAATATGAAGAAATAATTTTCAAGGGTATTAATACAATTATGGAACATTTTGATGAAATCTGGGTTAGAACGTCGGATATTCGAAGTGATGAATTTAATAATTTGGAAGGGGCCCCTAAAGAAATTGAAGCTAATCCAATGTTAGGATTTCATGGGATCAGATACAGTTTAAAAAATCCTGAGATTTTAAAAGCTGAATTCAGGGCTTTACAAAGAGTTGCTTCAAAAGAAAAAACAGTTGGATTACTATTGCCTCAAGTTATTTCTGTAGAAGAAGTTCAGGGAGTTAAGAAAATTCTAAAAGAGATTAATTTTAGTAATGTAAAAGTAGGGGTTATGATTGAAACGCCTGCAGCGGTGCAAATAATTAAAGATTTATGTACTGAAGGAATTGATTTTATTTCATTTGGAACGAATGACTTGACTCAATATATGCTGGCAGTTGATAGAGGCAATAAAAAAGTTCAATATCTTTACAATGAAATGCATCCTTCAGTTTTATACCAACTTGAATATGTAATTCGGGTATGCAAGAGAAATAATGTTGAGACAAGCATTTGCGGACAAGCTGGGAGTCAAAAAGAGATGGTAAAATTTTTAGTCCACAAAAATATTGATAGTATAAGTGTTAATGCTGATGTTGCAAAAGAAATTTCTGATTATATTTTTGAAATTGAAGAAAATAAAGTTAAGGGAACTGATGAAGAACCAAGGCAATATCAACCATCAACAGAAGATAAGAATATTGAACAAAATTTAGAAAAAGATATACAGGCAATTGAAAAAGAAAAACAAGAATATCTTAAAACAAAAGAGAATACTAAAAAAACTGAAGAAAAACCGGAATTTGAAGAACCGCAAAAAATCGAGGATAATGAGGATTTTTCAATAGTTGAAGATTTCGATAAATTAGAAGAAGATTTGGAAGCAATTGAAAAAGAAAGAAAGGAATACATAAAATAAGTTAATTCTGGAATATTTAAAAACAAAATTTTATAAATCACTATTCATTTAAGAATCTATGAAAAAAGAGAGCGTGAGTAAAAAAGTGGAATCTCCTAAAAATGAAAGGGATATTCAAACAGAAAAAATTCTTGTTGAAAATTTCGTGGCATTGCAAAAGGTGATGGTTAATCTTTCAATTAAGTTTGATAATCTTTCAGGGCAGATTTCAAAATTATTAGAATTATTTGAAATTTCAGCAAAAGCATTGGCTGAGAAAGATTTTGATTTAGAAAAAGATACTAAAGATAAAGAGAAAATTTTGAAAAAACTGGATGATTTATTTGATCAGAATAAAGTTATTGCAAGAGGTTTAACATTACTTCATGAACCTGTTCAAAAAATGGAACCACCAAGTCCGCAACAATCAGAACCTTCACAAATGCAACCGCCAGTTCCAAGTCCAAAGATACAGCAATTGCCTCCGGTACAAATGATTCCAAGAGATCAATATCAATTATCAATCTCTTCAAATCCTCAAAGATTTAAGCAATTACCAAGAGGTTAGAGACAATGATTGATTCAAATTCTCAAGAATATAGGACTTTTTTTTTGAAACAATTTACCAGACAGTTAATTCAAAATTCCGGAACAGGCTATCTTTTTACATATGAACATTTAATTCAAAAAAAAGAAGCTAAAGAAGAACATGAAAAGAAAAAATTAGTATCAGTTGCAGAGAAGGAAATATATTTACCGAAGAAAGAAAAAATAAAACAGGTAGTTCATAGAATTGAAGTTAAGAAAATTCTACCAATTCAACAAAAACAAGAAGAACCATTTTTTCCAAGACCTCAGAGAATTATTCAGCCAACTAATATTGGAGCACAACAACCTTCACGAAAATTAGTTATTCCTCAAACCAGACTTCCGGAATATCTTCAGCATATTAAACCTGTTCCGTCACAAACTCAAATTAATTTAAAAAAATTAAATAAATTAGTAAGTGATCCAATGGTTCAATATATTGAATGTGTTGGGGAAAATGAAAATATATTAGTTAGTGGTAAAATGGGATTAAGAAAAACAGAGATTATTCTGGATAGGCAGGAGATTTCAGAGATTATTGATATATTTTCTGAAGCTGCGAGAATTCCGGTTTCTGAGGGAATTTTCCGTGTTGCTGTTGGAAAATTAATCCTTTCGGCAATAGTTTCTGATGTGGTTAGTACAAAATTTACTATTCAAAAGATGAATCCTTTAACTTCAGGAATTAATCCGCAAATAAGAAGAAATTTTTAATGATAAAATTTTTATAAACAAAATTTAATATAAAATTATTTTTTCATATGAACATCCATTTGAGGGAATGGAATTTCTATTTTTTCTTTTTTAAAAGAGTTATAAATTCTTGTATAAACCTCGTCCATTGTATCAAGTCGATTATCAAAAGTATCTATATAAAAATAAGCTTTAAAATTTAATGATGAATCTCCCATTTCTAAAAATCGAACAACAGGTTCATCAGGCTTAAACTCTATATTTTTCGATTTTTTGATTTCATCTAAAACAATTTTTTTTACTTTTTCAATATCACTTCCGTAAGCAACTCCAAAAGGTAAAACTACTCTTGTTCTTGGTTCTGGTAAAGCAACATTTTGAATATTTGATTCAGCTAATTTACTGTTAGGTACAATTAAGTATTCATTATCAAAAGTTTTAATTTTTGTACTTCTAAAACCAATTTTTTCTATCTTTCCTCCGGTAGTTTTATCTATATAAACTAAATCTCCGACTCTTACAGATTGGTCAAGAACTATCGATGCACCTGAAAAAATATTGCCTAAAATTGGCTGAAGTCCTAAAGCAATAGCAATACCTGCAATACCCAAACCTGCTAATAATGGACCAATTTCTACGCCCCACAAACTAAGAATGTATAAAAAGATAATAATTACTACTGAAACATTTATAGTGCTACTAAATAAAGTTAAAACTGTATGGTCTAATCGTGATTTAGTTTTTCTTGCAATATATTTAAACCAAGTTAAAATAACTAAATCAAAAGTGACATAAATAATATAAGCAATCACAATTGCAATTAATGAATGAATTATTCTAATAGAAAGAGTCATCATCATTTCATCTAAAGTTAATTCAATAATTGATATCCTGAATGCAAAAAATAAAGATAAAAGAATTAAAGGTTTGAAAGTTTTTGAAAGTAATCTGTCGTCGATATCGGTCTTGGTCTTGTTTGTTAATTTTAATAATAATTTCTGCAACAATATTAAAGCAAGACTGATAATTAAAAAAGCTCCGATAAAGATTATAGAAGTTCTTGCATATTCATTGACAATATACTGTTCAAACATATTATATTAAAATAATCATATTATTTAAATCTTTTTTGCCGAAAGGAATTTTTATTCTTTTTATGATTTGCAAAAGGATTATTACTGGGAAATAAATAATTAGGGATAATATAACAGTGTTCTACTCCAAAATTTGCTTTTTTTCTAAAACCCTAACTTTTAAAAATCTCATAATTTATCTATAAACATTCATAATGGCGGTTGTGGTATACAGAAATTAAAAATTTCTGTCCCTACAGGATTAAACTGTGCCTTCGCACAGAAAGATATTAAAAATCCTGAAGGTACAGAGATTAAAAATTCTGTCCTACAGGATTAAACTGTGCCTTCGCACAGAAAAATATTAAAAATCCTGCAGGTAACGGTTATTACATACGGTTGGGGTCAGAGCAAAGAGGGTTCGACTCAAAAATTCGCTTTTTTTCTAAAACCTTAACTTTTAAAAATCTCATAATTTATCTATAAACATCAATAATGGCGGTTGTGGTATAACGGTTATTACGTCCGGTTGTGGTCCGGGCAAAGAGGGTTCGACTCCCTCCATCCGCTTAATAAATCAGAGACGAACCCTGGGTTCGATGAAAAATTTTGTGGTAGAAACTTATTCTTTCAGATAAAAATTCAAGCATTGAATAAAAGAGTTTCGTGCAAGATTTTGAACATCCCTCCATCCGCTTATTTTCTTTACAGAAAATTGCGTAAGTTCGGGAGTCTTCGACTCCACAATTCGCATTCCGTGAAAGCTTCTTTAAATCAAGGAAAATTTTGATTTATTTGAACTTTCAGAAATGCTCAATTCGCATTCCGTGAAAGCTTCTTTAAATCAAGGAAAATTTTGATTTATTTGAACTTTCAGAAATGCTCACCATCCGTTTAATAAATAAGAGGCGAACCCCGGAGTTCGATGAAAAATTTTGTGGTAGAAACTTATTTTTTCAGATAAAAATTCAAGGATTGAACAAAAGAGTTTCGTGCAAGATTTTTAACATCCCTCCATCCGCGTTTTATTTTTAAGAAAGATTTTAATAAGTTCTATTCTAATATAATTATATTAAAGAGATAAAATGAAATACAATAATATAAAAAATATTCTTTTTGTTTGCAAGTATAACGCTTTTAGGAGCAGATTTGCAGAGTCTTATTTTAATAAATTAAATAAAAATAAATCAATTAAGGCAATTAGCAGAGGGTTTATTATGAATGCTAGTTCAGATTCTGTTCAAAGAAAGATTGCTAAGAAATTTAATGGTGATATTATTGGAGAACCTAAACCCGTCAAATTAAATGAAATGATTGAAGCAGATTTGATTGTAATTGTTGCAAATGATGTTCCAAAAATTATGTTTAATTATGCCCTTAAACCTATTTATAAAAAAGTTGTTGTTTGGAAGATAAAAGATGAACAAAAGAAAAATGAAAAAAATATTATTAAAATTGTTAAAAAAATTCAAAAGAAAGTTGAGAGATTAATTAAAAAATTGGAGAAAGAACTAAAATGAAGATTAATTTAGTTAAATCTAAGAAAAATGAATTAAAAGAAATTTCAAAGATTTATATGGAAGCGTTTTCTAAACCCCCTTATGAAGAAATTTGGACTTTAAAAAAAGCTTCAAATAAAATAAAATTTTTTTATGAATTCTATGATTTATATTCGATAAAAGCAGATAAAAAATTAGTTGGTTTTGCAGTAATTAATCCTAATTTTATGTGCCCCGGGGAGGTTGCTTTTGGAGAAGAAATTGCGATTAAAGAAAATTTTCAAGGAAAGGGGATTGGAACAATTGTGAATAAAAAACTTTTTGAAATTTATAAGAAAAAAGGCTATGGATCATTTATGATTATTGCACATAAAAAATCTAAAGCAGTTAAATTATATAAAAGACTGGGGATTAATATATCTAAAGAAGGAATACTCATGGAGAAAGAACTAAAATGAATACCGATACAATAAAAGGTTTTGATGATTATGTCGGGGAATTAGCTACTAAGAGAGCGGTTATTCAGGAAATCGTCAGGCAAAATTTTGAACGGTTTGGTTTTAATCCTACAGAGACTCCGATTATAGAGTCAGAAGAATTTGTTAGAGGAGAAAATCCAAATGATGAGGCAGTTTCAGATATTTTTAAACTTAAAGATAAAGGGAACAGAAAATTGGCTTTGCGTTATGAATTAACTTTTCCATTAAAACGTATTGCAAAAAATAAAAAATTGCCGTTTAAAAGATATCAAATTGGCCCGGTTTTTAGGGATGAACCAATAAAAGGAAATCGTGGCAGGCAGTTTATTTCTTGTGATGTTGATATTGTTGGTTCAACAATTAAAGATGATGCAGAGATTCTTTCATTAGTAAGTAATATTTTAAAAAGTCTAAAGATTGAAGGTGTGATTTATATTAATAACAGAAAACTTCTTAATGAAATTTTAAATACAGAAAAGATAGATAAAAAATATTTTGAGGAAGTGATTAGAGAGATAGATAAATTAGATAAACTTTCTTCTAAAGAAGTTTATGATAATTTAAAGAAATATAATGCTGAAAATTTATTAAAAATTTTTAATAAGGAAGAAAAATATTTTGAGAGATATGAATCATACAATGAGATTAAAGAATTAAGAGAGTATTGCAATAATTATTCTGTAAAATTTGAATTTATGCCCAGCCTTGCAAGAGGTTTAAGTTATTATACCGGAACAGTTTTTGAGATTAAAACAAAGAATATTAAAGAGACTATTTTTGGAGGGGGAAGTTATAATTTTGATGGAATTCAGGGAGTCGGTTTTGGAGTTTCTATTGAAAGATTAGAATTAGTTACAAATTTACAAATTGAACTTGAAAAATATTTAATTGTTTCTTTGAATGAAGATAAAAAAGCAATTAAACTTGCAAATCAATTGAGAGAACAAGGAAAAAATGTTTCAATTTTTTATGGCAAACCGTCTAAAGCATTAGATTATGCAAATTCTTACAAGATACAGAAAGTTATTTTTGTCGGAAAAAAAGAAGTTGAAAAAAAACAAATGATTGTGAAAGATATGAAAACAGGAAAACAAATAATTTTTAAAATTAAAGAAAGTTCTAAATTAAAATGAATAATTCTCACGAAAAGAGTTCTATAAATGAGCATATAATTCATAAAATCCCGATTATAGACGAGGATTCGACAATAAAAGATGCTCTTTTAATGCTAGAAAAAATCAGCAATAAATATGATAGCGTTGACAATATTTTTGTTTTAGATCAAAAAGATAATCTTATTGGATTATTTGATATTCAAGAATTATTTAACAAGCCAAAAAATACTCTTATCAAAAAAATTATGCAAAAAAAGATCATCACTGTTTCATTAGATACAGAAATAGAAAAAGTTGCACATATTGCATTAAAACATAATTTAAAACAAATACCAGTTACAAGATCACGAAAACTTATTGGAGTTGTTGCAACAAAAGATATTTTGTCTACGATAAACAAATCATTAAAGAGGGATATTTTTCATTTTGCGGGAATACATAAATCTCATTTAGATTTTGAAAATAGTATGGAAATTCCATTATTTAAAGCAGTAAAAAATAGATTATTGTGGATAATTCTTGGTCTTATGGGAGCAATAATTATGGCATTATATATTGGGCTTTTTGAAGAAACTTTAAGGAAGTATATGATTATAGCATCTTTTGTTCCTGCAATTGTATATATTAGTGATGCTTTGGGAACTCAATTTCAAACAGTATTTGTAAGAGATTTAGCAATCTTAGGTAAAGAACTTAATATTAAAAAATATTTTTTAAAACAAATGGTTATTGGTTTTGTAATTGCATGTATCATAAGTATTCTTATGTTTTGTTCTATTTTTTTAATTTGGAAAATCCCTCATATTGCTTTTATAATCTCTTTAGCATCTTTTATTACACTTATTGCTACAAGTTTTTTTGCTCTTTTAATTACATTATTGATTAAAAAATTTAAATGGGATCCAGCAATGGGTAGCGGACCGATTGCGACAATTATTTCAGATATGACTTCAATAGTTATTTATTTTATTATTGTTGTTTTGTTTATTTAGAAAAAATTCTTAATAAAGAATAAGAATACTATTTTGCTTTTTGTGCCGGAGACATATCAGGATATTTTCTAATAAGTTTTATTCCTTCTTTTATATATTCATCAAAGTTTTTCTTTTTTAGAAAAATTGTTTTAAGTTTATTTTGAATTTCAACAATCTGAGGGTAATTGTGATTAGTATAATATTCTGTGTTCCATGGCCACCATTTTTTTACATCTTTTGTTAAAGAGGTTAAAGCAAAGGCAGCAATTTCTGCAAGAGCCCAAACTTGTCCGTCTTTCAATCCTTCATCTTTGTAATACCTTTTATAAATTTCAAAATAATGCGAAAGAATTAATTCGTGAGCAGTAATTCTTCTCATGTAATAAGAATTTTCTTTCCAATGTCTGACAATTTTTGGAGAAGTCCCAAAATTAGAAATTCCAGGATGAATAACTGAAACAACACATTCATATTTTGGATAAAACCATTTATATCCTGTTTCTTTTTCAATATAGTCTGAAAATTCTTTATTTATTTCATTCCAAGATTTTTGATAAAGATCTTTTGTTAGTTCTAAAAATGGCAAAGAAGTTTTATATGTAGCATCAATTTTTTTGAACACTTCGTTTGAAAAACCAAAATCTTTAGCCATTCTTTTATCATATTTTTTATCGATTGTAAATTCAAGTTTCATAAAAGGTAATAGAAAAGTAAACCTATAAACTTTTTGATAGTAAACCAATAAAATATTCTAAAAGATTTATACATAAATTTATAATTAGATACTCTATTTAACTCAATGCAAGATGTTAACAAAGTAGCTAACGAGGCCAGAAAATCTCTAAGTAAATATTGCATGGAAGAATGCAAATCATATTGTTGCAGAAAAGGGTATATTATTTTAAAACCAACAGAGTTGGATTTAGTCATTGGAGATAAAAAAGATAAATTAATGGAAGAAGAATCATTAAGAGAATTATCTTTCTCTGGAAAATATTCATTTAATCTATCAAATTCATTTGGGAGTTGCACACAATTAAAAGATGAAAAATGTTTGATTCATCAAAATGTTAACAGACCAAGTGTTTGCAAGGAATTCCCAATTTTTATAACAGGAAAGATAATTAGAATATCTCCAAGATGTTATGGGCATAAAGCAGGATTGCTATATCCTTTTATAAAAAAATTTAAAGAATTAGGTTATGATGTTGAGGAATAAATTCCCGCAGGAAATTTTTATGATTTTACTCTAGATACATCTTTTTAGGCTCACCATATTTTGACTCATATGCACAGCATCTACAATAAGTTTCTGTTTTGTCTTTCAAAAGATTTAGGCACATATCCGCAATTTGATTTTGCAATCGATTTTTCAAGTTGGTTAACAAATTCTTTATAATCTTTACAATCTTTTCTGCATTTCATATTTTTTTTATAAAATCAAACTTTAAAAAAATTCCCCTAAATTAAAATATTCAAGGTATTATCTCAGGTCCAAAATATTTTTCATAATCAAAATCTTTTTGAGAGATTATTTTTTTATCAATTAATTTTTTTATTTCCGGCAAAGCAGATTGCAATTCACTAATTAAATGCTTAATTGATCTACAAACTAATTTGTCTCCGGTTTTAGGCCAAAGTTTTGCTTTTCTCCAATACATGCATCTTCCTCCGCAAATATCTTTTACATCACAAGAATCACATTCATTAACTAAAATCTTTTTTAATTTATTTGGTGAATCTTCGATTGTTCCGCAAACAAAGTCTTCGATATTATTCATTATCGGACAAGCAGAGATTTTGCCGTTAGTGGTTATTGCATAACCTGAATGACCTGCTCCACAACGAATTAAAGTTTTTTCTTTTTTAAGCAAACTTTCAATAATTCCTAAGAAAGGATAAAGTTTCAATACTTTTCCTTCTTTCATTCTTTCAATCCAATATTTAATTAATTTTGAAGTTGATTCATTAACTTTATTTATAAAATTTGTAATTTTCTCTTTGTTAAAATCTTCCTTATAAAAACCAATATCTAATTGCCAATGTATTGAATCAAAACCTGCGTTTATTAAATTTAAAACCTGTTCATAAATGTCAGGACAATCCTGAGCGATAGTCATTCTTGCAATTAACTCTCCGTTATATCCGTTTTTTTTCATTAAAGAAATATTTTGCATTATTTTATCATAAGTTCCTTTACCACGGTTAGAATCTGTCCTTTCTTTATCGCCGTCTAATGAAATTAAGATTTTTGTAATTTTATTTAAATATTCTTTTGGTAAAAGGTTTAATAATTGACCGTTAGTTTGCATACGATATTTTAAGTTTAAATTTTTTAGATAATCCATTATTTCAATAATTTTATTTTTTTGCAGTAATGGTTCTCCTCCATAGAAAATTAATACGGGATTAGAATCTTTTTCTAAAAACTTTTTTAATTTTTCTAAATCAATATCTAAATCACAGGGTGCAGAAAAATCAAATTTGAATCTTTTTTCTAATCCATTCTCAAACTCTTGCATTGATTTTTCATAGCAATATCTGCATTGCAGATTACATTTTTCTGTTAGGATAATGTGATAGTGCATTTTAAAATTTACAAAAGTTTTTTATTAATTCAGGATTTTTTACTTCCGGATGAAAGGATATTCCATAAATCTCTTTAGATTTATGTTTAATAATTGCATTATCAATATCTGTTTTGCCTAAAATTTCAAAATTATGCAATTCTTTTAATGACATATTATGCACAAAATATGCTTCGAAAGATTTTGGAAGGTTGAAAAAATCTGATTTTAATTTTACTTCTTTTAATCCGATTTCCTGGTTAAATTTTGGCTTTGCACCGAATACAAAACCGACTATATGCATACCTGCACATATTCCCAGAATTGGTTGATTAATATTTTTTATCCATTCAAATTTATCCCCTGAGTGAAGATATTCAAAATCTTTTAGTGACGTTCCTGGAATAATTATTTTATCATAATTGTTTAAATTATCCTGTGAAAAATTTTTATAATTAATTGTTGAAAATTGAATTTCATTTTTTAGTAAAATCTTTTCAATAGGTTTTACAAATTCTAATTCATGTAATTTTTCCTTGCATGTTGAAATAATTAATATTTTCATTCTACATCTATTTCCATTCTCCAGGAATTTTTTTCTCCGGAAATTTTTTTGTCAGTTATATTTAAGGATTTTTTAAATAACGGGCAATTCAAAGTAAATGTTTCAAATTCTCCTCCTTCTCCGGCAGGGTGAATTTGATATTTTTGATTTAATTTTTTTACTTTATCAATAAATTCTTCGTTAATTTCTTTTCCTAACCATGATTCATCCAAAGGATAAGCAAATACCCCGACGATAATTACTTTAAATTTTAGGTTAATGATTTCATGCAAATATTCAAATTCATCTTTTTGCCATAATGGATTAAAGCATTCTAAATCCAGTTCATTACAAATTTTCTGAATTCTTGATGCCTGATAAATAGATTGCAGAGCACCGGTAACAATCCCTCCTATGTGATATTCGTCTTTTGCTTTTTTTATTGCTTTTTTCAAATCTTTCAGTTCAATTTCTTTTTTTCCTTTAGTTTTTTGAATAATTAACGGAATTTGCATTACTTCTGCCTGTTTTTTAGTCTTTTCAATTGAAGGCGTATGAAACATATAACTTTCTTTATTTTCAGATACGATTGAAATTAAGCATGACAATTCATGACCTGCTTCTTTTGCTAAATAAGAAGCCATACATGAATCTTTTCCTCCGGAAAATAATACTGCAACTTTCATGGAAAATCAAATAAAAAATAGTTTTTAAGTTTTACATAAAATTTAAATTCTTTATTTACAACATTATTTTATGGCAAAATATGATTTTAAAACAAAAGAAGAAAAGTGCATATTTTGTGAGATTACAAAAAAGAATATTAAACCTTTAGGAGAAGGACTTTTTTATGAAGATAAAGAATACATGGCATTTTTATCTCCTTTCCCGAATACAAAAGGTTTTTCAATTGTTATTCCAAAAAAACATTTTGATGGTGATGTTTTGAAGATGCCAGATAAAGAACTAAATAAATTTATACTAACATCAAAAAAAGTTGCAAATATTTTATTAAATTATTTTGAAGATGTTGGAAGAATTGGGCTGATAATGGAAGGAACAGGAATTGATCACGCACATATTAAACTTTTCCCAATGCATAATACCCCCGAATTAAAAAGAGGAGAATTTAAACAATTTAATAGTTCAAATAACAAATATTTTGAAACTTACGAAGGATATATTTCTTCGCATGACAGTTTAAAAGCTGATGAAAAAGAACTTCAAAAACTTGCTAAAAGATTACAGGAATCTCAAAGATAATTATTTTTTTTCTTCAACTTCTTCTTCAATAACAAATTCTTCGTCAATCATATCTTTCATTTTAGCTAATTCTTCAAGGTCTTCAATTTCCTCTTCCATTTCTTTTTTTAGGTCTGCAAAAGGGTCAGGATTATGTTTTAGGTATGTTTCTTTTAACCAAATATCGATTTCTTTAAAGTGACCTTCTTGTTCAAGCCAAATTTTTTTTTGATTCTCTAAATGCAATAAGGGGTAAAATGAAACAGCCCTCTCTTCTTTACTTTCTCCAATTAATTGGGTGAAGGTTATTTTTTTAATTTTTTCTTCATTTTTAAGCTGTTCAAATAATTTATCGTAAATTTCTTTAATTTTATCTTTAATGCTAAAATTTCTTTTAGGCATTGAATAAGAGGACATTCTTAATGCATTTTTATCGATTATTATTTTCTTGATTCTTCGATTTTCAGTGACTATTGCCTTATTTAATGATTCAATTAACTCATTTAATGTGACTTTCTTGAATCGGGGCATTGGACTTCGTGGGATTAATTCAGGAATTTCTTCATTAAATTCAATTCTTTCAAAAGCAATCTTTGATCCTGTTTCTTTTTTTCCAAATAAAATTTCGTCAATACTTTTTACATATTTATTCAATAATATTTCAGATTTAATTCTTAGCAATAACGCTGCGGCCAAAAGGACTTTACTTGAAATGAAAAAATTAGTTTCTTCAATTTGCCTGATTTTTTCTAAGAATTTATCAGTTAGAAGTACTATGTTTATGTCCCAAGGATCTAATTGTTCAGTATTAATTAAATCATAAATGATGTCTTTCCAACCTATTTCTCGATTAAACAAAATATCATGTATTTGTTCTTGCTGGATTTTTTTATGCAGATTTATGTCCTCTTTTTCCATTATTTTTAAAGCAAAAATGCTTTTATTACCTTTTTGGTTTAATGTTTACAAGGGTTTGCGAGTCCAAAAAGGGAATTAGAAATTTTTCTGTTTTTGTTATAATTTGTTAATTCTGTAGCAACCTTTTAAAAACTCAAATTTTCGCTGTCATTTTACAAGGGTAACAAAACCGAAAGGTTTAAATAATCCAAAGGCATGAGTATATTATCACCTCTTTTTACCCAGGAGGAGCTTCAGATCAACTATTTTTTTGGTTTGGAGAACCTCCTAGGTTTTATAATCTTTAAAGATTAATTTTAATATAAGACCTAAGATTGAGCAAATAACTCAAAGGCAATTAATAATTTTATTGATAAATTAAAAGGGGGGCAAATTATCAAGTTTTGTTTTAGCTCTAACTCTTTCATCTGGATTTGGGGAACTGCAAGAGATTTTTACCAATTCTAAATATTCTTTTTCTTCTCTTTGTACATCCTGATCTCTCTTTTTTGCAAAATTATATGCTTCTCTTACAAGATTTGCTATATCTTTTCGGTTATGAAGAATTTTTTTTGCAAATCGGGTAATTGCAAATTCTGCACATTCGTTCATTCTTTCAGATTTAATTGTATAACTTAGAAATTTAGGATGAAAATGTAGGATTTCATGTGCAATTGTTAAAACTTGTTGTTTTATAGGATATGAATCACTAATATAAATTGTATCTTTCGAAATATAACCATAATTACGGTTATCCTGATAAAAGAAAATTTTATGAGTATCAAGAGATGTTTTAAATAATTTAAACAAATAATCTAATGACATATTAGAACTATCCTTTGTATTATCCATATGTATTACCTTTTAGTTAATAAAATATATAAATATTAGAAAAAAATTTTAAGTTAAAGATTAGCATAACAAAAACCTATGATCTTTTTAAAGATCTTAATTCTAAAAGCTCATGATGATAATCATCACATAAGTCAAGATGACCAATTATCTTTGAAAGAATATATTTTTCTTCTTTTTTATCAAATTCTCTAAAAGAGTTAGATTTAGAGGGTATACAATCCAGAAGAGATCTTGATTCTGTTAAATGCCTCTGTTGCAAAATTTGATATAATAGCATTTCTTGATTTATATTTAAAGGTCCAAGATTATTAATAAATTCTTTATCTTTTCTTAAAAGACTTTCATATGCTTCTTTAGCATCTTTAATTTCATGAATATATCTGCTATCTTTTGCAAGTTGTTCATATATTTCTTTAGTTCTCATTTTAAAAATTATTCTTATTTAACAGATTATTTACTTTCAGGAGCAACCTTTTTGCTCATAAATTCCGAATAATGACATTTTCCGCAGTAAAGTCTTCCTTGTGAATTCATTAAAAATACTCCTGGTCCACATCTTGGACAGAATTTTTCTTTTGTAATTTTATTTCCTTCAATTTTATATTTAGTATATTTTTTACTTGTAGGTTTATTCTTATGCGGTTTCTTTCCCTTCTTGATTACTTTTTTTGCCATTTTATTCTGTTTTTTCCTCTACTTTTTCTGGATTTTGAGCTTTTTCTTCTTCAATTTCTCTTTTTTTCTTTAGTTCTACTTTGTTTTTTTCTTCTTTTGAAGGATAAATATTTGCATAGATAGTAAATGTTTTTGAACCAAATTTTCCAAGAATATTTTTTATTTTAATTGCATTTTCTTCAACTGAAAATTTTTCAGCAATTGATTTTTTAATATCTTTATGATTTGGAACAATCTCAGCATCAACAGTTAATTGCAATTCTCTTCTTGCAAATAATGGATTTTTAGTTTCTTTAATAATATTCATTTTCATTTTATCTTGTTTTAATAGCAAAATTTCCTTTATTTTTTAAATGTAGTCTTTGTGCAACTTCAGATTTCTCAGGATTAAGTATTACAATTCTTCCTTTAAATCCTTCAGTATTTTCTCGTGAATCACAAGCAGGACATTTTTCTCCTTCTTCGAAAATTGTATTGCAGATTTTACATGCTTTTGGTTTTGCCATTATTTTTTTCCTCCCTTGGTAGTTTTTTCTCCTTTAGTCTTTTTTTCTTCAGATTTTATTAATTTTTCAGCTTCTTTTTGCTTTTTAATTTGATCTTCTTTAATCCATTCAATTTTTCCTAATCCGGGTTGTCTCATTGTAAGTCCGATTTTTGGTGATTCTCCTTTATGGCTTATAGCTACAACTCTTGCAAGGCATAAATCTCCTTGTTTAAGGTTTCTTTTACTTGCCTTTCCCATTAATGAATTTGTTTTGCTAAAACTTACATAATCGTCCATTGTTTGTGAAATATGAATCATTCCTTGCATTGAACCCATGTTAATAAATGCACCAAAAGTTGTAATTTCAGAAATTTCACCAAAAACTAATTCATGCAATTCAACTTTCCAGATTAATAGTTTAAACTTAGCACTGTAATATGCTGCTCCATCTCCAGGGATGATTATACCTTCTCCAACTTCTAAAACTTCAACAACTGAAATTACAGAACCTAATTTTTTATCATAATATTTAACGTATGTTTCTCGAAGTTGTTTGTCAACTGCTTCCTTAGTTGGTAAGCCAAATAACTTTGGCTCAACTCTTACATGGTCCTGAACTTCTGCAATATAGAACATTTTAACAAAATTTAGAGTAAATATTGCTTTTTAAAAGTTACTATCATATTACTTCTAACTTTTTTCTCCCCCTTATAACCATTTTCTCATTTTTAACGCTCTTTTTTATTTCTTTATCTAAAGTTGCAATAATAATAAGGGGATTCTTTTTTGCAAAATTTATTAATAATTCGTCGACAATTCCTTTGCCTAAGCTTATTTTTTGATAATTTGCTTTATTTAATAATGCTAATGCAATTTGTGCAGAAGAATTAGAGATGCTTAAACCTTCAATTTCTTTAATAACTTCCAGAGGGATAATAATTTTAAAACCGATAAGTTCTTCAAAAAAATCAATCTTTTGCTTAATACAGGTTAAGATAAAACTTGTATCCATTATTATTTCTTTCATTTTTTTATATTTCCTGAAATAATAATGTTAGAAAATCTTTGATTTTCTATATATTCAAAACTTTTACTTCTGATCTTTGCGTAGGCAAAGTTTAGTTTTGAATTGATTATCTCTTTCATGGTCTCCTCAATCGTTTTAATGCAATTGTAAATCCTATTACTCTTGCATAATAATTCTTTCCTAATTTTTCTAAAATTTCAGTTGAATATTTCTTTACAGAATCTTTTCCATCTCTTGCACTTGGTAAAACCGAAATTTTTACATTTTTGCAAGTCTTAAATTGATTTTTCAGACTTTCAATAAAATTATCTGTTACTCCTAGTTTTCCTAATTGTATGTTTCTTATTGCTACCATTATTTAATATTAGCTCTTCTTAATTTAATTCCTGTTTTATTTTCCAAACCTAATTTTGCTCCTCTAATAAAATTAATCTCTCCTCCTATTTCTATTAAGGGAAATGCCAGAAATTCCGGCTTGGTGCAAATAATCGTGGTTCCTTGATAATGAATTACTTCTCCTTTTCTCATTATCTCTATTCCTTCTTCAATTTGCAATTCATTAATCTTCTGAGATAAATTAATTCTTCTTTGAAGATAATGTTCTCTATCTTTTTTAGGGGTTGGATTATAATATTCTATTACCATTACTTTATTAATTCCTTTTTTACTTTTATAACCTTCCTTTTCTTAACGCCAAAAGTTCCTAGGTTCATGTCTTTAGTTTTATAAATATCTTTACCTAAAAAACGATGAATGATTACATCTGATTGATTTGTTTTCCAATCTTTACTATATTTTGCACAAAAAATAGCGGCTTCTTCGATGTCTCCTTTTTTTGGTTTGCCTTTTATATTTACGAATGGACTTCCTACGGCAGCGGTATGAAAAACTTCTTCATCGGGTTTAACCTGTGCAATCAATTCTTCGTTATTTTTTGCATCACGCCCTGCAAGAATTAATGTTTCATTTTCAGTTATAAGTTTTCTAAAATTTGGTTCTTTCATATCCTATTAAAAGAAAGAGGTTTTATTATCTTTTGGGTTAATCATTAATTCCGTTAATCAAATAATTTTTTTAATTTATTTACTTCATTTAAAACTTTTTTTTCTGAATAAAAATTTCTTTTATCTCCTTCCTGACTCATATGAACAACTTTCTTTTTTGGGACCAAGTGAATATGCATATGATTAATTGATTTTCCTGCAGAGATTAAGTCGTCTCCTTCTTTATATGAAACTTCAACTCCGGGATAAATTTTATGCAAATGATTCATTCCAAATAAAATTAATTTTCCGATTCCAACTTGTTCCTTGTATCTTAAGTTATGAAGTTTTATTACATGTCTTTTTGGAAAAACAAGCAAATGGTCTTTAATATAAGGAGCTCGTGCGATTGTTAATATTGCATAATAATTTTCTTTAATAATCAATTTTTTATTTAAATTACAAAATGGACAAGTATGGTCTTTGTAAATTTTATTTAAGAAAATTTGATATATCAAATTAATTTCCTCCCGTGGTTTAATTTGATTATTAGAAAACTTAAAAAGTTTTTATTTTTTTTGAGTTTTGTATATCTCAACTAAATTTACCTCTTTTATTTAAATCCATAAGGACCAATTTTAATTAATATTTGTCTTATTTCATCAATGGTTTTTTGCTGTGTTTTTTTATCAGACATTCTCACAAATTTTAATAACAAATCGGAAAGTTCTTCTTCGCTCATCACTTTTATTTTATATCCGTCAGCAATAAAATAAAATCTAAATGACTTGTACTTTAATTCTTTTATAGAAGTTCCTGAAACATTTCCGAGAAATTTCCCCTTTTTTGGATTATCTTCTAAAGAATATAATAATTTAACAATCTGATGAGATTCACCTTTAAACTTTTTTTTAATTTCTTCACCAAGAGATTTAATTATTTCAACTCTGGCCATTTTTTATCAATCTCTTTTTTAAATTCATCAAGAGAAATACAATTTTCTGAAGACATTAAGAATTGCCTTGCCTGATCTTTTACTGCTCGTTCATATAACCTTCTTATTATTGTTTCAAAACTTTCGCCTTTAAGACCAAATGTAGAAATTAGTTTCTTGGTTTCTTCACTTACCTGAATTGTGCTCATTTTATAACTCCTATAATTACTATAACGGCTATAATTTATAAATTTTACTTATTTAAAAGCAGGTGATTTTACATTTATCTAACATTGCTCCAATATTCCAAAGCCGTTTTTAACTCAGGGTGTGTTTTTGCATATTCATCTAAAGAAATTTTTTTCATGGTAGCATCAACAGCTTGACGCATTGCCCTTGCTCCGACAATTGTCCCTTGTGGATGACCGTGAATTCCTCCACCTGCCTGAATTACAACATCTTTACCCATAAAGTCTATAATTTTATCTACAATTCTTGGATAAACTCCTCCTGAAGCTACTGCGAACACAGGTTTAGTTCCATACCATTTTTGTTCAAGATTATTTTTTGTTTCAGGAGTAAAGTTATTTTCAATTTCTTGTTCTATATGCAAAACTTCATTTTTATCTCCGGTCATTTTTCCATAGGCAGTTCCAATATGAAGCGTATCTACACCGACCATTCTAGCCCACTGTGCAATAATTTCCATGCTCATGCCATGTTCAGGATTTCTATCAAACATTGCATGTCCTGCCCTATGTGCATGAATTGGAAGCTTTGTAAAGTTTCTTGCAGTTTGCAATGCACTCCAACCTAATGTGAGAATATCAAGCATAATATAATTTCCCCCATTTTCTTCCACAAATTTAATCCGCCTTTTCATCTCTTCACATTCTGCTGTGCAATTAATCAAATAAACTTTCTTTTCCCCTGTTTCTTTTTCTGCTTTTTTTAAAGCTTTAATTGTCAACAAAAATCTTTTTTTGAATTTGTTAAAATTTTGACTTGTTAAATTCTCGTCATCTTTTACAACGTCACATCCGCCTAACCATGATTCATATGCTACTTTTGCATGTTCTTTAGAAGTTAAACCTACTTTTGGTTTTACAATTGTTCCTACTAATGGTCTGTCTTTAATTTTCAAATATTTTCTTATACCTTTAATTCCATAACGTGGACCTTTAAAACTTTTTAACATTTTTTTTGGGATTCTTACGTCTTCCCATAAAATTCCATCTGCACTTTTCATTCCGTAAATATTTCCGCCGATAGAAGACATTACACAGGGTAAATTTCCAAGTTCAAATAAATCCAGAGGATAAGCAATTCTAATTCGTTTATTTTCTTTATCAAGATAATATACTTTTGGAGCTAATTTTTTACCTATTTTTGGATTCATTGTTTTTACATCTGTCCATGTTCCAACACTACTTTCTCCTGCAACCATGCTTGCTACATCATTAAATTCATAACCTTTTGCGGGAGTTATTTTAAATTGGCAAAGAACATCAGTATCTCTTGGCTTATATTTTAAATCAATAAAACTTCTATAACCGGATTTCAATTTTGTTTCCACCATCTTCTTTCTTTAAAGATTAAATTTATTTAAATATCTTTACTTCTCTCTATAAACATTAATTCATATTTCTTTTTTTTCATTCGATATGAAAGGAACCAATCTAATAAGAATGCAATAGCACTCAAAGAAACAAGATAAAGGAATCCATTTAGACTTATTTTTGGCAAGAAATATTCTTTATTTAAATAGCCAAGAATTCCGGTTATAACTCCGATACTTGCTAAAAGCTGGATTGATCTAAGATTTTTACTTGTGGTTTTTCCTTCAATATCTCTTAATATTTGTATTGCAGAATTAACATAATCAGAAGTCATTTTCCAAATCTCTTTAATGTATTCTAAGCTGTTAAACAAATCTTCATATTTATATTGAAAATGAGAAATTAAAGCCTGATCAACTCCTAATTGTTTTGACAACGAGGATCTGGTCTTTGCATAAGAACCCATTTGATTGATTCTGTTACTTATGAGACTTACAGTTTTTGCATAACTTTCAAGCTTTGCTTTTTGTATAGAGATTTTATCCCCTTCTATAAATTTTTGTTCTTTAATTTTTGATATTTCTTCCCATATCGCCCGATGAATATTAAGATATTTATGAAGTTGAGATTTAAATTCTTTAAAGAATATTTGCATTTCGATTAAATCAGATAATTCTCTTTTTTCTGGTCTTGATGATAAAACAATTATATATTTGTTGGTCTTTAAAACTCTGATATCTTTTGAATTAGTATCAGAATAGATTTTTCCATAAATTTTTTCATTAAATTTTTTCATTTTTATATCTGAAGTAATTTCTCCAATTACAATCGGATGGTCATCTTTAATATTTGCAAGAATTTTAGGAGTTGGTGCACCAAGAGAGAAAAGGTAGTTTATCGCAGGGTTATATTTTGTATCAAAATATTCTTTTAATTTTTTTATGTCTTTTTCTAAATCTTTTTCTAAGTCCTTTTCTTCAATTTTAAGAATATACAGACCATCTTCATAATAATTTATTATGATATTTTCTTTTGTAATAGCTTCAATATATTCAAGATAATCATTTTTTCGCTCTACTTTTTTAATCTCCATATTTTTTAGCAATTCTGTAAGTTTATCCTTATCCAGATCTAATTTTGAAGTTCCTTCTGAAAGAAATTGAAAAACTTCTGATAAGTGCATAGTTGTTCGCTGATACCATCCACCAAATGTAATTGTGTTCACCATCTTTAATTATAAATAAAGTTGATTTTATTTAAATGTTATTAATTTAAATATTGAATAATGTCCTTACTTAACAAAAGTAACAATATCAAAAGATTTATAAATGGATGTTCCTACTCATTAGTTATTAAAAAACTAAAATGTTACTTAAACAAGACCTCATTGGGAAAATCAAAGATTACTTTGATTTGAATATTTACGAGACAAAAGTATGGCTAGCTTTGCTTGGAAAAGGTATTGCTTCAGCCGGAGAAGTTGCGTCAATTTCCAGAGTTCCAAGATCAAGGACTTATGATGTGCTTGAGAGTTTAGAAAAAAAAGGATTTGCAATTGTTAAAATTGGCAAGCCTGTAAAATACATTGGTGTTAAGCCCAGAATTATTCTTGAAAAATTAAAAAATAATGTTAGAACTGATGCAGATGAAAAAATGTTAACATTATCAAATATCAAAAATACTGAAGAATTTACTAAATTAGAAGAATTGTATGATGAAAGCATTAATACTGTTAAAAGGGAAGATATTTCTTCTGCATTAACCGGAAAATCAAACATTACTAATCATCTTAGAGAAATTATTTTAAATGCCAATAAAGAAGTTATAATCTGCACAAATGTTATGGAGATTATTTCTAAAATAAAACTATTCCAAAAAACAGTAGAGCAACTTAAAAAAGCTAATGTTGATATTAAATTTGCATTATCCGGAGATGAAAAATTAGTTAAACAAATTGAAACAAAATTAGATGTTAAAATTAAATTTGTTAATATTGATGCAAAATTCTTTATTGTTGACAGAACAGAAATTTTATTTTATATTTCAAAAGATTCAGATATTGCAATTTGGTTAAATTCTGATTTCTTTTCTCAGGCATTTGCAGAATTATTTGATAAAGTTATTAAAAATTGAGGATTTTAATATGGATAAATCTAAATCTTCAATAATCCTTGAAGATGTTTCTTTATGTGCAATTGTTAGAGACGAAAAAATGAATCCTGCAGGAGGAATTCAAAGATTTATTGAGTCTCATGTACCATTTGTTGAAGAAGCAGTTATTGTCGATACTGGTTCAAAGGATGGCACGAGAGAAATATTAGAAGAATTAGAATCCAGATATTCAAATTTAAGAATTTTTGATCATCCGTTTGATGGATATGGTCCTTCAAGAAATTATTCATTAGAAAAAGCAAATTGCAAATATGTATTAGTTTTAGATGCAGATGAATTATTAACTCAGACACAACCAATAAATGATTGGAAGATTATTCATAAAAAAATAAAAAAAGGAAATTTTGAAAGATTATTATTTGGGGTACAAAATGTTTGTTTTAAAGGGGAGTCAGTAATTTATGGATTACATCCGGAGAGACTTTTTGTAAATTCTTCTAAACTTAAGTTTGAAAATTTAGCAGGGGAATATCTAAATATTCGAGGAGGACAAAAAGTAAATGTTAAAATTAAACATTTTTTACCCAGAGCAAGAGCAAAAAATTTAAAGAATGATGATTGGTATTCAAGCCAATTTAGTCCTGGTTATATTGAATTAATTGGAAATAAGGCTCCTTCAGAGATTGAAAGTTTTGCAGAATGGAAAGAATATAATCCAAAAAGGGATTTATTTAAATAAATTAAAATGAAATCACAGGAAATATTAAAACTTGAAGAAAGATTGTTTAATGAAGTTAAAGATAGAGGAACGTGTGTATCTGAACCAACTGCAATAATGCTTGCAAGTCATGATTTTAAAAATATTGAAGAATTATATCAAGCACAGGAAAATTTTGAAAAACTTATTTTAAAATTCAAAAACAGTTCTAAATATAAAGAACTTCTAGAATATCATCAAAGATATGAATATCCTATCTCTGAATTTCAATTTTGTGAAATAATTGCAATGCATGAATGGATGTATCGAAATAATGAAGACATTTATGACAAAACTCAAACAAGTGTACCGATTGCAATAGAAAAAATATTAAATGATGAAGATAAAGTCGGACAATGCACTGCATTAACCGGACTAATGTGGGCTTTCGGAGCAGTTGAAGGGATTAATTTAACAGCATACTCTACAATTGACCATGTACTAACTTGCTATAATGATACACAAAAAAATATTCCATTGGAAAATACTTCGAAATATAATTTCACTCCGATGTATCCCCCTGTTAGATCAAAAAAAATAAAATTTCCAGCATTTTTAGCAGAATGTTTTAGTAATAAGGGATCTGCAAAAAATAATTTAGGAGATGATCATGGGGCAATAAAAGATTATGATGAAGCAATTAGATTAAACCCAGAAAACGAAAAAGCATGGAATAATAGAGGAGTAGCTAAGTATAGATTAGGGAGATATTCGGAAGCAATAAAAGATTATAAGGAAGCAATTAGATTAAATCCAAAATATACAACTGCACAAGATAATAGAAAATTAGCTTTAAGAAAATTAAACAAGTTTTCGAGGATATTTACCCAACTATCAAACTATTTCTAATTTTTCGATATACATCTCTTTAATTTTCTTTAAATTTTTCTTTTTCCAAAATTCAATAAATTGAGGGAGATTCATAGAAATTTTTTCTTTTGAATAAATTTTATCTTCTTTTGTAAAAGTTTTTTTATGTTCCTTTTTGAATTTTAAAACACTTTCTTTATCTTTAATAAGTGGTCCCTCAAAGATAATTTCATTTCTTTTTTTTGCTACAAAAAAATATCTTGCAGATTGCTTTTTATTATAATTAAAACCTTTATTTTTAATCTCAAAAGAATTATTTATTTCTTCACTTAGATGTTTATAAAATTTTAATAATTTGCTTCCTGCAACATCTCCTGGCTGTTTAGGGGTCATTGATTCCAGCAAAACAAATTCGTCTTTCTTTTTTATTGCATCACTTTTGATTTTTTCAAGATCTGTTTTTTGAACCTCAAAAGATTTTATCGAGGGATTTTTCAAAAATCCTGAGCATTCTGTCTGAAATTTATTAAATGTTTCCTGCGATAACGCGGCTAAAGTATTACGCTGTTTATATGTGGGGTCAACTAAAATAATTGGGGAATTTAATTTAGAACTATTTATATCCATTAAAACAACAGATTTATTTTTATAATATTTTTCAATGTCAATAACTAATTTATCTTTTTTTACTTTTGTCATTGCTTTTAAGAAATTTATAAAACCTTTATAATAATAGACTAATAATTCTAAAGAATATCCGGAAAAACCTCCGATATAAGATTCTGCTCCATAGCAATGATTGGCATGACAAAATGCTTTTGCAATTTTTATGTCATTTAAAATTTCCTGAGATTTAATGTTTTTATTAATATATTTAACATGCGAGTAAGATAAATCAGTTATGTTTTCTGCCTGTTCCGGGCTATTTATTTTTTTTACAGGAATTAATTCAATATATAATTCAGAATTGATAATCACCCGATAATAATCCCTTGATCCATGAACTTTTAAAAGATTTTTAAAACCTTTCAAAGCTTTAGCAGTTAATCCCGAAAGGTCTTTGTCGTCGTATTTTTTATCAAAACGGACAAATACATCCACATCATAAGAATCTTTTTTTATTACAGTTTTTTTTGCAAAACTTCCGCCAATAAATACTTCAGCTTTAATTTTTAATTTTTTTAGATTTTGATTAAATTTTTTTAAAAAATCTTTCAAGGATGTATCAATAAGTTTCAAATCTTCTTTTGAAGGTTCAACCTGAATCAAAACCTGATTTAAAATTTGATTAATTTTTTTTGTCATATTAATTTCAAGAAAAAAATGGTTTTTATAATTTTACTTTATTTTTGATTTTTCATATTTTGCCTTAGTGTTGTTGCTAAGTCAATTAAATATTTTCCTTCTTCAAATTTATATATTAATGGACGATCTTTATTAAATAAATTTACAACATCAATTTCAAATTTACCTGAACCAATAGCTCTTATGGATTCAATATCTAAAATTACCGGCATGCTTTCATCAGTTATTCCTGCAATATCACGAATATCTCTTTCAACAATTTTTCTTTCATCTTCAGGTATTTCTATTGGATTATTCCTTATTTTCTCTAATTGCTCTTCTTTTATATAAAAAAAGAATTTACTTTTGCAATTCCCGCACCCTTCCAGTAATTCTTTGCTTCCAACAGGAATAAACCTAGAACACTTTGTACACTGGTGTGGCATGATTATCTAAAGCTTAAGGACTATTTAATATTTTCTAATGTCGTCTTTAATTTACCATCTAACCAAAATCTGGCTGTTGCATGATTCTCTTTTTTTAATAATTCATAATATTCGTGATTAATAAAAAAACTAATATTATCTGCTTTGGCAATATAAGCATCCTGAGGGGACAAAATTACATTAACTTCTTCTCTTTGAGAATAATCAATTTTTAAGGAAAATGGAATTTGTACTTCGGGTGTAGGACCATCATTATTCGAAAAAATTTCTGTATATTTAAGCATTCCAAATAAACTTTGCGATTCTAATTGACTTAATTCTTCCATAGATTGTAATTTTACAAATATTTCTGTTCCCCTTGAAATTGCCTTCATAAAAAAATAGATTATTATCGATTATAAATATTTTTATTAGATCAAAGATTATTTATTTAATAATAATTCAATCTTCTTAGGATTCTTTTTTATTTCTTTAACAATTGTTGCAGGACCAATGATTGTTATTGCACCAAGGTCTCCGCCACTAATAAGATTCACAACTCCTTTTTTTAAAGTTCCAAAAAAACTTAAATCATCTTCAGAAATTACTGCTAATTCAATACCTGTAAAACCTTTAACATGATCAACCATTGCCATTGTATCCCAGATTAATCTTGTTTCTTCTTCGTTTCTTAATCGACCTTGCAATATTAGGATATTATTTCCCAAAACAATCTTTAAAATCTTTTGAATTCTTTCGTTGCCATCTAAAGATTTCATTTCCGAATAGGGTAAGAACTGAATAGAAAAGCCTTTAATCTTTCCAAGATTTTTTTTCATTCCATCATTTTTTTGAGTCATTTTAATATATATATCGAAGAATATACTTTTTAATTATTACTAAAGATCTTTTGTTAATTTAAATATTGATTCGTAAAATTCTTCTAAATTTTTTCCGTATTTTGCACTTATTCCCACAACATCATAATCAGGAAATGCTGATTCAATTTGCTTGATATTCGCTTTTTTCATATCAATTTTATTTGCAACAATTAAAACAGGTATTTTTCTTGCAACTAAATTGCCGATAATTGTGATATTTACCTGATTATACGGATTTTCTGTTGCATCTAAAACAATAACCACCATATCCATATCATCAAGCCATTTTATACTTTCGATAATTCCCTGAGTTGCTTCTTTTGACCGTTGTTTTGCATCTTTTTTATTTACATTATATTTTAAAAATTCTTCATAATCAATCTTTGTTGCAATTCCAGGCGTGTCAATCATTTTGAAGGTCATGGTTTTTCCTTTATGACTTATTTCAACTTTTTCCTTAAATTGAACTTTTCTTGTTTCATGCGGGACTTTACTTACACTTCCAATTTCTTCACCGGTAAAATCTTTACAAATTCGGTTTGCAAGACTAGTTTTTCCGGCATTTGGAGGACCATAAAACCCTAAACTAATATCTCTTTTATCTTTGTAAAGACCAGAAAACATCCTTCTTACAAAATTTTTTAAGACTTTTATTACCATATTATTACCAAATCCCTTATAGTTTATTAAACTTTTGTGTATTTGAAGAAAATTTGCCTCTTGGGGCTACTTGAGAACCAAAAGGGGTTTTTTCTTGAATAGGTTTTTTTTGAATACTTACTTTTGAGGGCAGATTTTTTAATTTTTCAAATAATTCTTTATGAGGAATTTCAACCATTCCTGTTCTTTTACCTGCATATTTTCTTAAAACATAAGTAATTTGCTCCATAGTCCAACCTTCTTTTTTTAAATTCAAAGTTATATCCTGATCAGACATTCCAGATTGTTTTGCATTTTGGATGTAATTTATTAAATTAAATAAATGATTTTTATTTTTAAATAAGTAATCTTCATATTTCTTTTTGTACCATTCTTGTAAAATAATATATGCTACTATTCCCAATATAATTAATAAAAATAATATAAACATAAAAAGAAATAATTTAAACTTTTTTTCTTCAGCAAGTTTAACTTCTTCTTCAAGATTTAATCTTTCAAGAGCAGGAGAAATAAACAACGGCAAATTGGTAAAGTCTACATTTTCAGTTGTGGAAAAAACAATCTCATAAGAAGGATCAATTAATTCTATTACTATATAACCTGATTCTTCTTTATCTAAATAATTTTCTTTTAATTTTAAATTTTCAAGTTTTTTTAGTATTAAATAAGGGGTATGCACGATTTCACCTTTTTCAGTAATTTCAATAGTAAATACTTTTAGAACACTATCAATAGAAGATTCATAACCTACATCGTATCCTTCAAAAATAATTTTTACGTCTAAATTTGCCTGACCCCATCTTTGAATAGCTTTAATATATGCTTCTTCACCTTGTATAGAATAATCGCCTCCGCCAATTAATTGAAGGATATCAAGGTTTATATTTTGAGGGGTTGGATAAAAAGAGATTTTATCTGTTTTCATACTTTGAACTAAATATTTTGGAATATCCATAGCTAATAATTTTACAAGAATAACATTATACTCTTCCACAGAACTTGCTCCGTAAAATTCTGTTTGAATTCCTTTTAGTTCTCCCTCAATATTATAAGTATCCAGTGATTCTTCCAAGCCTTTTTTTACAAAAGGGGTGAATGTATTTATTTGGGTTAAAACATTAGATAAATCAGCTTGTTTTCCAGCTAAAATCTCCTCTATAATTTCTTTTGGAGAACCGACAGTTACACTAAAAGTTTTAGATACAACTCGCTGTTTTGAATCTGTAATTGTGACGGTAATGTCATATTGACCTAAATTTTCAAATGTATGGGTGATTGTGTTTACAGAAGTTATATTTGTGCTATTTCCTCCAAAATTCCATTCATATTTGACAATTGTGCTATTTTCAAATGTTTCAGCATTGATTTTAAAATCAGTAGGATATCCTGTTACAGTTTTTGTTGGTTTAATGCTTTGCAAGATTGGAATTCTTTCAACAAAAATTTTTTGAGTGAAAATGCTTTTGTTATTTAAAGTTAATGTAAAATTCTTTTCTCCATAATTATTTGGAGTTAAAAATTTGGCAGGATTTAATTGAAGCTGTTGAAAATCTGCAGTGATATTTGATGAAACTCTGTCTAAGTCGTAAAATTTATTACTTATTGTTGGACCTAAAGTTGTGTCATAATTAATTTTTAAATTTGAAAGATTAATATTTTGATTTGCCCCTGAGTAAAAAACGATTGGGATAATGCAATTATTTGAACAGTCTAAAGAACCATATCTTTGAATTATATAATCGCTCATCAGGCTATTTAATGATATTTGACCTTCTAAATAACTTGTAATGTTAATTTTTCCTATGCTATCGAAACTTTTACCTTGTGCAAAGATCTCAAAAGAAGCTATTTCAAGACCGATGTCTGAACCATAAAAACCACATCCATTTTCTGCATCCTGATAACCTCTTATTTTTGAAGTTCCCTGATCTTTTTCTGAATAAATACAAACAAAATATTCTTGTGATTCTGTAACTAAGTATTCTACATCACAAGAATATTCTCCTATTTGATTTACTAAAGGCAATTTGCAATCTTTTAATTTTTCTCCGTATAAATTATAAAGTCCCATTGATAAATTTCTTGTATCCCCCGAAGGATTAATCCATGCACCTAATTTAAAACCAGGAGATTCAGTAAGTTTTATTCTTTGGCAATGCTTATTTGGATAAGTTCCAATAGTAAATTCGCTTAATGTCTTATTTCCAGAAAAACATCCTCTTGTTTTTAAATAATTACAGGCTTGTGCATCTGAAACTCTTGAATTTCCAGATTCAATTAATCCATCTTTGGTAAAGTCTATTTTAAGTTGATTTGTGCAAGACGGACCTGCATCGCTATCAATAGTAAAATTAATAGAATTAATATTCAAGATATTACCTTGAAGATTTAATCCGATCATTTGATTACTTCCACTACTTAAATAAAAACTTTTTACTTCCTGACCATTTTTTGGGAGATATTCGACTTCACAAGCTAAATTTGTACATTTATAATCAGCCTCTTCATTAATCTTTAATAAATTAATTAAACTAATTATTTTTCCGCTTGAATCACGAAATAGAGAATCAGAAGGTTCATTATTTAAACTAATATTTATCCAGCCATTAATTATTTTTTGAGGACCATAATAAGTGTCGATACTATGAGAAAGGTTACCTACTTGGAAACTTGCACTTACAAAACTAATTAAAAACATGCAAATTATAAAAAATTTTATCATCCTCATTTTTAAAAAGGAACCAATACAGATTTATAAATATTTGTCCAATTAATTTTTTCTTAAAGATATCATTGAATAAATTCCAACAATTAGGAAAATAGTAATGATTAAATTATAAAATCCAAAGAATGGAAGTTGTATCTCAGCAGGACAAGGGATAATATTTGAACCCCCGATACATTTTTGAGATAATTTAAATGGATCATAATAATAAAGTCCATTTGCTAAAACATAATCAGCGACTTCATCAGAAGGACCATTACCATATGCTGTGTATCCATTATCAGCTCCCCAAGCCCAAATAGTTGACCAAGAATATTCTAAAAATCCATCATCACATGTATCTACTGTGCTTTCACTATATTTACAATTACCAATTGCGGGGATACTACTATCAGGATCACAATCTAGTCCAGGAGAAGAACCCCATGTATAATCACATTTATTAGTTGAAGAATTCCATATACATTTACATAACATTAAATATGTGCATGAGGGGTCAGGACCTGCTACTTCATCGCCACATTTTGTATCATTCCAAATATCGGGAAATGCTTCAAAGACTTTTTCATTTACACTATTTTCTGCTGCATCACAACCAATATAATTACAATCTTTACAAGATGATTCATCTTCATAATTTGAGCACCAGGGTGTAACATCTGAAGGTAAAATTCTTAATTTAGGACTTTCATATCCTTCAACTTTAAAATAAAAACCATCATAATCACCTATTTCAGTGATTGAATAATCTTCTTCAGTTATTGTCCAAACACCAATTACTCTTCCCCAACCTGCCCTACTAAATGTTCCGGGAATAGCATTTATACCTGTTCTAATTTCATCATCAAAAGCAGGGTCATCTTCAAAGATTTCAAAAGAGTATGAACCAGTTAAATCACGACCAGTGTTATTAAATATCAATTGAACAGTTTCACCAATATGAGCAGGGATATCTGTTGAATTAAAAGTACCAATTCTTTGTCCTTCAGAATTTACCCAAAATGCTGCTGTTTCTAATTTACAAATATTTGAACATCCATCTTCACTTAATTTACCACCATCATCACATGTTTCAAAAGAAATATCTATAACATCATCTCCACAATGAGGTCCAGTACCATTGCAATATTTGTTACAATTATAAGGGGCAATATCACTATATACTCCATTTAATGCACCATCATCACAAATTTCATTAATTAAATAACTATTTGGTTTTTGAAGAATACCATCCCCACAAGGTCTTGCCTGTTTGCAACATACTTTTAAGTTATATTCATTAAAAGTTCCAACATGTGCATTTGTTGCACCAGATAATGAAAACATTTGAATAGGATAAGTTGAACTGCAAGAGCCACTGCTACTTACACAATTCAAATCGCCAAAATAAACATTATTTGTGTAACTTGTTTGTTCTGGTGCTTGAACATGAGCGTTAGTTATGCTTGAAAGACTTGCAACTTTATTTTGCCTGCTATCACTGTTTGTATGTGGATTGGGATAAGAAAAATCACAACATAAATAATAATTAAAATTTGTTTGATCATATCTTTCAGCATGAGAATTTGATTGAGAAAACATTTTGAATACAGTATTATTAGGATTACAAGATGATTGCACACTACAAAGATCAGAGCTTACCAATCCAAATGAAAATATTAGATAAATTAAACTTACGTTAAAAATCACCAATTTTTTTGCTTCCATTAAGACTTTATTGTAAAAGATATTTTTAAATGTTTTTAATAAAGAAATTATAAACAAGATTTGTATTTTAATAGAGATCTATATTTCCAAAGAGCTTTTGTTGCAGGCAAGTTCATTTCAACACCTAAGTCTCCGTTTTTATTTGCTGACTTAATAATTGAGCAAACACTATAAGAGTTTAATGCGGCAAGATAACTTGAATGCATATATAATAAAAGGTCATAGTCTTCTGTAGATCCTTCAACAAAAGTTCCTAAATTAAATACATATGATTTTTCCCATTGCCTAAATCCGCTATTAAAATTGTAAAATCTTAACAATATTTTTGTGTCTTTTGGCAAATCTTTCATCATTTCATTATTTGTAAATTCCTGATTTAAATTTTGGTAATCCATTTCAGATGCTTTTAGAGGAAGATTCATTACTACTTTTCCTGTTGAAGGACCAAAAAGAGATTTATCTTCAGAATTAATAGATAAAATTAATCCAAAGATTATAAGAGCTAATAATAATAAATAAAATCTAAAATTTATATTTTTTAATAATTCATTAAAATTTATTTTCTTCATTATTAATTTTAAATTTATTTAATTTAAATATTTATTCCAAAATTCAGGGATGTTCACTACTTACAGAGAATCAAAGATTCTCTGAAACACAAAATCTATACTGTGCCTACGCACAGATCAGAAGTACAGATTTTGTTGTGTCCTAAAAAATTTCTAAAGAAATTTTTGGGAATTCAGAGATTGAAAATCTCTGGAACTTCAGGGAACCTGAAGTCTTCAAAAGGCGTTACTTTTGAAGTAATCTAACCCTTGGGTTATATTCACTTCAAAATATACTTGTTTTGAAGTCCCAGAGAATTTGAAAAATTCTCTGAGCCTCCTTAATGGGTACGGAGGTACAGAGAATCAAAGATTCTCTGAAACACAAAATCTATACTGTGCCTACGCACAGATCAGAATTACAGATTTTGTTGTGTCCTAAAAAATTTCTAAAGAAATTTTTGGGAATTCAGAGATTGAAAATCTCTGGAACTTCAGGGAACCTGAAGTCTTCAAAAGGCGTTACTTTTGAAGTAATCTAACCCTTGGGTTATATTCACTTCAAAATATACTTGTTTTGAAGTCCCAGAGAATTTGAAAAATTCTCTGAGCCTCCTTAATGGGTACGGAGGGAATCTAACCCCCGTCTGCCGGGCTGGAGCCGACCATAATAAACATTATACTACGCACCCGTATAATTTAAGTTAAAGAATTCAATTTTTAAAATGTTCCCTTTTAATTTTTAACCAATTGCTTTTATTTCCTGGATTTCTTTTTCGCTTATTGCACAACCTTTGAATTTTACAGCCCAAAGCATAGCATCTAAAATCCTTGAATCATTCCATCTTGAAAGATTCTTTTTATATAATACATAAATTAATTCGGCAGATCTAATTAATTTTAATCCTTCAAAAATAGGATAATTATTTTTATTTGAAGTAATTTTTGTCTTTAATTTGTCTTCAAATAATTTTCTTAAATTTTCCGGTTTTTCACATAACATTCTTGTTGTTCTTTCATCAATTACAATGACATTCATTATTCCTTTTTTTTCAAAAATTCTACTTAAGGCTAAGCAAGAAGCTTCACCTAGATGAATTAAATTAATATTTTTTTGCTTTTCGTAAAAAGTCGTATTTGCTAGATTCAAAAAATGAGTTGTTCCCCTTGATATTTCATCATCACTTATACCCACTGCAGAGGGCAGTTCAATAATTTTATCATCTAATAATTTTTTTAATTTTAGGGCTTCTAATTCAAAACGCTTAATTGTTAAAGGCCTATCAATTATTTCTGATTTAACTTCGTTAGTAATAATAAATTTTCCATTAAAAATTTTTCTTAGCTCGATTAATTCGTGGAGTAATCCGTTTATTGCAAAACTAATTAAAGAACTTGCATCAAAAATCATCATTTTCTCTTCGGTCATTTTAGTTAAACATATCCATTGCTAATTTAATTCTATCTTTTGTGTCAAGAGTCTTACCAAGTAAAACATCTGAAATACCTGTTTGTCCTGCATAATCTGCTAATTCATACATTGAGATGCCTAATAATTCTGCAGTTTTTTCCATAGAGATACCATGCTCATAAATTCTCGAGGCTTTGTTTATACTTGCTTTTCTAAAAACTTCTTTGATGTAAACTTTTAATTTTTTAGAAAATTGATTTATAGAATGCCTAATTTTTTGCAAATCCTTTCTAAAAAGTTTTGTATCATCTTTTTGCAAATCCTGAATTATATTCTCAACAATTAAAATAATTTCATCACTCCATTTTGAATTTTTATGATAATTTCTTTCAATAATTTTACTTAATGAATAAACAATTATTGCAACAGCAATGCTATCCGGATCCTGAACTATTGAAGCAGTATGAATTGTTTGATTTCCTAATTCTTTTAATTTAAGAACATCCTCTCTTTTTATTGCCTCTTTTGTTTCCTGAAAGATTTTTAATAAATTTTCCCTTTCTTCCATTTTAATTTAAAGATTAATTAGTTGTTAATAAATGTTATTTAATTTTTTCTTTTGTGAAGATTAAAAAAATAATTGCGGATACTGACATAAATCCAAGGTAAATGAACATAGCATGGACAGATATATTCCAGAAAAATCCTGCGATGATTCCTGCAGGGATACTGACTAAACCATTAACCATATAATAAATGCCTAATGAAGTTCCTTTGCATCCCTTAGAAAGATCTAAAATATATGCTCTTTGATTTGATTGTGTGCAGGCATAAACAAGACCGTAAAGAATGAATGTAATTACGAGCATGATGAAATTTTGATACAATGCCATAAAGACATTTATTATCAAAAATAAACAATAACCGAGCATTAAAACAGTTTTTCTTCCAATTTTATCTGAAAGGTCTCCAAATGGAATTGCAAAGATTGCCCAAACAATATTGAATAAAACATACAACAAAAGACCAATACTTACACTTCCGGTCATTTGTTTTGCCATTAGAACCAAGAACATATAAAGACCAAAATTTGCAAGCGTAAAGATAGAGGTTACTAAAATTAAATATTTTAAATTATGATTTAAGCATTTAATATCCTTGAAAAAATTACCGCTCATTTTTTTTGACTTTGACTTAGATTCTTTTACAAAAAATAAAGGCAAGATAGAAAATGCTGAAAGAAATCCGGCAATTATAATGATTGTCGTAAAACTTAATTGAAGTTTCCAGAATAAAATTAAAACAAGTATTGAACCTATTACTGAACCGGTTGTATCCATCATTTGATGAATCCCAAAACCTTCTCCACGCCTTTTTGTTAAATCAGAAATCATAACATCTCTTGGAGCATCTCTAATTTTTCCGAATCTTTCAAACGAAACAAGAGCAATAATATATTGCCAACTAGTGGCTAGGGAGAGCAATAATCTTGCAAGAACAGAGAAAAAATATCCAAAAAATACAAACGGCATTTTTTTACCTGTTTTATCAGATATCCAACCTCCAAAAAGCCTAAATAAACTTGCTAAGCCTTCTCTTAATCCGCTTAATGCTCCGACAGCAACGCCACCTCCGCCTAAAGAGTTAATTAATAAAGGTAATAATGGAGTAATCATTTCACTACCCACATCATTAAACATACTTGCTGTGCCTAATTTTATAATATCTTTTTTTGATTTTTTTATCATTTTAATTTAGATAAATTTTTTTCAGTTTCAAGAATAATTTTTTTCAGATTTTTTATAACCAGAACAGGATGCTTTCCAATAGCAGTTTCCTCCGAGAGCATTAAACTTTCAGTACCTTCAATAATTGCATTTGCAATATCGCTTACTTCGGCTCTTGAAGGACGGATATAATTTATCATTGATGGCATAACCTCTGTGGCAGTTATAGACATAATATTTTTTTTATTGCATTTTTTTGTGATTAATTTTTGAACAAAAGGCACTTTCTCAATAGAAATATTTCTTCCTAAATCTCCTCTTGCAATCATTATTCCATCACTAACTTGCATTAGTTTATCAAGATTATCAACGCCCTTTTTTGTTTCTATTTTTGAGATAACCTTAACATTTTTATTAAAAATGTTTTTAATTTTTTTAATTTCAATTTCTTTTTCCGCAAATGATACAGCTAAATAATCGATTTTTTTATTTTTATATTCTTCAAGAAGATTTCTATCTTTAATATCAACCATTATCTTAATTTTTTTGAAATTTTTTATTTTATTATAAAATTTATCAAATTCTTCAACAGAAACATATTTTGTATTTAATCTTAAAACATTAACTCCTTCCTGAATCATTTGTCTAAGAATGTTTAAATTTGAACTTGCTGGACCAATTGTTGCAATAATCTGAGTATTCACTTTTTCACCTCTATTAAAATAAAAGAAGGAACATATTTAAATTATTCTTAATTAATTATCGAGTGTTCAAAAAAGGGTTTGATTATGAAAAGTACATCTATGCTCAAAAAGCAGAAGTGTTCAAACGTTTAAATAGATTTGACCGACTTTATTTAGAATTTGGAGGGAAATTATATTATGATGGTCATGCTTCGAGAGTTTTACCGGGTTATAAAAAAAATACCAAAATTAAGTTATTAAAAGAGTTGGGAGATTTTGATTTAATTTATTGCGTTAATTCTAAAGAACTTGCATATAAAAGAGTTTCAAATGATTTTAATTTAACTTATTTTAAACAGACGATTAAAGATATTAAGGAGATTGAAAAAGCAGGATTTAAGGTAAGTTATGTTATTATTACTAGATATGAAGGGGAGCAAGAAGCCAGAGATTTAAAACGAAAGCTTGAAAAAAAAGGCAGAAGAGTTTTATTTCATTTTGAGATAAAGGATTACCCTTCGGATTTAGAAAAAGTTTTGAAAGGTTATAGTGAGCAACCATTTGTTCATTTAAAACATAAATTAGTTATTGTTACCGGTGCTGCAGGGGGTTCAGGAAAGATGGCTGTTTGCTTAAGTCAGATTTATAATGAAAGCCGAAGCGGGATGAAAACCGGTTTTGCTAAATTTGAAACTTTCCCTATCTGGAATTTGCCATTATCTCATCCAATTAATATTGCTTATGAAGCGGCAACAGCAGATTTGGGGGATAAAAATATGTTTGATCCTTATCATTTGAAGGCATATAAAAAAAAAGTTGTTAATTATAACAGAGATATTGAAAATTTTGCAATATTACAAAAAATTGCTCAAAAAATTACTGATAAAAAATATCCATTTGGGTATAAATCTCCGACAGATATGGGGATTAATATGGCTTCTACAGGGATAATAAATGATGAAATTTGCAGAAAGGCAGCGATTAAAGAGATTCATAAAAGATATAAAACTTATTTAAAAGAATATGCAAAAGGAAGAGAAAAGATAGAAACAATTGAAAGAATGAAAAAGATTTTAAAGAAAATCTCCTAAAAAAAGGGTTTTTAGATAAAATAATTCTTAACTTAAGATTCTTACTAAAACCCAAAAAAATATAAACCCTCAGTATCCTTGGAATTGATGGTTAATTTAAAAAATAAGGATATTAAAGAAACTTTATTGAATTTAGGACTAGATGAAAAATCAATTACAACTTTTTGCAAATATATCAACGAAAAGGATTGGTTTGAGGCAATAAAAATTTATAAAAAGTTAGAGATTACCAGAAAAAATTTAGATTCAAAAGATAAGATATATGTTTTATTAAAAGTCGATAATAAAGGTTATGATGTTAATTTAGAAATTGATAAAGATAAACTTATTCATTTTTGCAACTGTTCACATAGAGAGGATGATAATGGATGCGAACATGCAGGGGCGGTTTTATTGTATAAAATGTTACAAAAAGAAAAAAATGATTTTAATCATAAGATTGGCAACATTTTATTATCTAAAGAGAAAGAAAAGGATTTAGATTATTTTAAAGGATTATTTCCGAATATCCCGAATGTTGAAAAAAAGAGCATGATTTATTTTAATTTTGAAGAATTCAATAAGGATAGACAGCTATTAAAAGTTCAAAAAGGAAATGTCAAAAAAGATAGCAACTATGGGATTCCAATAAAATTTGTTACAAAAGATTTTGATTCACCTAAATGGCAAATCAGCAAAAATACCCGTAATGTTCTTAGGTTTATTGATGAAGGGGACAACTATGGGATTAGTTATACAAATTTAGGTTTTATAAAAACTAAATTTAATGATGTCAGCACTGACTTGATGATGCCGATTTTAAGGAGATCATATTTTGAAGAGCAGGAAATAATTTTGGGGGCAGTTTTCTCGAATGATAAATTTAAAATTGTTTGGGAAATCGAGAAAAAAGATGATTTGCTATATACTCTTGAACCATTTTTTGTTACAAAAAAAAGAAAAAGCGGAATTTCAAAGATGAATTTAGTTGAAATGGGGATAAATAGTTTATGGGTTTTTGATTGCAACAGAAGATGCTTTTATGAATATGCCGACGATTTAAATCTGGAAATTGTTAGAAGCATTATAAAAAATCCAAAAAAGTTAGAACTTAATGAAGAAGAATTAAAAGATTTTTTTTCAAAATATTATCAAAAGATATTAAATAATTTTGATTTTAATATTTCGGATGATTTGCAAAGAAAATCTAAATGTGTTATCCCAAAAGCTACATTATATTTAGAAAGATTAGACAATAAAATAAAAATTAAGCTTAAATTTGATTATGCTTCCAGAGAGGTTAATTATTTTTCATCAAATAAAGAAATGATTTTAGTGGAAAAAGATATTATTTATAATATCCCAAGAGATTTTGAACAAGAAGATGAAATTGTTGAACAGCTTAATTCCATGGGGGTTATTACGCATGATGAACTTGATTATTTTGTAATTGACGGAGATTTAATTGATTTTGTAATGGAAAAAATCCCTCAAATCAGCCAAAAAGGAATTCAAATAATGGGAGAGGAAAAATTATTTAATTTCAAGGTTGTAAAACATAAACCAAATATGAGTTTAAATGTGACTAAAAAAATTGATTGGCTTGAAATTAAAGGAACAATTAAATTTGGACATGATTCTGTGGATATACAGGATGTTTTGGAAACAATTTTCAAAAATAAAAGATTTATTGATTTATCTGACGGGAAAAAAGCGGTAATCCCTCAGGAATGGATTAATAGTCTTAAATGTTATTCAGGTCTTGTTCAGCTTGAAAATTCTCAGGCTAAATTATCACAATATCATATGGCAATATTGAATAATTTAATTGAATTTTCAGCAGATGTCAGCATGGATAATAATGTCCAAAAAATGTTAACAATCTTTAAAGAATTTGAAAAAATTAAACCTGAAAAAATTTCAAAAAATGTTAATGCAGAACTTAGACCTTATCAAAAAGCCGGATATGATTGGCTTTGTTTTTTGAATAAATCCGGATTTAACGGAATTTTAGCAGATGATATGGGTTTAGGTAAAACATTGCAAACATTAAGTTTATTTCAAAAGATTAAGGATGAAAAAAATAAAAATACAAAACCTTTGTTAGTCATTACTCCGACTTCATTAGTTTTTAATTGGAAAAATGAAATACAAAAATTCACGCCTAATTTAAAAGTTTACGTGCATCATGGGACTAAAAGAATTAATTCAAATCAAAAAATTCAAGAGATTATAAAGAATAATGATTTGATAATTACTACTTATGGTGTTTTAAAAAATGATTTAGAATTATTCTCGAAGATAACTTTTGAGTATATTGTTTTAGATGAAGCACATATCATAAAAAATCCGCAGTCTATTAACGCGAAAAGTGTTTGTTCTTTAAATGGAAAAAATAAACTTGCTATTTCCGGGACACCAATTCAAAATAATTTAATGGAACTTTGGAGTTTATTTAATTTCTTAAATCCCGGTTATCTTGGAGGATATAACTTTTTTAAGGAAACATTTATGTTCCCAATTGAAAAGAATCAGGATAAAGATGTTAATGCTTCACTTAAAAAAATTATTAGTCCTTTTTTACTTAGAAGAACTAAAAAGATTATTGCTGATGAATTGCCGGAGAAAAATGAAATAATCCTTAAGAGTGATTTTTCTGAATCTGAAAGAAGAAATTATGACGAATGGAAAGAGTATTATAAGGAAGAGATAAAAGTTAGCATTACTCAAAATGGGTTTAGTAAATCGAAGATGAAAATCCTTGAGGGGCTTACAAAATTAAGGCAAATTTGTTTGCATCCAAAGATGGTTGATCCAGAATATAAGGGCGATAGCTCTAAATTTGATTTACTTATGATTGAAGTTGAAAAGGTTCTTGAAGAAGGGCATAAGGTTTTAATTTTTTCTTCATTTGTTAAAATGCTTTCAATTATAAAAGAAGATTTGGAAAAGAAAGGAATTAAGTATTCTTATCTAGATGGTCAAACTCCGAATCGTGAAAAAGTGGTTTTGAAATTCCAAGAAAGTGAAAAAGCTTTGCCTTTCCTGATAAGTATTAAAGCCGGAGGATTAGGGTTAAATTTGACAAGTGCAGATTATGTTTTTATTGTGGACCCTTGGTGGAATCCGGCTGTTGAAATGCAGGCGATGGATAGAGCTCACAGAATTGGTCAGGATAAAAAAGTTTTTGTGTATAAAATGATTGCTCAGGATTCTATCGAAGAGAAAATTTTAAAATTACAAGAATCAAAGAAAAAACTTGTTGAGGATTTAATTGTTGAAGAAAAAAGCTTGCTTAAAGAAATTGATTTGAAGGGCATTGAGAGTCTTTTTGAGTAAATTAAAAAATTATTTACTTAGCATTAAAACTTTTACCAGAATAATGTCTGCATATTCTACATTTCCGGAAAATTCTACATAAATTGGTCCAATTTTTTCAGTTCCATATTTCTTAAAAGCATTAACAATATCATTATATCCATTTACACTTTCCTTTAAGTATTTCACATCTAAACTTGAATCATCGGTTAATAATCTACCAATATAATTTACTATTGTATTACTTGTTAAATCTAAATCATTTGCCATGTCTTCTATTGACATTTTTTGTTCAATTAATTCTTTGACTCTTCTTTTTCTTGTTTCTGTTCTTTCTTTTACATTTATTTTAGGTCTTTCCGTTTGAATTGATTTTTTTAATTCTTGTTCACGAGTGTTTAAGATTTCATTTGAGATATTTTCTGATTTAATATAACTATTAATGATAGAGATAAATTTTTCTCCATAAAGATTAAATTTATTCTCACCGATTCCTTTAATTAATAAAAACCCGTCTTTATTTATTGGATAAAAATAAGCTAATTCTTTTAGAACCACATCACTTAAAATAATAAATCCTGCTACATTTTTTTCTTTTGATAAATCATTTCTTGATTCAATTAATAAATTAGGTGATTGACCAGAATCCGG
>DUKY01000014.1 GCA_013329055.1 Nanobdellota archaeon
CGACATATGTCTGTGGATTCTACAATTCTTAACCCAACATCTTTATAAAACCAATTATACTCTGATTTATCATGGGATTTTATAAACCGGAAGAGGAAGAAACAGAACAAAAAGTAGTTCGTGCACCGCTTCCACACGGAAGAGAAGTAATTGGAATAATCGACCAACGACTTGGAGGAAATAAAATGATGGTAAGTTGTGTAGATGGCAAAAGCAGAAATTGCAGAGTTCCTGGAAGATTGAAACGAAAATTATGGCTTAGACCTGCCGATGTAGTAATAGTCGAACCTTGGGAACTAGATAATACAAAAGGAGATATTTTACTCAAATATAAACCTAATCAAATTGAATGGTTAAAGAAAAATGGATATCTTGAAAAAGAAGAAATGGAATTTTAAGGCTTAATCTCAAACAAAAAAACTTATAACCATTAAATTTTTCTTATTATTATGGGAAAATTCACTAAATTAAATTTTAGTATTTTCTCAAAACATAAATTTACACAAAAGTGTGAATTTTAGGAAAGCATTTGAAAATGAAAACAATTTTATGTGAAAAAATACAGCGAATTACAACACTAAAGAAGAAATTACAAGAAAGATTAAATGTAAAAATAACAAACAAGGGAAATGAAGTCTTTATTAATGGTAATCCTGAAGATGAATATTTTGCAGAAAAAGTAATTGATGCATTAAATTTCGGATTTTCGTTTTCGTCCGCAATCTTAATCAAAGAAGGAGATTGCATTTTTGAAATATTAAATATTAAAGACCATACAAGAAGAAATGATCTTGAAAGAATCCGGGCAAGAATAATTGGAACTAACGGAAAAACCTTGAAAACTTTATCTGATTTAACTGAATCACATTTTGAATTAAATGATAATCTTGTAGGAATTATTTCTCCTTCGGAAAGAATTGAAGCAGCACAGGAAGGAATAATCTCAATTATTCGGGGAGCAAAACAGAAAAATGTTTATAATTTTTTAGAAAAACGTAAAGTTGAAGATATTGAAGATTTAGGGTTAAAGGAAATTAAGAAAAAGAAAAATAATAACCTTTAAATAACAAAATTCTCTAAAAAATAATATTGACCCGATAGCTCAGCTGGTAGAGCGAACGGCTGTTACAATGTTAATCATTTGCAGTGACCGTTAGGTCGTAGGTTCGAGTCCTGCTCGGGTCGTATACAATATATTGCGTAGCAATATATTTCTACCTTGCAGGTAATTCTTAACAAAATTCCTATTATTTTCTTAGGTTCGATTCACTTCAAAAGTAACGCCTTTTGAATGTCCCAGAGAATTTTTTCAAAATTCTCTGAGCTGCTCGGGTCGTATATCACCTCGGGATTATGAGAAGTTTTTGCAAAGCAAAAATTTGGGAAAAATCAGAAGGAATTTTCCTCTTAATTGCTGTTAAACTTTCCCGAACGTGGTCGACCGAAGGGAGAAGTTCGGGGCTCGCCGTCTTAAGATGTTTGGATATTTTTCTTTGAAAATAATTTTTTTTCAATATAATAGGCTATCCATTCAAAAAAGATTAAAATTAATATTAGGATTATTAAAAATAGTATCCCTCCGTATGATTCAGCTAATGATGCAGCTACAATTAAAAAGATGCCTGGCCAAAGAAATAAACCCAAAAATGCGTCGGATTTATTTATCGTAAATTCATAAAAAAACTATGGTCTCCAGTTAAACCAAGAGTAATATAATTATGAGTAAGTCCGAAGAGAAGATATATCCCAATAAAGATAAAAATTATTCTCAACACCCTCTTTATATCCATAATAAAATAATCATTCAAACATCTATTTAAATCTTTAGAAAAATATGGGCAGGTTCCGAATTGAGTTGAACATAAGATTATCAATAATCTCCTAAATAGTATCAATCTATTTTTATCCCTTCTATCAGTCTTGCAATAAAACAACAACAATCTGCAATTCTTGGCAATCCTTTTAAGTAAAATTTTCCTCAAGAAAATATGAACAATAAAATATTTTTAGATGTAAGAACCCCGCAAGAGTTCAAAGAAATCCATATTAAAGGTTCTTCTAACATTCCTTTAGATAAATTGGGTAATTACATAAACGAACTCGCAAAACTCGATAAAGAAATAATCCTCGTTTGCAGAAGCGGAGCACGTGCTTGTACTGCCCAAAAAATTTTAGCTCAAAATGGAATTGCAAACACAACTGTTTTGGAAGGTGGAGTAATGAATCTTAACCCAAATAAATATCCTCTAGAAAGTGGATAGATAATTTAAGTAATTTTAAAAATGTCTTTACTCTGAATTTTTATGCAAAAATCTAATCAAAGAATTCAATTAGAGAAAAAAATTATTAATGCACATCAAGATTCTATTCAAATTGCAATGAATATGATCAACAAAGAATTTAATGGTGATTTTGATAAAGCACTTGCAGATGAATCATTTGTTTTTCGTATACAAAATAAAGTTAAACCGATTTGGAGTGTTTATAGACAAGGATATCAAGAATTAGAATTATTAGAAAAAGAGGAAGGATATCTTGCAATGGCAGAATGTACTAAAGTATTAGATGAAATTTCCGGATATCTGCCAGAATTAAAAAAGCAAGTTTGCCATTATCCTTGTTCCGGAATTGATTTTTATTGGGGAAGAATATTCCAAAGAACAATTTTCCAGGATATTGCTTTTAGTCAAGATGAAATGCCAAATATGTGGTGGGATCCTGAAATGTATAGTTTTCAAAAAAGGCAAGAAATAATTGGAAATTTAAAATCACAAAAAATTATCCCCGAACAAGCAATTTTAGAATTTATTGTTAGTGATGCAGAAACATTCAAGTCAGGGAATCAATTTAATAATCTTTCGACAACCTTATTAATCAAGGGAGGGCACGATTTTTTAGGGCACATACAATCACGATTTAAAAATCATCCTGTGAAATATGGTGCCATAATTATTGTTAATCCCTCTAATCCTCTGAAAGAAATTGAATCAATGTTGGAATATAATAACTATCTTAAAAAAATTTCTTTAAAAGGAACTGATTGGTTAATCCCCTATTCAATGGAATTACGAGATATTCATATTTTCCTCAAGAAGCAATTTAAGTAATTTTAAAAACATCTCTCTCTTAGTAAAAATATGCATTTAGGAACAGTAATTCAGGAAAGAAAAAGTGTAAGAAAATTCTCAAAGAAAAAACCAGATTGGAGAGACATAATTGAATGCATAGACGTAACAAGATTTGCACCCATGGCTGGAAATAATTTTTCTTTAAAATTTATAATTGTAGATGACCCAAAAACAATTCAGAAATTAGCAGATGCATCACAACAGGATTTTATTGCAACTGCACCTTATGTAGTAATCGCATGCACTGATTCAACAAGAACAGTTAATGCATATAAAGAACGAGGAGAAATGTATTGTCGGCAACAAGCAGGAGCAGCAATTCAAAATTTTTTATTAAGAATTGAAGAAAAAAATTTATCCACTTGCTGGATTGGACATTTTGTAGATTCTTTAGTCAAGGAAGCATTAAAAATTCCCGCAAAAATTCATGTTGAAGCATTATTCCCTGTAGGATTCGATGCAGAAAATAAAAAAACAAGGCCATTAAAAATCGATTTAGATAATATTCTTTATTTCCACAAATATGGAAACAAAAGAATGACACAACCTAAAAACGAAATGGATGTTTAAGTTATCTATTCTATTTAAAATGACTAAATTAACTAAATCTGCATATTCAGAAATTGTATTAAAAGAAGAAGTCTCAAAAATTTTATACAACGCAGCAAAACAAACATGGTGCAATCGAAAAGGCAGATTAGGTGAATTAATTGTACCATTTGATGATTTTAGCGGAGTTAGGGCAATCGATGTTTCCAATTTGCCCTCTGGAACATTAATGAATATTGGTTTTGATGGTGTCGGCACAAAAATGGAATTAGCCGAAAGAATAAATGATCATAGAACAATTGCATTTGATTTATTTGCAATGGTTTGTGACGACGCTATAGTTCGAGGAGCAGAACCGGTTTTAATCGGTTCAATACTTGATGTAAATACTTTAGGAAAAGGAAATAACAATTTTATTGAACCAGTTAAACAATTAGCTGAAGGATATATTAACGCTGCAAAAAGTGCAAATGTTGCAATTGTCAACGGAGAAGTTGCAGAATTAGGAAACAGAATAGGGGGATTTGGAAGTAATTTTTTTGTTTTAAATCTGGCTCATAATTACATCTCCCTCAATTTAAGAGAAGATAATTGGAAAGATATCCAACTATTATCTTCATATCTTATTGAGACCAATGAGAAATTAAAAAATAAAATCTATAAGCAATTGAAAGTCCCTGAAAAAGAATTTATAGATAATGCTGATAGCTTAAGAACCTTAAACTATAATTGGGGAGCAGCAGTTGTATGGTTTGCAAAAAAAGAAAGATTATTTACCGGTCGAGAAATACAAGCAGGAGATTATTTAGTCGGATTAAAAGAAACAGGATTTAGGTCAAACGGATTATCTCTTGTAAGAAAAATCATGAGGACAAATTATGGAGAAAATTGGCATAATCAAATTTATGACGGAGAAAGTTTAGGAAAATTAGTATTAGAACCTTCAAGAATCTATTCTGGTGCAGTAGTTGAAATGTTTGGAGGATTCCAAGACGAGCCAAAAGCAAAAATTCACGGAGCTGTACATATAACCGGAGGAGGAATTCCTGGAAAATTAGGAAGAGTCCTAAAACCATCTGGTTTAGGAGCAACAATCTCAGAACCATATTCCCCTGCAAAATTAATGCTATATTGTCAGGATAAAGGCAAAATCTCTGATAGAGAAGCATATAAAACATGGAATATGGGGCCAGGAATGATTATCATAACACCCGAACCTGAAAAAGTTATGAAAATTTCTAACAACCATAATATTGAATCAAAAGTAATTGGACAAGTAGAATCTAAACCCGGAATAAGAATTTTCGATGCTGGTGCTTATTCAAAAAATAAATATTTGCATTTCAAATAAAATTTATTTAAGAAATTGATATACACCCATTTGCTCTAATCTCTCAATTTCTCTTTCATGTCTGAATATATCCATAAACATCTCTTTAAATGAAAGTATTGCATCAATATTTTCATAAATTTTATATTTTATTAGCGAAATTCCGCATAATTTTGCAGAAAAATAATCTGCTTCATCTTCTAAATCCGATAATTCAAATTTAATTCTATTAAAATGCCCTGAAGCGATATGACCGAGTTCATGACCCAATGTATGCATTTCGTGTGGCTTGAAAGAAGCATAATAAAATATATAAAAATTTGGTGATTGACCAGAATCCGGACC
>DUKY01000013.1 GCA_013329055.1 Nanobdellota archaeon
AAATAATAATTTATATATTTGAACTTCTTAAAAATTAAATGAATAAATTTATGAAAATTGCATTTAAAGAAGCAATTAAAGGAATGAGAGGAAATGAAGGCGGACCATTCGGAGCAGTAATAGTTAAAGATAAAAAAATAATTTCAAAAGCACATAATAAAGTAATACAAGCAAATGACCCAACAGCACACGCCGAGATTACAGCAATCAGAAAAGCTTGCAAAAAATTAAAAAAATTTGATTTATCAGATTGCGAGATTTATTCTTCATGTGAACCCTGCCCAATGTGCTTATCAGCAATTTATTGGGCAAGAATAAAAAAACTTTATTTTGGGTGCACAAGAAAAGACGCAGCAAAAATTGATTTTGATGACGAATTAATCTATGATGCAATCAAAGGAATAAAGAAAGGAAAACAAATTGAAATCTCAGAGATAGACAGATTAGAATGCCTAAAATTATTTGACGAATGGAAAAATAAAAAAAATAAAACTCAATATTAAAATTTTTAAAAAAGAAAGTAAAAAGTTTTATAAGATACCACCCTTAATGCTTCGAGGAGAGGATAAAAATTATTTTATAATTCTCTATAGCTTAAAAGCAAATTATTACTTTTGTAATAATGGGGGCGAACAATTTCGTGGTAGAAACGATAAAAAAAAGCGTATTAATAATAAAAATTTTAACGACTTAAAGGCAAATTATTACGTTAGTAATAATTTGGGGGATGTGGGGAATAAAATTCAAGTAAAGAAATTCAGGGGAATAGTTAAAAATTTTCATACGCTTTTTTACCCCCGCAAAGTTTCGTGCAAGATTATGAGGATGTGGGAAAAATTCAAGATTAAAAAGGGGATTTGTTAAAATCTTTGACACACTTTTTCAAACAAAACAATTTTTCAAAAAGAAACCAACGGGTTCTAAATTCCATGTGGCATCCTCGAAGGCTCAACAAGATGCCACCGCTCCACAATTTGAGGAAGCTCAAAAACTTCAAAAGTATCGTCTTTTGAATGTCCCAGAAAATTTAATTCTACAAATTTTCTGAAGAAACCAGCGGGTGTCTTTTATCTTTTAACCCAACCAACACCTTTATTTTCTAACTTGCTTAATTGAGGCCACTTATCAGTCAAAATAGATTTTTTCTCTTGGTATAAAACTCCCAAAGGAATTTTACCAGCCTTAGAATTATAATCCCATTCATCAGCTAATTTTTCAGCAATTTTTTTATCAGAATTATCTTCAACTTTATACATCATCTTATCTTTATTATTCATTTCAGGATTAAAGATAATACAATCTTGAATAATTTCAACATACGAAAATCCACGATGATTAATTGCTTTTTCAATAATTTCTGCAGTATGCTTAATATCACGAGCATTACACCTAGCAATAAAACTAACATTCGAAGCTAAAGCAATTCTAATAGGATTAAACGGATTATTAAACTCCCCAAGTTCAGGATAATTTGCTTTTGTCTTAAAACCTGTTTGAGACGTCGGAGTAGCCTGACCAGTAGTCAAAGAAAAACTTTGATTATCGTGAACAATCAAAGTTAAATTTGGATTAAATCTACCAGCATGAATAAAATGTCCAATACCCTCGGAATAAAGAGCACCATCACCCATAAAAGCTAAAACATTCAAATTAGGATTTCCTAAAGTTACACCTAAAGCAGTAGGTAAAGCACGACCATGAAGACCATAAATACCACTAATATTAAGATAATCAAAAGTTTTACCATGACAACCAATATCAGTAACCATGCATAACTCTTCATGCTTAAAATTACTTAATGCCTGTTTAACACTTTCAAGAATCAAATAATTCGGACAACCAGGACACCAAGTTATTCCATAATTTGTATTTAAATTTTCTTTTTTCATTTTATATTTTTCAACAACTCCTTTTTTAATTCATCTTGAGTAAAAGGTCTTCCGTCATATTTCAAAATTCTTTTATCAATTTTTAATCCGGTCTTTTCACGAATCAATCTGCCTAATTGACCAGTAACATTCTGTTCAACCAAAATAACATTCTTAGCTTTTAACATTTCTTTTTTAATTTCATTAGATAAAGGCTTCATATAAATAACCTGTAAAAATTTAAAATTTTCACCCTCGATAGCATCAAGAATAACAGTTTTTGTTGAACCCCAACCAATAATTAAATTTTTAGAATTTTTATTTCCAAAAATTTTAATCATTTCAAATTTCTTGCAATAATCCTTCATTTTTTTATACTTTGCAATTCTGTTATCAGCACTAACTCTTGCAATCTCTGCATCTTCAGTAGTATTACCAAATTTATCATGTTCATAAGAAGTAGCCTTAACAACACCCTTACCCGGAACAGCTCGTTTAACTTTAACAGATAAAATTTTATTTGGTTTTCTATCAGAACTAAACTCTGACTCTGCCAAATGCTTATCACTTAAAATAATGGATAAACAATTAAATTCCTCAGATAAACAAAATGCTTCATTAGTTTTTTCAATGCATTCAATTGGGTCCCCGGGAGCAATAACAATTCTAGGAGCTTCACCATGCCCGCCACGTAAAGCAATATCTAAATCATTTTGCATAGTATAAGTTGGAAGACCAGTTCCAGGACCAGGCCTCGAACATAAATATAAAACTAAAGGAATTTCACTCATCCCTTGAAAACTTAATCCTTCAGTCATTAAATCATATCCACCCCCAGAAGTCCCAACCATTGTTTTAGCACCAGTAAAACTCGCACCTAATGCTTGATTAATTGCACCAACTTCATTTTCACTTTGGAAAACCATATGCCCGGATTCAACTTGCTTAGAAGCAAGTTCATGCAATAAACCGGTTGCAGGAGTCATAGGATAAGCAATAAATAAATCCATTTTAGAATTAATAGCACCCATACTCACAGCCTGACTACCACTTAAAATTTTAACTTGATTTTTTAACTTAACAAGATTAAATTTTCTTTCCTGAGAATCATAACCTTTTTTTGCAGCTAAGATTGATTCTTCATTATTAAATTCTTTTTGAATAATTTTTAATAAAACATCTTCTTCAAAACCTAAAACTTTCATTAATGCACCAGACAAAGCAATATTCAAATTTCTCCCTAAACTTTCAAATTTTTTATAATCAATTATAATACCATCCTTTTTCAAATTTTTTTTATGCTCATTAACAGTGTTTTCATCCATTGCAATAATAAAATCTAACTTGCTTTCAATACTGCCAATTCTTTTATCAGAAAAACAAAGAATATTAAAATTATGTCCCCCACGAATTAAAGAAGGATAATCACGATAATTGAATGTAAAATATCCATAAGAAATTAAAACTTCTGAAACAATCTCGGAAATTTTATTAATACCCTGTCCGGCTTTACCACCAATTAAAATATTTAGTTTCATATTTTCATTTCTCCTCTTATCAACCCTTTAAATAAAAAATCAAAAATAGTATTTAAATTTAATTGAGAATCTATTTTAAAAAAATTACTTACTCAAATGATTTGCTACAACCATTTTTATTTCTTCAACAATCTCAGGATTAACCAAAGTCATTAAACCTTCAGGCTTCTCGTTATTCAAAATATCTTTTAAAATTCTACGCATTATTTTACCACTTCTGGTTTTTGGTAAATCACTAACAAAATAAATTAATTCAGGTCTTGCAGTAGGACCAATAGCTAAATCTACATGCTTCTTTAATTCTGCAATTAATTTTTCAGATCCATCCTTAGAATTTTCTAAAACAACAAATGCAACAGGGACTTCACCCTTAATTTTATCCGGGATAGGAACAACACCGGATTCATTAACTAACTTATGATTATTTAATGCATTTTCTAATTCAGCTGTCGATAATCTATGTCCTGCAACCTTCATCACATCATCAGTTCTGCCGGTAATTCTAATTAACCCATTATCATAATAAGCCCCGTCGCTAGTATCATATTTATTTTTGAAACTTTTCCAGTAGGTCTTAACATATTTTGAATGATTTTTATAAACACCGTGAAGCATACCGGGAGCAAAAGGAGAAACCTGAACAAGTTCACCAACAACACCTTGTTTTTGAATTTCCTGACCTTTAGGATCAACAATTATATGCTTAGTTCCGGGAAAACTTCTACCGGAGATGGTTGGAACAAATGGCCCAACACCAGGTAAAACATTAATTAGAGTTCCGCCTGTTTCAGTTTGCCACCAGGTATCGATTACAGGGCATCTGCCTTTACCAATTGTATTAAAGTACCACATCCAAGCATCTTTATCAATCGGCTCTCCGACAGTACCTAAAACCTTCAGGCTATCCATTTTAAATTTTTTAAGATGTTTATCACCAACCCTCATAAACATTCGAATTGCTGTAGGAGCAGTATAGAAAACATTAACTTTAAATTCTTCAATAATTCTCCACCATCTTTGAAAATTCGGAAAATCAGGAGCACCTTCATAAATCAAAGTAGTCGCACCATTTAATAACGGACCATAAAAAGCATAACTATGCCCGGTAATCCAACCAATATCAGCAGTGCACCACATAACATCGTCGTCATGCAAATTAAAATTCCATTTACTGGTCCAATATGCTTGAACTGCATATCCCCCTGTATCATGCACAATCCCTTTAGGTCTGCCAGTAGTACCACTAGTATAAAGAATGAATAATGGATCTTCAGAATTCATTATTTCGGGTTTGCAATATGAATCAGCTTTTTCCAACACTTCATCAAAATCTAAAAATTTTCTTCCAAAAATTCTCTTGCCGATTCTATTCACAACAATAACTTTTTCTATAGTTGTACCTTTTACTGCATTTTTTGCTTTGCCAAATAACTCAGATTTTTCACCCCTTCGATAATAACCATCAGCAGTAACTAACACTTTAGCCTTACCGTCAAGAATCCTCGTTTTTAATGCCTCTGCAGAAAATGCAGAAAATACAACAGAATGAATTGCACCTAATCTTGCACACGCAAGCATAGTAACCAATGCTTCAGGAATTAACGGCAAATATACTGAAACAACATCACCTTTTTTTACACCTAAACCTTTTAACACATTCGCAAACTTATTTACTTTATCATAAAGTTCTGCATAAGTTAATTTTATCGGTTTTTCATTAATCGGTTCAGGAACCCAAATTAAAGCAGTTTTATTACCTTTATCTAAATGTCTGTCAACAGCATTAACACAGAAATTTAATTTTCCACCTTTAAACCAATTAAAATAAGGTAACTTTTCTTCATAAGTTTGATTCCATTCTTTTTCCCAGGTTAAACCCTCTCTTGCTAAATTCCCCCAAAAATTAATAGGATCTTTTTTAGCATCGCTATAAATTTTATCATCACTTACCCAAGCTATATCTTTCATATCTTTGCTTGGAACATACTTGCCACCCTCTTTAATTACATATTTTTTTGTTCTCATATTTTCATTTCTCCTCCTTTAATGCGTTTGCTTGAAGATTGCACTGCAATCAAAAGTCAGAGATTTTAATCTCTTAATCTTCAAAACTTTTACCCCAAATCTTATAGATAAAGGTTAGTTTTGAAACTAAATTTACACCCCTCAATAATACTAAAAAAGAATTCTTTATAAAAGTTTTGCAAAGATTAAATTTTTTCTAAATTATTTAATTTAATCCTATCTCCTAAAACAGAACAATTAGCCTCAATTTCACCATCTTCATTATATCTCAACTCTGTTAAAGCACAAGAGATATTCTCAGAATTAAATTTCTTTTTACAAATAATATTACCTACTTTATATGAATTTTTCCCTGAACAAATTTCAAGATTTAATCTTCTTGCATAATCGCAATACGGAACAACAGAGGTAAATTCTCCTATTCCCTCCTTAAATTCATCAAATGCATATGAATCAAAAAATTTCATAAAGAATAAGACTTTGATTGGCTTTATAAAGATTTGCATCTTAAAAGATCAATTAAATCACATCCCACAATCTTTTTATACCCCGTAAAATTCGAAGGATTATGGAATTAATACTCGGGATTGACGATGCAGGAAGAGGCCCCGTAATAGGACCTATGATTATGGCAGGATGTTTAATGGATAAAAATACAGAATCAAAATTAAAAAAATTAGGGATTAAAGATTCAAAACAATTAACACAAAAAAGAAGAGAAATATTATCTGAGAAGATCAAAGAAGAAATTGAAACATTTGAAATTGTCCTTTCTAAACCAATAGAAATTGATTATCATCTAAATACAGAAGGAACAAACCTTAATAACCTTGAAGCAAACATGGTCGCAGAGATAATTAATAGAATTAACAAGGGGTATACAAAAATAAGAGTAGTAATTGATTGCCCGTCAACAGGAATAAAAAAATGGAATGATCTATTAAAAACAAAAATAAAAAATCTTTCTAATCTCGAGATTAGTTGCGAGCATAAAGCAGATGAAAACCACATAGCAGTTTCAGCAGCATCAATATTAGCAAAATGTGTCAGGGAAGAAGAAATGCAAAAACTCAGAGAAAAATACGGAGACGAAATTGGGTCAGGATATACTTCTGATCCTTCAACACAGCAATTCTTAAAAAAACATGCAAAAAAATATAACGACGACGGCATTTTCAGAAAATCATGGGCAACATGGAAAAATGCTAATAATTCATTAAATCAAAAAACTTTATAATTCTCAAATTATGATAGATTTATTTTACCCTTCAAAAAGAATATTGGAAACAATTTGTGATGAAGAAATACCAATTACAACATATACCTTATTCCAAAAAGGAATGAAAAAAGAACAGGAAGAAAAACTTATGAAATCATTTCTAACAGGTCTTATTTATCAGATAGCAGAGAATTATAATTATAGTGCAAAAATTAATCAAATAGATACAGGAAAAATTTTATCTGTTCCAATGGAAGCAATTAGAAATTGCTATTCTCATAATCCAGAACAAATTGAACCAATAAAATTTGGTTTATTCATGGGATCAAAAGGTATTTGCTATGGATTTCAGGATTCAGGAGATTATTTTAAATCAGAACATACAAAAAGAATTTACGAAAATAAAATACCAATAATAAAAAATCAAAGTATTGAAAATGGACTTCAAAGATTTCGAGTAGGTGTAACTAATTTTTTATATCCCTATTCAGACTTAATTGAAGTTGATACAAAAAAAGGAGTACTATATTGCATTCAATTAAAAGAATCTATAGAAATTATTAAATAAAAATATGATTTTAATTCAGAAAGTTTCTATATAAACGAATTTATAATTCAAAAAATAAGAAGACTGATTAATTCTTCAGTAGTAACAATATCGAAAGTTTTATAAAGTCAATAACGATATGAAAAATATAATTAAAATATTAAAAAAATAAAATGTTAGAATTTAAAATAAAAAATGCATCTGAATGGAAAGGCACAAACTTATGTGAAGCAATATTAACGACAATTGGAGAATTAAACAGATTTCATAATACGAATAAAACCTCTAAATGTCAAATAGAAGGATGCAGTGGACCCAATCTTTATCTTGCAACAAAAGAAGATATTAAAAATTCATTAAGACAACATCCAGAATATAATTCCGAAAAAATTTATCAATGTTTAACAGAAATTGAAAAAGATGATTTAGTTACAAAACATTGGACTGGCGGATATTTACTCAATTAGTTTTATTTTATCACCCAATATTAATAATGCTTGATTATCTGTTAAAGGGATAACATTATATTTTTTCTTAAAATCGTCAATTATTGATTTATCTTCTAAACAGTAATGAGGAGAAATGACAAAATCAACTAAATTTAATCCAGTTAAATCCGTCAAATTTATATCATTTTCATCAAAAGGTTTTGCAATTTCAATATTCGGACAAACTAAAATACTCCCGGCACTCACACCAAAATATAATTTTCCAAGTGCTACAAATTTCTTTATTACTTTATCAAATCCACTTTCTCTAATTTTTTTTAATAAATAAAAAGTATTTCCTCCACAAACATAAATCATATCAAAATCTTTTACATCTTCAAATAAAACAGGTTTATCAAGATTAATAATTCTTAAATTTGTTTTAAAAATACCAATTTCAAAAAGTTCTTTTTTAGATTCTTCGACGTATTTTAATTCTTCTTGGCTCCTTGCAGCAGTCGGAACAAAAAGAATTTTAATTTGGGAAATTGGTTTATCTATCAATTTATTAAATTGATTAATTATATTTTCATTTGCAAATCCTGTAGACGTTAAAAGTAATTTTTTCATATAAATTATCTCAAATCAAATTATTTAAAACTTTGGAAGGAAGAATTTTCTAAAAATTTCCTCAAAATCATCTTAGTCAACTAATAATTGACAATTCATTTCTTTTTATTTACTAGAAAATCTATTACATATCCAAGACTACAAGCACCAAAATAAACAAATAAAATTGCTATAATTGGATATCCAATTTGGATAAATAATATAGAAGAAGAATAAAAACCTAGATTAAAATAATTCTTTATATAAACTAAAAGTAAAATTAAAAAAAGAATTATTTTACTTTTACTATTAAGTTTTATTATTTCCAAATCCATAATCCTCTAAAGTTTACCTCCCTTATAATTTTATGTGATATCCAAGAAGGCTCAAAAAGATATCACCCTTCCATGTTTCGAAGAGATTCAAAAAGAACCAAGGGGTTCACATTCTATGTGGCATCCACAGAGGCTCCGAAAGTTTACACTTGCATAATATTCTGAAAGCAAATTTTAAAAGTCGCAAGTGTGGGCTTGAGTTTAAAGATACCACCGAACCGCAATTTAAGGAGATTCAAAAGAAACCAGCAGGTGTCTTTTACGCACGACAACATCAATTTCAAAAAACATAATTGTCGTGCTTGTGGCATTTACGAAGGCTCAACAAAATGCCACCGCTCCACAATTCGAGGAGATTCAAAAAGAACCAACGGGTTCTTTTTATCCGAATATCAACCCAGCAATTGCCGAAATAAAGAAAGACATAAACATCAACCAGAAAGAATGTTTAACACCAGACTTAACTCCACCACCGGAAAGTTTACCTATCGCAAGACCACTAAAAAAACCTTGCACTAATAACAGATATAAAAATGAACCAGTAAAAGATTCACCTTGTGAACCATTACCACCAGCAACATTCGGGCTACTCAAACCTTGATTAGTAATATCACCGGTAAATGCAATACCTTCAACCAAAGGTAAAATTTTAAATTGCATAACCAAAATAATAATTGTAAAAACAAAAAAGATAATATAACCTTGAACAACTAATGCAGAAATATTTGCTTCTCTTTCTTTTCTCAACTTATCTGAAGTATTAACAGCACCAGCAACAGCCTCTAAAATTTCGCCAATATCTCCCCCAGCCCTTTCAGCCTGACCAATTAAAGTTATTGAACGAGAAATTGATTTATTCCCAATATCATCTGCAAAAGTCTTAAACGCAGTATTTAATGCAATACCCAAAAGGATTTGATTAGCTAATTTTTTAACATGTGGACTCAAAACACCATAAGACTTATCTTTAACATTAGTAATACTTTTACTAATAGGATTTCCAGCCTTAACACTTTCAACTAAATTCCTCGCGAATTCTAAAAACATTTGTTCTTTTTCCCGCTCAACACGAGTTTCATACATAATTCCCAATACAAAAGGCAAAACACCAACTAAAACCGCAACACCCATCAAAACAAAAAAAGCTTTAGTCTCCATAAGATAAACAGCTAAAGCTAAGATTAAAATTGAACTTCCTATAGCGACCCAATGTATTGCGGTTGTTTTCATTTTTTTTTTGTTTCCTCACTCCGTTAAAAATGAAAATTAGAAATTTCTAATTTCTTTATTTTCATTTTTTTTATTGTTTCCTCATTCAATAAAAATGAAAGCTAAAAATTTTTTCAAAAATTTTTTTGTTTTCATTTTTTTTCTTGTTTCCTCTTTTTATTCGTTAGATTGTTTTAAATGTAAAAATGTCAAAAAACCAACATTGACAACAGATACACCTAAAACCATTATTAAAGTAATCATTGAAGTACTTAAAGACACCCCTAACCCGCTTATTTTCATCATCATCAATAAAAGCATTAAAATCATCGGAGCAGCAATAACAACACTAATATAAATATCCATAAAAGTTTCAGCAGACTTTGTTTGTTTTTCTCTGTCAAGACGATAATCAAAAAGTAAAGTTTGCGATCTTTTTTCGAAAAATTTTGTTAAATCACCACCGGAAGTAATTGTCGTCGCAAGACCATTAAATAATTCAGACAATTTCGCACTAGGACTATGATATGCAGCATTTCGTAAAGCACTAACCAAATCATGACCATAAACATTAACTTCATTAATTATTTTAGTAAATTCTTTTTCTAAAAAGGGATAATTTTTCGTCGTCAGCATAATTTGAAAAATTTTACTAGGATCAACCATTGAACCGGCAATAGCAGACATATGAATAGTTGCAAAAGGCAATTCACGATTAATCCCTGTTTCAATTGAACTTTTTTCTAAACTAGGATAAACATACATTAAAAGGAAAGTACCAATAGGAGCTGCAAAAATAATCCAAAATGTTTTAATAAATCTATCAAGAATAGAACTATTCATAAGAGTAATTATCGGTAATTCAGGACCAATATTAAAAAACAAAAAAAACACAAACAAAAAAATACCGATGAAAAAGGCAATCATTGTAGTAAGTAGCATAACAGAAATATAACTCATGGGTAAAAACTCTAAATTTGCCCGAATCAAATCCAATTTTAAAGTTTTAAAAAAATCATTCTTTTCCATAACTTTCGCTCGCTTTACAAAAAGAGAATTCGCAAATTTAACATATTTACTCGGAGTTTTTTCCATTTTTACAACAACATCTTTTTTCTTATTAAGAAGATTCTTCAAACTTGCTTTTTCCAAATCAGTAATCCCTTCATGAAGTTTTTTTAAATCCCCACGAGAAAGTTTATTTTGACGTGACTTTAAAGTTACTTTTTGTTTTTCTTCTTCTAATTTTACAGGAGTAATATTATTAAGATCTTTAATTTTATTAAACTGAGCTTCATCAAACTCAGAAAAATCACCGCCGATTTTTGAAGAAATTCCTAAATCAACTTTTGATAATTTTAAAGGCTGAACAAAATTAATATTATTAAGATGAACAGGAAATTTTTGATTAACTAATTTTAAAGACTTTTTTAATTCCTCAACTTGAGATAAAGCCATTGTTTTTTCAGTTTTATCCTTCAAATTTTTCATATCTTTAAAAATTGAATTAATTTCTTTAACAATTTTTTTTTGAGTTTTAATATCCTCCTTCATTGAACTAAAATCATTTGGAAGAGTCATTTTAATGTTTGATCCATCCGTCCTTGGACATCCAGAATATATTTTTTTAATTTATTAAACATTGCATAATCTTTTTTTTCATAAGACTCTTCCAGCCTTAATTCAGCTTCTTGCAAAGAATCAATTAATTGACCCAAATAAATTGCTTTCTCTTCAGTTAAAATCGCCTCTTTCACCATTCTGTTTATTAAAGAATTATAATATAAAAAGGTTATGATATTATTCAATACCAAACTTTTCTAATATTTCTTTAGGATGTTTATAATAATCATTAACAGCTTTTTGAACTTCTTCAAAACCGGTAATTTTATTTTTATATAATTGATAAATTAATTTAACTCTTCGTTTAAACTCAAGATCAATCTCTTCAAAATTTAATCCATGTCGTTGAGCAATTTTAGTTAAAATCTTACTATCCCTTTTAAAATAAAATTGATCATCAACAGGATTCCAAACAAATGGAGTGTTAGTAGTTGCAACACCTTCGGAAGAAACATTGATAACTTCAACAATTTCTTTTAAACGCCTGGTTTCTTGATTATTAACAATAGCATGAGTCATAATGCAAACACAATCTAAAACATTTAATAACGACGGAGATAATTCAATTGGAGGAGTTTCTAATCTCCTGATTACAGCATCAACAGAATCAGCGTGAATAGTACTAATTGATGAATGTCCTGAAGCCATACCCTGGAATAATACATACGCTTCTTTACCCCTTACTTCACCGACAATAACATAATCCGGATTTTGTCTAAAAGAACCTTTCAATAAAGTAAATAAATCTACTTCACCAATTTTCTTTGCACCAGTAGCACCTCTTGAAACACTAGGTAACCAATTATCCCTCGGTAAGTTTAATTCACGAGTATCTTCAATTGAAACAACCCTTGCTTCAGGAGGAATAAAGAAAGCCATGGCATTTAACAAAGTAGTTTTACCTGAAGAAGTACCACCAGCAATTAAGATATTCATTTTATATTGAACCATCATCCATAAATAAGCAAGCATTTCAGGACTTAAAGTATTAAAACCAATTAATTGAGGAGGAGTCCAGGGTGTTTTTGTAAATTTACGAATTGTAAAAGTTGGACCTTTACTTGAAATATCCTTAGTATAAGTTGCATTTACCCTGCTACCATCTGGCAAACTACCATCGAGAATAGGATCAGCATAAGAAATATATTTACCGCATCTTTGAGCCAATTTTTCAACAAAACCACCAAGTTTATCCAGATCTTTATACACCAAAGTAGTTTTTAAATTTCTAAAAACACGATGAACTAAATAAACAGGAGTAGTACCACCATTGCATTCAATATCTTCAACAAAATAATCCCTTAATAACGGTTCAATTTCATTAAATCCAATAAAATCCCGACATAGATAATAATAAATTTTTTTGTAACTTTCATAATCCATAGTCATTCCTAACTCAACAGCTAAAAATTTTAAACGCTTATCAATATGATCCAATAAAGATTCCTGATCATTTTCAACAACACTATCATAATTAATTAAACTCCTCATTGCAAGAAGTAATTGCTCAAGATACTTGCTTTCTTCCCGACTTAAAACAGGCTCCTCAATTTTATAAATAACCTCAGAAATTTTTGGATCCCAATAAATATGAATATATGCAAAAGGTTCAATTACACAATATCTAACATTAATAGTTGTTTTATCCTTAACCTTCTTTAATGGAGGAATACTAGGAGTAAAGTTAATGTATACTCTTTCAAAGTTTTGTATTTCAGTGTTTGTATTTCCAGCAATTTCCATTTAATCAACCTCAAAATCTAAGACGGTCAAATCATTTACTTTGCCCTCGTTAGATATAAATAATTTATAAGGAGTTGAACCTTTACTTAAAGTTTTTATAACATCCCCATTTTGAAATGTAAGGTTATACGCCTCACTATAATCACTAGTCAAAGTCACTATATTAAGCTTTCCATTTTTTTCAGTATGAACTAAAATATCACCATAATAAATATCTTCTCCCGGTTCACTGTATGTATTTCTACTTTCAATTTCAAAAATTAATTTATCATTTTGTCCGTCGATCATTAAGATACCTTTTTTAATTCCTAATTCAATTTTACGTTTATTTCCTGCACCGCCATGGACTAATGAAAGAACAATTGTATTAATATCCTCCATCATCCCAATAGACTGTTCAATAATAGCTTTATCTTGCATCTCTTCGACTTTAGGTTTAACAAAAGCTAAAACACTCCCGATCATAACAAAAGCGATTAAAGTATATATCACAGTTTCAACCCACACCTGACCTCTTTTCATGATTAATTAAATAATATATCATTTAAAAAATCTTCTAAAATTAAAAAAATAAAATTTTATTGGTCATAATAATTAATTTAAAAATAAAACAAATTTCTCGTCGATAATTTCAAAAAAATTGTTTTTCAAAAAGATTATTTAAAAATAATGCTCAGAAATTAAAATAAATTATACAAAAAATTTCATTCCACCAAAAGATTATTTAAAACCTAAATAAAAAATTAAGAAAAAACAAAACAATTATCTATTGAAGTTAATTGATCAGATTCTTCACATTGTTGCTTCTTGATAATTGGAGCGATTTTTATTGCATCAGGCTTGCTGGTAACACCAGTTAAAACATAAGTTAAACCACCATTCTTAGAAGGTAATTTAATTAAATTAGTCCCAGAAGGATAATTCAAAACATTTGGAATAGTTTGTTCAACATTACTGATTTTCATGCTCGTTGTTGTTCCGACACTGGAAATCCCAATAACAATTTCATCAACATCAATATCTCCAATATTTAAAGAAAATTGAAATTGATTAGAAGATGAATTAAAACAAGTATATCTTCCATTAAGAGTAACCTGTTCAAAAATCCCAAAACAAGAACCAGATTCTTCTAACTCTGACCCAATCATATTATTGACTATTACCCACACAACAGAGACAGCCCCAATTACCATTGCAATCATAATAACAGTTGCGACAATTCCCGAAACACCACGTTTATTTAAAATCATTTTGAATTTTTAAAAATTTAAATATCTAATTGATAACCAACCTGTTTTTCACTACACATAAAAGTTCTTTGACCACTTTTTGAGTCACCGATTAAAACAGGGATTAAAACTATTTTACTTCCACCTGAAACCTGAGAAGAAACATCTCCTGAATATGTTGCACCTTGATTTAATCCGGATGTTGGCCAACCACTGCTTAAATCAACAGTTTGATAACTACCATCACTTAGAATTTTCATTTTCATTCCAAAGATTGGAACATTTCCTAAATTTGCAATATATAAAACACCACTTGAATAACTTGCTTCAAAACTTACATCCATACAAACCAATTCAATATTCTGACCATCAAATTTTGTTATTGCTTCTTTAGTTAAACCTCTAAACCATAAAAAGATAATTAATGCAATTACAACAACCATTGCAATTAATAATACTGTTGCAATAACCGGCGATACACCTTTCTTTTTTTCCATCTTATTTAATATAGTTTTTTTTACTTTTTAAATTTAATTGAAATTTTTTAGCATAATAATTCTTCTTTAATTCTTGAATTAGTACAGCTAACCATACGAGTTTTATCATTTTTATCCTTGCTGAAGATGATAGGAGTAATTGCTATTGAATAAATTGTTTCATTAAAAATATATCTATCAGTTTTATCCTCATTAATATTTAAAGTATTTTCGTTGCTTAATGCAAATAAAACTGCATGCTCAACAATTATACCCTGACCAATATCAAAATAAGAAGATAAATCAATAGTTGCTAATTCTTGATCTGGTTGATTAGCCCCGTGAATAAAATAACCGGCAACATTAAATCGCCCATTATTTTTTAAAGTAATATTCAAACTAGTTCCAGAACATTCAAATTCAGAAAGATAAATTGAAATACCCTCAGGGCAAGTCAAAGAATCAGCAGGAACATAAGTTTTCATCCATTGATAAACAATTGAACCCATAACAATTGCACCGGTAACTAATAAAATATACCCAATCATAATACTGATACCTCTTTTATTTTTATTATTAATCATTTTAACCTTCAACAAAATATTTTTCACCTTCAATCTCTTGAGAGATTACAAAATAAAAATAATCACCAGATTTTAAATCAATCGGATAAATTATTCCATCGATTAATACTTTCACTTCACGACCTTGAGGATAATAAGTTACTGCATCATAAGTCTGACCTTCAATTTCAAAAGTATGCATATCTGATTCAGAAGCTCCACCAAGATTTACCACAATATTGCCTGTTGTTTCCTGATAACCGGCAACAACAATTGTTTCTTCATCTCCAAAAATAAAATATAAATTCTTGCCTTCACCTGCATAAATTGCATAAGATTCAGTAAAATTTTCAAGTAAAAGCTTAATCTCTGTTTCACTAAATTCATTATAAAAACCATAATCTAAAACTTCTCCGCTTTCAATTCTTAATTCTTCTCCAAGATCATAAAGATTAACAAAACTAGTTCTTTTTGAATAATTCAATACTGAAAAAAAACCAATCATCGATATAACTATAATTATTGCAGCAATTAAATAAAATTGTCCACGTTTATCATCCCTTCTCATAATAAAATAATTAATTTTAAGTTTATTAATGTTTTCATAGATTCATTAAAAACACAAATCTCCACCAATACAGCAAAAAATTCCGTTATGTTTTACAATTTGCTCTAATTGAGGTAAAATATTTTCTTTTAATTTTTCTGCGGAATTTCTAGTTGCATTTAAATAATTATTACCGGTAACACGAAATTCTAACTCCGGAGAATTAAAAAGTTTAAAAGCTAATACTAAATCAAAATAATTTTTTGAAAAATAATCAATTAAACAATTTTCTTTTAAAAGATTGACCCGCAAAAAAGGAAAATTTTCTCCGGATAAATCTCCAACATCAACACCATAAATTTTCAAACCGGTTTTATCACAAGTATTATGCACAAACCTTGAAAACCAAGGTTCATATTCATTTGGATATCTTGACGATTCAACATTTCCACTATTACAACCACAACCTAAATCTAAAATTATTTTTCCATTTAATTCATAATCTAAAATGTCTAAAACTAATTTCCATTTTTTATTTAATGAAGAAACAATAAAACCTTTTTCCGGAAAAACATAATTTTCAGAGACAGATTTCAAACATCCATTATCAATCTCTTCAAAGATTAAATTTCTTAAATTTTTTTTAGAATCCGATAAGTTATCAAAAGGATTCATAAAATAATTAATAGAATTTACAATCCGAACCATTTTAATTTACTTTTTAAAATAAATCAATTAATTAAACATTTGCAAAAAATGCCACCCTTCAAGTATTCGAGGAGGTTCAAAAAAAAACAAGGGGTGTCTTTTACGCACGACAACATCAATTTCAAAAAACATAATTGTCGTGCTTGTGATATCCAAGAAGGCTCAAAGAGATGCCACCCTTCAAGTATTCGAGGAGGTTCAAAAGAAACCAAGGGGTGTCTTTTACGCACGACAACATCAATTTCAAAAAACATAATTGTCGTGCTTGTGATATCCAAGAAGGCTCAAAGAGATGCCACCCTTCAAGTATTCGAGGAGGTTCAAAAGGAACCAAGGGGTGTCTTTTACGCACGACAACATCAATTTCAAAAAACATAATTGTCGTGCTTGTGGTATCCACGAAGGCTCAAAAAGATATCACCCTTCCATGTTTCGAGGAGGTTCAAAAGGAACCAACGGGTGTCTTTCATGCACGACGGAATTAATCCTAAAATATAATCGTCGTGCTTGTGGTATCCACGAAGGCTCAAAGAGATGCCACCCTTCAAGTATTCGAGGAGGTTCAAAAGGAACCAAGGGGTTCCTTTTAGTAGACTCTGAGGTTTGCTCATAATTAATAAAAAAGCTACCTTCACCCATTCTCAGCTCTGCTACCTGCTAAGCACCTTATCAAATGTTTAGGGCTGCTTGGTTCCCCACCTGACCCAGTTCGCATCTGCAAGATCAAAGCAGACAAAGCGTCAACGTCTGGAATAAAGACTTTTTTACGCATTAATCACGCCCCTCATTGCAGCTTGCCATAAAGCCCGTTTGCAATAAAGCGGAGGGCTAATCCGCTACCTAGTCTACAAAAATATAGAATAATTATACTATTTAAGATTAACTAAACCAGAAAACTCTTCTTATTTATTAGCTTCTTCAACAATCTTTGACTTAGCCAATTTTTTATCTTTTTCTTCCTTAACTAAAGGACCAACCACCTTAACAAATAATCCAGGTAACCCTGCACCAATTGGAACAGGCTGGTTCAAAATAATATTTTCAATAACACTAGTCAATTTATCTTGAGTACCCTTAATTGAAGCATTAACAAATTGTTTATCCGGAGTTTCAAAAGTTGCCCTCGCTAAAATTGAAGATTTCTGAGTAATAATACCCATACGAGTTACACCCTTAACAATACCATTATCAGTCATAGCATCAGCAATTAACTTTGAATGCCTGTAATCAATATCTAAACCTTGAGAATTTAATACCTCAACAACTTCATTAATAATTAATTGTCTGGCAGCCTCAATACCGAAAACTTTTGCAACTTCATAAAAATCATTAGAGATTAATCTATATTTGTCAACTTCCTTTAACTTTAACATCTCCTTTAAATTTGTACCAAGAGTAATAATAACAAAATCCTTGTTTCGTTTAACAATTAAAATTTGTTTAACACCCTTAACACCAGAAATAATAGTTGCTTTAAGCTTCTCTTTTAATTTATAAATTTCCCTAAAACTATATTCAGAAGCATTCAAAGTAATTGAATCAGCTTGTTCATTAACATTAAATCCAAGATCATTTAATCTTTCAACAACTTTCTTAATAGTAGTATGAGTTTGTTTCAATCCTTTTTTATCAATAACAATTTCAATTTTCTTGTTGCTAAAATCTAATTTAACTTCAGAAGAAATTTCTTTTAATGTAACTTCCTTGATTTTCTCAGCAAATACCCTTGCATTTCCTTCATTATTAAACTCTTTATCTAAATAAATTTCCATCTTCGGAGAAGAAGGAGTTTTTCTGGCATCAAAAATTTCAATAATTCTAGGTAAACCACTTGTAACCTGCATTTCAGCTACACCAGCCATATGGAAAGTGTTCAAAACCATCTGAGTTGAAGATTCACCAAATGACTGAGCAGTAATAATACCAATAGCTTCACCCGGAGCAATTTGTCCGTCTTTATGAATTTGTGAAACATCTATACCATCATCGCCAAATTGGAATTGAATAATTCGATTATTACTATCTCTTACAGTACCATCATATTCAACCCTTAAATCTTGTAAAGCATTAGCAAGTCTACGGTATAAATAACCAGACTTTGGAGTACGTAAAGCAGTATCCATAAGTGAATCTCTACCAGTAATCGCACCAAAGAAAAATTCATCAGGTCTTAAACCTTTAATGAATGGACTATTAATAAATCCTCTAGCCTTTGGAGATAAATCTCCTTTCTCGAAAAATGATAATGTTCTTTCATTATAACCTAAATCAATTCTTCCGCCACGTAATACCTGCTGACCAACACAACTAGCCATCTGAGTAATATTCAAAATATTACCACCACCACCAGACTTAATCATATGATTAACAGCGTTAGTTTCAAGGAATTCTTTTTTAACTAATGAACCAACCTTTGTTCTTACTTCATTTAATATCTTCAAAATTTGAATCTCTCTTGATTCTTCCGCAGTTTTACCAGGAATAATTTCTAATTTACCAGCGTTATATAAATCTAAAGTTTCCTGAGTTTTTTCTTCAGCATCCTGAATAATTTTTTTACCGGCATCAACAACTCTCTTATCCAAATTTAAATCCTCAACAGAAAGTGTAATACCCCTATTTGATAAATAATTTTTACCTAAATTGAAAGCTTTCTTAATAGTTTCAAAAGTCTCCATTCTTCCAACAGTTTTATCTAACTCTTTGATAAGTTCCCCGCTTCCACCGCCAAATGCAGTTTTATCAATAATACCGCCGGTAATTTCACCTTTCTTAATAGTAATAGAATCATTTACAAAATCAATTTTTGGTAAAATTTTCGAAAATAATTCTAAACCAGAGATAGATTTTTTAGTGCATTCAAAATCAACACCAGATTGGAATAAAAGTTGATTTGCATCTTCTTTTGAAAATTCATGTCTACCCAATAAATATCCACCGGTAATAGCATCAACTTCACAACCCATAAAATTAGTATTGTTCTTCGGAGAAATTAAATTTTGTTTAACATCCAATAACACTTTTGCTTCAGCTCTCGCTTCTTCAGTTTGAGGAGAATGAATATTCATTTCATCACCATCATAATCCGCATTATAAGGAGAAGCAACAGCAGGATGCATTCTGAATGTTTTGCCTGGAAGAATCTTAGCATAGTGTGCCATTAAACTTCCTTTATGCAAACTTGGATGTCGGTTAAATAATACAATATCACCGTCCTGTAAATGTCTTTCAACTTTATATCCGACACTAAGCTCATTCATAATTTCTTCTTTCAATTCTTCAGTAATTTTCTTTCTTTTTCCATCAGTTCTAATAATATAATTTGCTCCCGGATATTTATCTGCAGTTTCAATTAATTTTTTTAATTTTTCTAAATTTAACTCAGTAACAGTCTCGGCAACAGTAACAATTTTAGCAATTTGGAAAGGAATACCAACTTCATTAATTTCAATTGATGGATCAGGAGAAATAACTGTTCTTGCTGAATAATTTACCCTTTTACCAGCTAAGTTCTTTCTTAATCTTCCCTCTTTACCCTTAATTCTCTCAGTAATAGTTTTTAATGGTTGACCGCTTCTATGTCTTGCAGGAGGAATTCTTGCAACACTATTATCAAAGAAAGTAGTAATATGGAATTGCAATAAATCCCATAAATCTTCAATAATAACTTCAGGTGCACCAGCATTCAAATTCTCCCATAATCTTTGATTTGCACGAATAATATCAGAAAGTTTATGAGTTAAATCATCCTCACTTCTTTCCCCCGATTCTAAAATAATACTCGGTCTAACAGTTACAGGCGGAACAAGCAACATAGTTAAAATTGCCCACTCAGGTCTACAAGTTCGAGGATTAACCCCAACTTTTCTTAATTCTTCATCAGTAATATTCACTAAAATTTCTCTAATCTCAGTCGGGAAAACTCTTGTTTTATCTCGATAAAAACTAGTAGGCTTATCTAACTTAATTTTAACCTGCTCATTTTGACAGTGAGGACATTTTTTGCAATCTTTAGCTTTTTTTGCCCTTTCAGCAGGAGAAAGTTTGGTTAAAAATTTATCATCAAGCATTAACTTTCCACAATCACTGCAAAAACATCTTAAGCATAATTCAATTAACGGAACATATTTCAAATGAATAACAGCCCTTGCCAAATCAATACTTCCAGGATGACCTAAACATTCTTTTATTCTTCCACCGCAAGTTCTACACCTAACACCGGGATCAATTGCACCAAGTTTTAAATCCATTAAACCACCATCTACTGGATATCCGTCGATATTATATAATTCAGGAGTAACAATTTTTGCTGATGAAAGTCTTTTAATTTGTTCAGGACTAAGTAAAGTAAAATTCAATGCTCCAATCTTTTTTCTTATCGGTTTCATTTTTATTTTTTTAATCCTCCATATTTTTCAATAGTATGTTTGATTTCTTTACCAACATAATTTCCATTTAAAGATGTTTCTTCTTTGATAACTTCAAAATCTTTAACTCTCCCTGATTCATCTTTTATTTGTTTTATTAGATTATTCATTTTATTCGTATTTATCCTTTAAATCAAAAGTTGTATGGATATGTAATCCTTGCAATTCTTCTAATAATAATTTAAATGCATATGAAACTTCAATATTTTCAACTTCTTCACTATGGCATACTGGGCAAAACACTTTATCTCGAATAGTATCATCAATTGCAATAGCACCGCATTGTGAACAAATCGGTAATACAACCTTATCTGAGTCATATCTTTCCTTTAATAATAATGATGCACCATGAGCTACTAAAGCTTGTTGCTCCATTTCACCTAATCTTAACGCACCCCCACGACTTCTACCTTCAATTGGTTGTCTGGTTAATAATGCAACTTTACCTGAAGCTCTTCCGTGAAGTTTATTTGCAACCATATACTTTAATTTAAGGTAATATAAGCAACCAACAAAGATTTTTGAAACCATTCTTTTACCGGTAACACCACTATACATTGTTTCTTTACCATCAAATCTAAATCCTAATTCCTTCATTTGATCTTCTAATTCTTTTTTACTTTCACCTGAAAAAGCAGTACCATCGACAACTTCTCCACGTAAACATCCAACTTTTCCGCCAAGTAATTCTAATAAATATCCAACAGTCATACGGCTTGGAAGACCATGAGGGTTAAACAATACATCAGGTTTAAGACCTTTTGATGTGAATGGAACATCTTCTTCAGAGATAATTCTACCCATAACACCTTTCTGACCATGAGATGTCGCAAATTTATCTCCAGGTTCAGGAATTCTTTGATCTCTTGTTTTAACTTGAACAATTTTATTTCCTTCAGAATCTTCAGTAATAAATACAGCTTCAACAGTACCTTTTTCTTCTTGTCTCATTGTAACACTTGATTCTTTTTTAGTCTTCACAGAAATTTCTCTTGCTTCTGATAAGAATTTCGGAGGAGACATTTTACCGATTAATACTTCACCTTCATCAACTTCTGCTTCAGGATAAACAATACCATCATCATCTAAGAATCTGTAACTTGATTCCATTTTATACCCTGTAGCTTCTTTTTCAGGAATAGCAATTTCATCTTTTAATCCACCAGCATAATTCATTTCAATTGCTGAATAAGGTCTAAAGTAAAAACTTCTACCAACACCACGATCAAGACTACCTTTGTTAAATACTAAAGCATCTTCCATATTATAACCTTCATAAGTCATAATAGCAACAACTAAGTTTTGACCTGCAGGATATGTTTGTAAAGTATCATAAACAAAACTTCTAACAATTGGCTTTTGAGGATATTGCAAAATACTTACATCAGTATCTAATCTGCATAAATAATTTGCAGCATATAATCCTAATGACTGTTTTTGGGTTTTACTTCCTCTGTTTAAACGTGAACTCTGATCATGATTTCCATAAGTTACTAAACTTGTAACAACACCGAATAAATCCATAGAATCAATTTCTAAATGTGTATGTTTAGGGGTTAATTCTTCAGGATACAAAGCAACCAAAGCATTTTCTTCTTCAGAAGCATCTAAATATTCAATAATTTCATTTTTGATTAAATCCTTCCATGTTAATTCTCCTTGTTCTAACTTAATCATATATTCATTCTTTAATCTTGAAATACCTTTATCAGCAATAATTAAAGGTCTTAAAACCCTTCCACCTTCAGTAGAAATTATAACTGACTTGAATCCTTCATCATTTCTAATGCACATTTCAAGAGGAAATTCTCCGCCTCTTCTTTTTTCTTTAACAGAATTAACAAATTCCCAGGCATTTTTTACTGAACCGATAAAAATTCCATTAAAGAAAACATCAATTGCATCATTACCATCTTTAATTAATCCCAATGAAACTAAATCTTTCACAAATCTATCTTCATCAAAATTAACTTTTGTTGAAACTCTGCTTAAAATTGCTAAATTTTTTCTTAAACCAATTTCAGTACCTTCAGGAGTTTCAATAGGACAGAATCTACCATAATGAGTTGGATGCAATGTTCTTGCCATGAAATTTTCTTGGTCACTTGGAAGCATACTTGCAACTCTTTGTAATTGCGAGATTGTAGCTAAATAATTAGTCTTATCCATATTTTGGGTAATACCACTTCGCTCACCAGTCCAACTACCAGTAGCAATTGCCGATTCAACTCTATGAGAAAATAAAGTTGATTTTGCTATAATTCTAATTGAGAAAAATTTTCTTCTCTTTGAAGTTTTTTGCAATGAATATTGAATATCTCTAATTAATATACCTAAATTTACCCTAAATAAAGTATTTAATAAATCTCCTGAAAGTCTTACCCTTTTATTAGCATAATGATCTTTATCTGTTCTTAATTCAGAAACTTCTTTAGCCCTTAAAAATTGTTTAACTAATTTACATAATGTAATAGCTTTTTTCAATCGGTCTTCTTTTTTATTACCAATATGAGGAAATAAAAATGAGTCAACTCTTTGTTTTACTCTGTCAAGAATTTCTTTTTTTGTACCTTGTAATTTTGCAAGTTCAGCGATATACATCATTGCATCTTCTTTTGTAGCCAAATTAACAAATTCATATAAGTTAACAATAACACTATCTGTTTCTTTCCCGATATATTGAGCTATATCAGATTCTTTTGTCAAACCTAAAGCTTTCAAAATTACAATAATTGGGATATCTTTAAATCGGCTAAAAGTTGCATTAAAAATTCCTTCATTACTTTCAGTAATAGACATTGGGATTCTATAAGTTCCTTTTAATGAGAAAATTTTCAAAACTAAATTTCCTTTATTATCAAGTTCAATAAAAGGTTGATTTTCAGCCAAATCTTCAGCCATAACCATAACTCTTTCATTACCTTTAATTAAAAAATAACCACCAGCATCTAAAGGATCAATATTTCTTTTAATTAATTCTTCTCGAGACATTCCGGAAGTATTACAAACTTTACTTTTAATCATAACAGGAATTTTTCCAATTTCAACAACTTCTGAATCTACTTGTCCATCTTTTTTGACAGTAATTTCTAAAGAAACAGGAGCAGCATAAGTTAAATTTCTTAATCTTGCTTCAGTAGGGGTGATTAAAGAAGAACTACCATCAGCTTCGACAATCACAGGTTTTCCTACTTCAATTCTTCCTAAATTAATTTCAAATTCTTCATTATCAATCCCTGCAGAAATTTCATCAACAATTTCTTGCATGCCTGTGTCAATAAACCTATTAAAAGAAGTTATATTTGATTCAACTAATGAATGTCCTTTCAAATATTCTTTTACAATTAAATGTTTATTGTCTTTCATTTTAAACTACAACTCTATAATAAATGTATAATTTACTATCCTCCTTTCGTTCAATTTTAATTATATTTCCAATTTGGCAACCTTCAGGTAATGCAACATCATCTAATAAAATTTTTGGTAATTGCGACGGAGAAATATTTAAACTGTCTAGAAGTTCTTGTGCTTCTTTTTCACTTAATTTAGTATGTTTGGGTTGTAAAATATGCATCGTGAAAGGGTCCCGAATTTTATAAATTGTAAAGTAAAATCTAACTTAGATACGTTAATAACTTTACAATAATAAAAGTTATTAATTTTCCATTTAAAAACCTTTTGTTTTTGTCACTCACCAATTAAATATAAAGTTTTTGAAGCATTTTCAGTTATATTATCAAATTAGCCAAATTAGAAAATTAAATCTTTTATGAATAAATTTAAAAGTTATTAAAACAATTTTAAAATTATGAACCTATAGCTCTGACTCAGCATCACGCTTGCATCAAGGGTTATAGGTCGGTTCGCGTAATACTTCGGTCTGGTTATTAACCAGCCTTCGCGAATGGGTAAACAATATGAACCTATAGCTCAGTCTGGTTAGAGCGCCGGTCTTATATGAACTTAATCCATTTAGGATTATTTTATCTCAATAGATACAGTCTAAGAGAGCCGGAGGCCCTGAGTCCAAATCTCAGTAGGTTCATATATAATATTGCTTTGCAATATTATTTTACATTTAGAATTGGACACTGAAAATTCAAAAAGATTTCCCTGAGGATAAATGACAACAAAACTTTTAATTCTAATCTGAAGCGAAAGCGAAGTTAAGTTTTGTGTCCCAAAGAATCTTTGATTCTTTGAGCTTCAATCTCAAACCTGAGTTGAAGCTGCCAAAAATTTCAAAGAAATTTTTTAGCACTCAGTAGGTTCATTTATAATATTGCTTTAGCAATATTATCAATTTCACTTAGAATTGGACCCTGAAAATTCAAAAAGATTTCCATGAGGACAAATAACAACAAAACTTTTAATTCTAATCTGAAGCGAAGGCGAAGTTAAGTTTTATGTCCCAAAGATTCTTTAGATTGCCAAAAATTTCAAAGAAATTTTTTAGCAGATATAATATTGCTTTTGCAACTTACAAAATAATAAAATCAACTCTAACTCTAATTTTATACGGAGCAATCTCCCCTGCCCTTTTCAAATTCAAAATTTTAATATCTTTTTTAGCTTTCTTTGCTTCATCTTTAATTTTCTCAACAATTTTATCAATTTCTTCAACAAGAGTAAAATCATAATAAATAATCTTAGTCCCTTTTTTACTCAACATAAATGCTTCAGGCAAAAAACTGTCTTTCAATCGAGGTCTAGGCATAACAATCGTCGAAAATTTCCTGCCTTCAAGATTTAATTTTTTTGCAACACGCTTAACATCCCCGGAAACAATTTCAACTTTATCCTTAACATTATTTAATTCAACATTAAGTTTAGCATATTTATTTGCAACACGATTAATTTCATTAGATACAACTTTTTTCACAGGAGAATTTTTTGCAATAACTATTGAAAAAGGACCAACCCCGGCAAACATAACAAAAACTTCTTCACCTTTTTTAATCATTGATGCAACCTCATTTCTTTCATGACTCAATCGAGGAGAAAAATAAGTTTCATCAACATCAAATCTAAAAACACAGCCATTTTCACGATATAAAACCTCTTTAGTTTTTTCACCAGCCAAATGTTTAGTTTGCATTTTTCTTAATCTACCTTTAAAATTTCCTGATTTTTCTAAAACAGTTTTCACAACTTTATTATTCTCCATAATTTTTTGTGCAAATTTTTTTTTCTCGGAAAAAGTAATATCATCAGAGAAATTCACAATAGCAACACTGCCTAAAATATTATATGAACGAGGTTCCATAAAATAAATAATCTCAAAGATAATTTAAATGTTATTATCGAAATTATTTGCATCATACCAATATTTTGGTAACCCCTTAAAATCCCAAAAAGCACTATCAATTAAATAAGTTTGCTTATCTTCCGGAACCCAAATAGCATTACTTTCATTTAAATCAATAGGCTCATACGCCAAAAATCTTCTTAGCTTAGATTTTGCATCTTCCCAAGAAGAAATAGCTAATTTGTAATCCCCTCTGTAATCCTCCCGATAATATTCCCCTAAAGTCACTCGTCCTAAATCTCTCATAACAAGCATGCAACGAAGTTCTTCGTTCAATACATTTTTAGCAAGTATAACTTCATAAGTTTCAGAAACAGGAACATCCAAAAAAGAAGCCAATTTTAATTTATTAAATTCATACATTGTCACATCAAAAGATTTTTCTAAAGAATCAACCATCCCATGAAAAAAACTGCCATTTCTCTCTTTATAAATAACTTTTCCAACTTTACCTTTCTCAACAGAATAAAGATTACTAAAACAACCATGAACATTAATTTTATCTTTAGGATTAAAAGAATATTTTTCGCTTAAGCCATTTAAATCTCTTGGAGACTCATCTATAACTTGCTCATAAGCTTTACGGACTTTTTTTCTAACATTAAAATATGAACTAATATCTCGAATATTTTCAATCATATTTTCAGCAAAAAAATTAATTATTTAAATGTTATCTAAAACCATTTATCTAAACCCTTCTGTTTAGATTTTTCTTTCATCCCGACTAATTTTTCAATTTGCTTGTCAATTCTTTCTTCAGAAAATTCATGCCTTTCAACTAAAATTTCTTTAATTTTATTTTCATTCACCCTCGGAAAAATAATTTTCCCCCCAATACATTCACTACCCTTCTTTATAATATTCACATCAGTGCATATAAGATTTTCAGGTTCAATAACAGAAGGCTTATGAAATAATTCAAAAATTTCTTTCCAATCAAATTGGTCTTCAACAGGTAAACTATTAATTCTTTCTTTTAATTCATTAAAGATTAATACTGGTTGTTCAAACTTTTTAACAAGCTCTAAAGCTTTTTTTTGCCCAATCCCCGGAACACCCTTAGGATTATAATCTGTTCCAACTAGAATCCCAATGCAAATTAATTGATCAAGATTAATTCCCAAATGATTCAAAACTTTGTCTAATTCAATTATCTCTGGAAATACTTCAACATATCCGGAAAAAGTTTTCTTTTTTCGGGATAAAGTTAAATTACGTATTAATTTAGGAGCACCAAAAAGTAAACTATCATAATCCTGACTTACACTTGCATAAATATTTGGATCAACCCTCGCTAAATATGCCGCCTGAGCTTCCCCCTCACCAGGAGCCTGAACAACAGCAATGCCCATAGCTTCTAATAATTCTTTGCTTTCAACAATCATTTCATCAGTCAATCTTACTAATTGACTACTATACCTTTTCATACCCCCTAAATCTTCACTCTGTTTTGCTTCTTCATATTTTTCTTTAGCAACATCCCGAACATCCTGACGCTTTTTATGAACCTTCGATTTTAAATCCGGAGCCTTACCATCAAAAACATAAATTAATTTAATACCTTCATCAAGTAAAGCAATATTTCTATAAAAAATACCTGAAAGATGACTGGTAATATTTTTATGGCTATCCATTAAAGGCGTCCCATCATACTGCCTAATTGTTGATAAAAATTGATACAAAGCATTAAATGCATCAACACACAAAGTTTTACCTTTTAAATCAGAAATTTCAATCTCCCTTCTTGGAATAATATCCTTGATACTTAGACCCATAAATAATTACATGATTTTAGATATAAATAATTAACTATATGTAAAATATCACCACAATTGAGGAAGCTCAAAAACTTCAAAAGTATCGTCTTTTGAACGCGTTTAAATTTCAATGAAATTTAAATGCTAAAAATCTTTGATTTTTATGTCCCAGAAAATTTAATTCTACAAATTTTCTGAGGAAACCAGCGGGTGTCTTTTATCTAGGAAAGTCTAACTAAACCTTTAGCCAATCTATGAGTTCCAATTAAAAGAAAAAAACCCAAAAATAATGATACCCAAAGGCTTAAAACAAGATTAGAAGGAAATAAATAAATTTCAGACAAACCCCAAATGCCTCTCCAAAATGAAACTACTGCAAAAACCCCAATAAAAGCAAAAAGAATTTGGTGAGAAGATTTCATCTGCTTAAACAATTTATGTGTTTTATGAATCATAATAATAGATAAGATTCACTAATATTTAAATTTTATTCCTGTCTTCCGAATTTGTAAAAAGTAAAAATAAATTTTTTGACTAATTTCTTTGGCAATTCAAGGTTTTTTTAAGGGAGGGGGGGGCTTTAGCCCAAACTTGAAGAGGGAATCCAAAAAAGATTTAAACCTTAATCTAAAAATTTTTACAAAGCCCACATTCAATATTTTGGTCCATCAAACTTAAATTTTATTTTTCCTAAATCATATAACTGATCTACCTTTAATTTTTCATATAAATATGGATCTTCTTCAGGTTCTCTTCCCAAATTATCACAAGCCCTTAAATAATTAACATCACGATTTGATAATCCTTTTTGCAACAATCTTTCCTGAATAATTTTATTCTTAATTTTCATAATCTTTTATTCTATAATGATTATATAAAACTTTCAATTTAAAAGTGTGTTAATAATTAAGATTTAACGGCTAAAAGGCAAATCATTAATAATGATTTTGGGGCGAGTAACTTCGTGGTAGAAACGATAATCCACAAAGTTTCGTGCGAGGTTACGAGAATGTGGGAAAAATTCAATATTAAAATGGGGATTTGTTAAAATCTTAAAAACAATTTTTCAAAAGAAACAAGAAGATTACTTTCAATTCTAATACATATTTAAATATTCCAAATCATTTTTAAAATAATGAAAACAAAATTCATTCCAATTGACTACGATTACTTTGATTTTAAAGGAAGAAATTACATTAAAATAATTGGCAGAGACGACAATCAAAAAAGAATTTGCATTATTGACACCTGCAAAGTTTACCTCTGGGCAATACTTGAAGAAAATTTAAAAAAAGATCAAATTGAAAAAATAATCGATAAAATAAAAAAAATAAAAATTGAATTAAAGGGAAGAACAACAAAAATTGATTCAGTTGAACTCCATGAAAAAAATTTCATGGGAAGAAAAGTTAAAGCACTCAAAATTTTTGCAACAAACTATAAAGATCTTCACGATGTCGCAGATAAATTAGACATTAAAGAAATAACAAATAGAAGGGGATATGATTTAGGATATATTACACATTACATAATTGAAAAACAAATTAAACCTCTTAATTGGTATGAAATTTCAGGAGAAGTTTTAAACAATTCATTAGAATTTGGAGGAATTGATATGGGACTTGACGTTGACATTTGTATAAAACTTGAAACTTCAAAAGAAATAAAAGACCAGCAATTTAATCCAAAAATTTTAGCTTATGACATTGAAACAGATGAATTACAGATAGGCAAAGGAGAAATTTTAATGATCTCATTAGTCAGCGAAAATTTCAAAAAAGTAATTACATGGAAAAAACCTCAAAATTTACAAAAACATCGTGACATTACAGGAGGCTCAGAAAAATGTCACCGTTCAGAACTTCGAGGAAGCTCAAAAGAAACCAGCGGGTGTCTTTTAGAATCTATAGAATTTGTAAAAGACGAAGCAGAACTAATAGAAAAATTTATAGAACATGTAAGAAAAATTTCTCCGGATTTTTTAGTAGGTTATTATTCAGACGGATTTGATTTACCATATATTCAGGCACGGGCAGAAAAGCATAAAGTAAAACTAGCACTGGGGTTAGATGATTCACAACCCAGATTTTCAAGAGGGATAGAACTCACAGGAAAAATAAAAGGAATCACACATATTGACATATTAAAATTCATCAGAACAGCATATGCCCAATATATGAAATCCGAAACACTTTCATTAAACGAAGTTGCAAAAGAATTTTTACAGGACACGAAAATTGATTTTGAATTAAAACACTCTTCAAAAATAGAAGACCATAATTGGGAGAAGTATTATGAATATAACTTACAGGATTCAATTTTAACATTAAAACTTTTCGAAAAGTTTTGGCCGGATTTATTAGAATTTACAAAGATAACAAATGAACCAATCTTCGATTTATCACGTGCAGGATTATCAAAATATATGGAATCTTATATCTTGCAAAACTTAAATAAATTTAATGAAATCCCACAAAAAAGACCTGGATACAATGAAATAAAAGAAAGGCAATCAAGTGGTGGAGTAGAAGGAGCATTTGTCTTAGAACCCAAACCAGGACTTTATGAAAATATCGCAATGTTTGATTTTACATCTATGCATACAAGTATAATCATAACACACAATATTTCAGGTTCAACTTTATTAGAAAAAAAAGAAAAAAATTGTTTTGAATCCCCTGAACTGGAATTGCAGGGAAAAAAAACAAAATTTTATTTTTCAAAAGAAAAAGGATTTTTCCCGTCATTATTAGAAGAATTATTTAACAAAAGAAAACAATATAAAGCAGAATATAAAAAAAATAAAAATTCAATTACACTTGCAAGAAGTAATGCATTTAAAGTTCTTTCAGCTTCAGCACACGGCTATTTAGGATTTTTTGGAGCACGATATTATTCTATTGAATCTTCAGCATCAGTCTTAGCATATGTAAGAAAATTTAATATAGAGACAATAGAAAAAACAGAAAAAAAAGGATATCAGGTGATTTATGGCGATACAGATTCAATAGCATTTTTAATGAATGGAAAAACAAAAGAAGAAATAAAAGAATTATTGCAATACTTAAATGACGAACTTCCGGGAGTAATGCATTTAGAACTTGAAGGATTTTTTAAAAGAGGTTTGTGGGTAACTACACGAGGAGGAACAACAGGAGCAAAGAAAAAATATGCCTTGCTTGATGAAGAAAATAATTTGAAAATAAGAGGATTTGAAACAGTAAGGCGTGATTGGTGCAGATTATCCCGGGACATACAAAATAAAATTATAAGACAGATATTAAAAGACGGGAATGAAATCAAAGCTCTTGAATCTGTCAAAGAGCTAATTAAAAAAATTAAAGAACGAAAAATTGACAAAAAAGATTTAATGATTAGAACACAACTAAAAAAACCAATTTCAGAATATAAAGCTATTTCACCGCATGTTATCGCCGCGAAAAAAATGAAAGAACAGGAAATCCCGGTTACACAGGGAGATTTAATAGAATATTATATAGCTGAAACAGAAAACAAAAAAGCAAAACTTGTTAGAGAAAAAGTAAAACTTCCAAATGAAAAAGGAGAATACAACATTGAATATTATCTTGAAAAACAAATTTTACCGGCAGTAGAAAATATTTTTCATGTATTTAAAATAAATATAAAAGAAATAATTGACGGAAAAAAGCAGGATAATTTAAATAAATGGTTTTAAAATAAAAACTTAAGTATGAAGAATATTATTTAATGGATAAAGCATTTCCTTTAATTTTTCTTTATCTAATTTACTTAATGGGTCATCTTTATAATCTTCTATAAATTTTTCTTTAAAAAAATCAACATTCTTTAATGATTCATTCATTAATTCCTTCCATTCTTCACCAAAAAAATCTTTATAGACATAATAAGTTATATGAATTGCTTTTTTTATTTTTTCTAAATCATCAAGTTCTTGAACATGTTTATATTGTTTAAGACTTAACTCATTTAATTTTGTTGTTAATTGCTCAATCTCTTCCAAAGTTAAAACTTTTCCATCTGCAATGATTAACGTATATTTAAGTTTCTTTTTAACATCATCCATTATTCTCAATCTTCCTGAAATATCCATATCATATTTAGTATCATTCTCAAATATTCGATATATGGATATTTTTTTAACAGAACATTCTTTTGTATGTTCCCAAATCTCCAAAGGTTTTTGATTATAAAATTCATCTATAAACAACTTTCCTTGTTTATCCTTGTAAGTTATTTCATAGGGTCCATGACTGGTACTGCCATAAGCTGCAAAAAGATCATAATATATAGCCCAGTTATAATAAAATTGAGCTATTTTAAAAGCAGAAAATGTCATAAAGATTTTCTCTTCTTTTGTGTTGAAAAAATCATAATTTAATATCTCATTAATTTTGTCGTATTCAAAATATTTTCTTTCTAATGGTTTTGTTAAAAAATTTGAATCTTTTAATTTTATTATTTTAAAAAAATCATTAAAAAATTTTTCTCTTTCATAAATTTCAGTTTTAAAATCCGTAAATTCATGTGCCACTTTAAAACTTACACATGCAAAATTAAATAAAAAATCAATAATCATATCAGTATTCTCAAAAAGATCTGCAATTTGTTTGTCTGAATAACCCTTATCTTTCAATTCATAAAATCGCTTATAAAAATGCTTGATTACTTCAGATTCATAATAAGAAAGAATTTGGATAGGACTAAATGGCCAATACTCTTTTCCTTTTAATCTTGCCATTGTTTTTAATAAACCTTCAGTAAAAAGATCTATTTTATTTTCTTTTTTGTAGATTGTCCCACTATTTGCATCCATGAAAATTTTATCACCTGTTTGCAATTTTTGTATTTCTTTTTCACCAATTCCTACAATACATGGAAGCCCTGCTTCTCTTGCAATTATCGCGGCATGACTAGCAATTCCCCCAATTGCGGTGATAATTCCTTTGCATTTTCCCATTATCAGAGTATAAGAAGGATCAGTTGTGATTGAAACAAGGATTGCTCCTTCCTTAAATTTAACAAGATCTTCAAAAGACTTAACGATAAATATTTCTCCATCAACTTGTCCCAAAGAAGCTGTAACACCCTTAATTGTTATTTCTGATTCCATTTTATCTAGCTAAAATTTTGAAATATCATTTATGTATAAAAAATCAAATCCTGCATTTTTTGCAGCATTTTCATCTCCCTCATTATCTCCAACTAATAACACGGTTTCCGGCAAAATTATTTTATTATATTTCATTTCTGCTTTTTTTCTTAATTCATCCCCAATTATCGACGAAGGTTTTGAAAATCGTCTTGCAATTTTATCATAATCTTTATCATGTATTTGATAAGGCCCATCTCCAAAAATTTCTTCCCATGCTTTTTTATGTGAAAGCCCAATTAACGAAGAATCAATTTTATCTCTTAATTTTGATGATGCAATAAAATTAATTGCATATTGATAAGCAAATGAACTCCAAATCCCAATTGGAACTTGATGAGCATAAAAGTAATCAATTACCTCTTCTCCTTCTTTCGTAAGTTGCAACATTGGATCTTTTGCTAAAAGTTCTAAAGCATTACTTCTAATAACTTCAATTCCTCTGGAAGAATACAATTCATTTTTACTAAACAAAGTTTCCTCTAAGTCACACAATATTAGATTATACTCTTGAGGATTTCTATTTATATTTGTTTTCATTTAATTACCTTACAATAGTAACATGAACAAATCTTTTAAATTTATTTGATAGTATACCTTATATTTTTAGTTAATTTTATAAATATACCTTAATTATTTCATTTATGCCAATAGGTAAACCATTAAAATTAAGGGATATAGACGAAAAAGATAAAAAAATAATTATGTTGCTTCAAGAAGATGGAAGAATGCAATTAAACAAAATCTCTAAAAAAGTCGGCTTATCTATTGATTCAGTACATAAAAGAATTAAAGAGATGCTAAAAAAAAGGATTTTTGAAACAGGCATTTTTATTGAACCAAGAGCTTTAGGTTACCCACTTATTGCAGATATTAAAATTAAATTAAAAAATGTCAGTAAAGAAGAAAGGGGTAAATTTATTTTATATTTACAAAAACATAAAAGATGTATAGAACTACTTTCTATTTTAGGAGATTTTGATTTTACTTGCGTATTAATTGCTAAAGATAGTAATGATTTAGATGAAATATCTACTGAAATTCGGCAAAAGTTTAAAGATTTAATTTTAGAATGGAAAGGACTATTAATTTTAAAACAATATAAATTTGAAAGATATGATTTATTATAAAATTTTAAATTCCATGCAACATTTCTAAGAAGAATCTCATTAAGATTATTGTCAAAATAAAAATTAATGCACCAAGAATTAAACGTTTTTTATCTTCATGCCCATTCATAGAAGGGATGATGTCAGACATTGCAATATACAAAAATCCCCCTGCAGCAATTAAAACAGCATAAGGTGAAAAAGACTCAATCATATCAAACATAAAAAAACCTAAAATACCACCCAAAATAGCTGAAAGTGCAGACACAAAATTCAAGAATAATGCTCGACTTTTAGTATAACCGCTATGCATCAAGACTGCAAAATCTCCAAATTCTTGTGGAATTTCATGAATTAAAACAATAAAAGAAGTAACAATACCAGTAGTAAAATCCAGCATAAAAGCACCTGCAATTAAAACACCATCAATAAAATTATGCACAAAATCTCCTGTTAAAATTAAAAGACCAGTAGGCTTATGACATTTTTCTTTACCACAATGATGCCAATGTATAAATTTTTCCAGAATAAAAAATAAAACAATTCCAAAAACAACAAATATAAAACCAGTTTCAATATCTACCCCAAACTCTTCAATTTCGATTAATGCATGAGGGATTAAATCAAAAAATGTTGCAGCAATTAAAGTTCCGGCAGCAAATGCAATAAAATAATACAAAAATTTTTGTATTTTGTTTGAACTAATTATAATTCCAACTAAACTAATTAAACTAACTATAAAAGTTGCCAAAATAATCCACCAAATCATATTAAAAATTATGGAAAGGCGTTTAAATATCTTATGACCAAATATGCTCTGCCCAGAGTTTTTGATTTTAGCTAACTTTTGGCAATTCAAATATTTATTAAGGGCGGGCCTTTCGACAAATGTCGAAACTTGAAGTGGGAATCCTAAAATCAAAAAAACCTAATTCTGGACAGAGCCGACCAAACAGATTCTTTAAAAAAGGGATTATTCTTAATAATTTTATGAGTTTTCAAAAAATACCGGAATTAAAACCATTATATTTGGAAAGAATAACGTCAATATTAAACAACAAAGAAGATTTAAAGAAATATTTAGAAATCTTAAAAATTCAACCTGTTAAATCAATTAGATGTAATACATTAAAAATTTCAGTTGAAAAATTAAAAGAAGTTCTTGAAAAAAAAGGATGGGTTATATCTCAACCATGGAAAGACTTTCCTGAAGTAATGATTGTTGAAGGTAAACTTCAGGATTGTGGCATTACAGGAGGCTCAACAAAATGCCACCGTTCAGACCTTAGAGGAAGTTTGAAAGAAACCAGCGGGTGTCTTTCACCTGAAGTAATGATTGTTGAAAATCAATTAGAACCTGGAGAATTAGGTCGGTCACTAGAACATTTATTAGGTTATTATTACATTCAGGAACTTTCAAGTATGTTGCCAGTAATTGCACTTCAACCAAAAGAAGGAGATATCATTTTAGATTTATGTGCCGCACCGGGAAGTAAAACAACACAAAGTGCATCTTTAATGCAAAATAAAGGAACAATAATTGCAAATGAAGTAAATATGGGAAGATTAATGGTTTTAGCATCAAATCTTGAAAGATGCGGAGTAACAAATACAATAATCTCAAGAAAAGATGGATCAGCATTATGCAAAAAATTCGCAAATGGAGAAATCAAATTTGACAAAATTTTAGTTGATGCACCATGTTCAGGAGAAGGAACATTAAGAAGTTCAAGACAAACTTATCTTATGTGGAATATAAAAACAATCCAGCAATTATCAAAATTACAAAAACAATTATTCAAATCAGCATTCGAGATATTAAAAATAAATGGAGAAATGATTTATTCAACCTGCACTCATGCACCGGAAGAAAATGAAGAAATTGTTAGTTGGGCATTAGAGGAATTTAAAGACCAAATAAAAATTGAAAAAATTAATTTGCCAATAAAACCCAGACAAGGATTAACAAAATGGGAAGATAAAGAATATTTCGAAGAAGTAAAATATAGTTGCAGAATTTATCCGCAGGATAACAATACAGAAGGATTTTTTCTTGCAAAATTCAAAAAAATAAAATGAAAAAACAAATCATATACGGAATAGGACTTTTATTTTTAGCACTCGGAATATACTTTTCAATTTTCCAAAAACTGCCACACTTCTTTTCATTCTTTTCAATAGGACTATTTCTTATTACATATCAAATATATAACTCAATTGCAAAAGAAAAGTTATTTCACAAATGGAAAACAAAACAATATGCAATATTCTTTATAACATTATTAATTTCATGCGTAATCATTGACCATCTTGGTTTAGTTCTTAACTACTGGAATTATCAGTACTCAACACTATTTGATGAAATAATAAAATATATCCTTGAATGGGAAATTCCATTAATTAGCACAATGATTCTCTTTATGATTGGAGAAGAGATATTTAAGAAAAAATTTTCAATCCTAACTTCCCAAACACTATCATTATTAACATTCATAATCATCCTAGGGATAATAATAGAATATCTAAATCACTTTGCAGATTCATGGATAATAACAAACATGCCATTTACAAATATTAAAATAGGAAATTACTTTTTAATATTTCAAACAATAGGATATTGGCTTATGGCAATTATTCCTTATACGATATATAAATTTACAGATAAAATAAAATGAAAAAACAAATAAAAAAAAATTCTTCAAAACCACTATCTAAAAAAAGTAAAACCCAAAAGATAATTTATAGAACACTAAAAATAATGTGGGGGATAATAGGAATATTAATCTTGTTCTGGACATCTTTTTGGTATATAAAAGTTCTAACAATCGGAGAATTAGGAGGAGTTATTGCAGGAACAATACTTTTTGCTTTAGGATTTTATTTATTAGGAATTTATATTGGAATAACATTATTATTTTTATTAATTAAATGGATTATCAAAAAATTAAAATGAATATTCACAAACAATTTAAGATATTAAGTTTAAAAGAAAAAAAACAAATTGAAAATAAACTCAAAGAATCATTTGGGATAAAATCAATTTATGGAACACTTTTACAAAAAAGTGAAGAAAAAATATTTTTATTTCAGGGAAGTTTAACAATACCGGAATTACAAAGATTGGAAAGATTAATTCCAATTGAAAGAGCAGGAGTATATTTTGCTAAATTGCAAAAAGGAGAAATAAGATTAAGTATTGAAGGAACACAAATCCTCAAAGATCAAATAACAAAAAATATTTTTGAGCTTGATAAAAAACAAACAGAAATATGGATGATGGGAGAAGAATTAGATATTCAAACAGGAATGAAAGGATTTATCATTATAAAATATAAAGAGCATTTCTTAGGATGCGGTAAAGCATCATTTGAAAAGATAAGTAATTTTATTCCAAAAAATAGACGATTGAAAAATAGAAATATTATCAAATGAGAAAAAAAATATTTTTAATCAGCACAGCCTTAATGGTTGCAATAATTCTAATAATTATAATTTTTCAAATTATAACAGTTACACCAACAAGTTTAACAGAGATTCAAACAAAAAAATTTACTAAAGCAATTTGTAATGAAACAAACTTTTGTCAGGATTATGAAATAACCTGCGAAAGAAATAAAACAATAAAAATAAATCCCCTAGAAAATGCATCAGTACAATTTTCATCAGAATGGCAAGACCCGAGAAATCAAAAAGAAATTAATAAGTTATGCAACTAAATAATCTTAATCACTAAATCATCAATAGAATTAATTTCTCTTTTCTTATCAAAATCAGCAATTGCAATTCTTCTAGGGATATTTGCAACAATATCATCTCTCCAATAAGAACAAGTAAAAAGAGTTAAAATTCTTTTATCAAAAGCAACAGGATTTTTTACTACTTGATGCCCACGAATTAAAATATTTTTATTTAATTGCCCCATAATCCTATCAAAATCAATTCTATTTAATTGAGGAACATTTTTATTTAAAAAAGAATTATAATCACTACTTACAACAAAACCCCACAAAATTTTAGCCCAATTTTCATCACCAGAGGAGATATTATTTATTTCATCTAAATTTTTAATATCAGGTAAAGAACTATGTAAAGCTAAAATCTTACCTACAGAAAAAACCAAAGGAAAATCTTCAACAATTTTGGAATATTGTTTATAATCCTTAGATTTTAATTCTGACCAAAAAAAATATTTTCTGGAAAAGTTCTTTGAAGGAATTTCATGATTCCCTCTTAAAAGATAAATCTTTTTAGGATTCTTTTCTCGTTCATTAAACAAAAAATCTAAATTTTCTTTGCTATGTAAACCCTTATCAACATAATCCCCTAAAAAAACTTTTATATCCTCAGGATAATTTTTAATCACATATTTACTGGCATCTAAATCTCCGTGAGTATCTCCAACAAAAACAAATCTGCCTTCAGCATTACATTCAATAAAATTCATAATAACCCAAAATAAAAAAGGTTTAAAAATATTTTCAAAATTAAATTAATCTTTTTTTTAATTTAACAGATTCAATAGCTTGAATATTTACCGTTGGGATAAAAGCACTTGGAGCAATTTCCTGAGTCTGAATTCCTCCGGAAGAAGAACCGCAAATCCCATAAGTAGTAGCAAGCTTATTACTGGTAACAACAATCTGTTGCAATAATTCATATGCATTTCCAATAATCATAAAATTATGTATCGGTTCTTTTTTACCATCAGGAAATAACTTATATGCTTTACTTGGAAACATCCTAAATTCGCTAGTTTGAATATCAACTTCACCATTACCGGCTTCAATATATAAAGCACATTCTTCATTAACTTTCTTGCAATGATTTTGAACAATTTGATCTAATTCTTTTTCTGAAACACAATTAGAACTAATTATCTCTAAATTACTAACCCTAGGTTCAGGGACAATAACTCCGGGATTCTCTTCAGATTGTCTACAAACCCATTCCATCCTTGAATGCCCATTTGAATTCATACCAAAATAATTAGCTGAACCTCTGTCTAAAAGATAATTTTGCAAAACACCATTCTTAATCAAAACAGTTTTTTTTGATGCAACACCTTCATCATCAAATAAATAAAATCCAAAAGAATCTTTAAGCTGAGGATTATCAATAATAGTCATAAATTCAGGAAGTACGAGTGACCCAATACGATTTTTGAAAACCGTTGAAATTTTATTTTGAATATATCTTCCGGATAATAAATGTCCTCCAAGAGCCTCATGAATCATTGTTCCTAAAGCACTTCCCCCAAAAATAACAGGATACTGTTTACTCACAGGAACAGAAGCAACCTTTAATTCATTAACAGTCTCATAAAAATTCTGCATAACTGTTTTAAGTTTTTCCTGATCAACTTTATTAGTAAAAACATAATTATCAAAATGATTTAATAAAGAACCATCAGAATGATTAAATTTTCCCTCAAGACCAATAGTACCTAATTTACGAGATTCCCTTATTTTCCTTCCTTCACTATCAACAAATCTATTAGAACCATTAACAATATGAATAACCCCATCAGATTCATTTACAGTCCCGGAACTATACATCTCTTCAGTAAAATCTTTAACCATTTTCCTTACAGAATCATCAACTTTAAGACTACATGAACTTTTGCTTAAAAAAGTTTCAGGTGTTTCTTTCGAAAGTTTAACAAATAAATCTTCATCATAAATTACATTCTTACCAACAGCAGTTAAATAAAAACTTATAGCAGATTTAGTTGCCAAATCTAAACTCTCCTGCATTAATTTTCCGAGTAAAGAAGCATCTTTTGGAAAAGAATCTCTTGCAGATCTTGCACAACCATAACCTTGTTTCTTATCACCAACCAAAGTAAAAATTGAAAAGCCGTTATTAAATGAAATATTTGGTTTTTCGTCGGGAATGCCGTTCAAAAAACATTGCAATTCATCCCGTTCCTCTTTGTAAAGAATAGACAAATAATCTAAAGTAGTAGAAAGAGTCTTTCCAAAAACATTAATATTTAACTGGGCTTTCAACCATTTATCAACATTTTCCTCCATCACTTTTAAGAATTTATCTTCTTTCATGATAAAATCTCTATATTAACCTTATTTAAAAATTAGATATAAACAAAAATATCTATTTAAAAAAACCTATTTTGAAGGGGATTAATCTCGGATAAGCTTAAAAAGAATATTGATAATCAATAAATATGAAAAACGATAAAATAAAGAAAGCAGGAAAAATAGCAAAAGAAGCCAAAGAATATGCAAAATCATTTATAAAAAAAGATATGCCACTTTTAGAAATCGCAGAAAAAATTGAAAATAAAATTATGGAACTTGGAGGAAAAATGGCATTTCCAACAAATCTTAGTATAAACGAAATTGCAGCACACTATACCCCAACATATAATGACGAAACAAAAGCTCACGGTCTTCTTAAAGTAGATTTGGGAGTGCATATTGACGGGTGGACAGCAGATACAGCATTTTCAATAGACTTAGAAAATTCAGAAGAAAACAAAAAATTAATAGAAGCAAGTAAAAAAGCATTAGACAATGCAATTAAAAAAGCTAAAGAAAATATTAGAACTAGCGAGATTGGAAAAGCCATCTCGGAAACAATAGAATCATATGGATTTTCACCAATAATAAATCTTTCAGGTCATGAAATGAAACAATATGAACTACATGCAGGAATCACAATTCCAAATTTTGATGACAACAAAAATACAATAATCACAAAAGGACTTTATGCAATTGAACCATTTGCTTCCACTGGAAATGGAAAAATCCACGACGGAAAACTTTCAGAAATTTATATGGTTATCAATTCGAAAAATGTCAGAAGCCCAATTGCACGAGAAATGCTTGATTTTATTTTAGAGGAATATCAAACATTACCATTCTGTTCAAGATGGTTAGTAAAAAAATTCGGTACAAAAGCATTAATTGGGTTATCTCAATTAACACAAAACGAAAATCTTCATCGTTTTTCACAATTAGTTGAATCAAATGATGCAAAAGTTTCTCAGGCAGAAAATACAATATTAATTGATGAAAAAGAAGTGATTATTACAACAGAATAGAATAATTTTAAGTCTAAAAAACAATAAAAAAAGTGTGCTTAATAATAAAAATTTAATTTTTGATTAACTTATTGGAAATTCAAATATTCTTAAGGGCGGGTCTTCAAGCTTTAGCTTGAACTTGAAGCGAAAGTCTACATTTGCATTAATTCCAAAGGTAAAATTGAAAAAAGCAAGTGTGGACTTGAGTAGGGAATCTCAAAAATCTAAATTTTCATACGCTTTTTTCAAAGAAACCCAAATAAAAAATTCATAGAAAAAGTTAAGAATCTTATAAGTTTTTTAAAATAAAAATGAAATTAAAAAATATAATACTTTCAACGCTTCTTGGAGCAAGCATTTTCCTGCCAAATAATTCTTTTTCAAAAAATTTAGAATATTCAAAAAAAATTCGAAATATGAATTATGAAGAAGTCATAAAAGAAATAAAAACACCAAAAGAAGCAACAAAATATTTAACAGAATTTTTGTCATACAAAACTGACAAAGAACAATATGGAGAAAAAAATATTTATTTATCATTTAAACACATTCATAAAAATGAAATAGACGATTGCAACGGAGGAGCACTTACAGCAGCAGCGTTATTAAGTGATGATGGATATGAACCGTTAGTATTAACCATGTTAGAAAAAGGAGGAGAAAAACCAAATCCTTCAATGGGGCATATAATTTTTATTTACAAAAAAGAAAACAAATGGGGAACATTAGGGATAAATCCAAGTGATTGCCAAGAACCAAAATATTCTTCAATTGAAGAAATTGTCCAAAGATATAATTTTATTACATATTTTATAAAAAATATTAAAGAAGAATACCCTGATTATATTGATAATGATATTAATATGAGACAAAAACTTTTAGATACAGGTCAGCCAATAAAAACAAGTAATGAAAAAACATTAGAAGAAAAGTTTTTTGGTTTTGGAATTAAATAAAAAATTATTCTTCCTTCTTCACAACTTTTTTCTTTTTCTTAACCTTTTCTTTAGGAAGCATTTTCATCAAATCATTCATATCAGGCATCTTAGGATTTTCAGACCTTGCAGGTTCTTTTTGCTTTTTTAATTCAGCAAATGCTTTCTTGAAATTTTCTCCATCAACAATCATTTTAGACATATCTTTTAACAAATAATTTTTCTTAATAGCATTAATACCGGCATTACGAACTAAAGCCTCAATATCAGCACCACTCCAACCATCCATTTCCTTAAGCATACCATTAACATCTATATCTTTTGCTAAAGGCATATTACGAGTATGAACCTTGAAAATTTCTTCACGAGTTTCTAAATCTGGTAAACCTAATTCAACATGTGAATCAATTCTTCCAGGACGCAAAATTGCAGGATCAATTAAATCTTTTCTATTAGTCGCCGCAATAATCATAACATTTTCTAACTCCTCAACACCATCAAGCTCAGTTAATAATTGGTTCACAACCTTCTCAACAGCATCATTGCCATTTCCACCACCACGAGGTTTTGAAATAGCATCAAACTCATCAAAGAAAATAATTGAAGGGCTTACCTGTTTAGCTTTCTTAAAAATTTCACGAACATGCTTTTCACTTTCACCAACCCACTTGCTAATCAATTCTGGACCCTTAACAGAAATAAAATTAGCATTCGCTTCTGTTGCAACAGCCTTAGCTAAAAGAGTTTTACCGGTTCCAGGAAGACCATAAAGTAATACACCCTTGCTAGGTTTAATACCCGCAGCACGATAAAGTTCAGGACGTAATAAAGGCAATTCAACTAACTCACGTAATTTATCCTTAGCTTCTTTAAGACCACCAACATCTGTCCAATGAACATTCGGTTTCTTGATTAAAACTTCCCTCATAGCAGAAGGCTCAATTTGTTTTAACGCCTCGATAAAATCATTTCTATAAACTTTAATTTTATCTAATTCTTCAGCAGGAAGTTTTTCATCCAAATTTTTAAATTTCTTTAAATTAGGCTTCAATGCTTTTAATGCAGCTTCCTTGCATAAAACTTCTAAATCAGCACCAACATAACCAATAGTCTTATTTGCCAATTCATCAAAATTAACATCATCCCCTAACGGCATGCCACGAGTATGAATCTGTAAAATTTCTTTTCTAGCATCTTCAGCAGGAGGATTAATTCTTAATTCCCTATCAAATCTTCCAGGACGCCTTAATGCAGGATCAATATCATCAGGCCGGTTTGTCGCAGCCATCACAACAATTTGTCCCCTTGATTTTAAACCATCCATCAAAGTTAATAATTGAGCAACAATTCTTTTTTCAGTTTGATCTGTCCCCTCGCCACGTTTCGGAGCAATAGAATCAATTTCATCAATAAAAATTATTGAAGGAGCATTTTTATCAGCCTTCTCAAAAATTTCCCGAATATGTTTTTCACTTTCTCCATAATACTTGCTCATAATTTCAGGACCGGCAATTGAATAAAATGAGGCATCAGTTTCAGTAGCAACAGCTCTGGCTAAAAGAGTTTTACCAGTACCAGGAGGACCGGTTAATAAAACACCCTTTGGAGCACCAATACCAAGCTTCTCAAAAATCTCAGGCTGTTTCATAGGTAATTCAACCATTTCACGAACTAATTCAATTTCATCTTTTAATCCGCCAATATCTTCATAATAAATCCCAGGAGTTTCACTCTCACCGGAATAAACTTCTTCAGAAAGAATAAATTCAGTTAAAGGCGTAACAACAACACTACCTTTAGGCTCAGTTTTTGAAACAATATATTTTAACTTATTTCCGCTAGCCAAAATAGTTAATTTTTGTTTAGTAGTCAATGGAAGATCTAAAAATTTAGAATGCAAATAACCACTTGATTCCTTACTTAATCTTATTTCTTGCAAAGGTGCCAAAGTAACATTTTTAGCTTCTTTAACAACTACTTTTTTAATTTCAACTTCTTCCTCAATTGAAACACCAATATTACTTCGAACATTACCATCCAAACGAATTTTACCGATAGAATTATCCCCGCCAAGTGCACGAAGAACTTTAACAACTAAAACATTTTTTCCTTTAAGTTCAACTAAATCACCGGGAACAAGCCCAATTTTTTCCATATCTTTTGAAGAAATTCTCGCAATACCTTTATCAACATCTTCTTGTAAAGATTCGTAAACCTTCAAAAAATATTTCTCTTCTTTTGTATTTTTTTCATTTGTCATTTTCGTTTAAACTTAACCTCCAATATACCATTATTAAATGTCCAGCTTTCATTACCTTTAAATTTTACAGGGATTCTTTTGCTAAACGAAACACCCCTCGATAACTTATCTTTCAAATAACTTTTAATGCCACTAGCATTTTTCTTTTGTGCAGAAACGTCTAATATATTTCCCTTCACATCTACTTTTACATCATCTTTTGAAAATCCTGAAAGTTCAAAAACAAAATAAATAGAATCATCTTCCTGAATATAATCAATTACTCTTTCTTCCATTTCAGAATTAACTACATTGCCTGAAGAACTAGTCCTAACTCTTGAACGATTTCCAAAAAACTCATTCATAATCTCTTCAAAAGGGTCTCTTCCTTCTTCTTCATCGTCATCAAAAAATCCCATTAATTATTAACTCCTTATGTATACACAAAACGTATACACAGGTATTTATAAATTTTTCGCCGAATTAAAAGATATTTCTAAAAGAATTATTGCTTAGCAAATTCAAGTTAAAAAATTTGGGTTTTGTTAAATCTTAAAAACAATTTTAAAAAAACTTCAAAAGTATCGTCTTTTGAATGTCCCAGAAAATTTAATTCTACAAATTTTCTGAGGAAACCAGCAAGTTTTTACTTAACAAATTCCACATTATCCAAATCCCTAAATTCCTTATCTCCGGTTAAAAATTTAACCCCATGCATCTTTGCCAAAACATAACCAATGCAATCTATATAAGACAATTTTCGTTTTTTATAAAATAATTTAAGTTCATTAGCTTTCTTAATTACATCATCAGAAATATCAACTGCAAAAGGCAACAAAAGAGAATAATAAAAATCCGCCTCATTTTTGCTTAAATTTCTTAACAAAATATAATGCAACTCCATAAGATTTAACCTTGTAGTTATCACCTTAACATCAGAGACATAAGAAAGATAATTTTTATTTTCCTTAACAATCTCAATAAAAGCATAAGTATCAAAAAAATAAGCTAATTCCATCCTTTCCTTGCTTCATCCTTTAATTTCTGCCCACTTTTTTTAAGTTTACCTTTTAATGAACCATACACATTACTTAAATCAGCATCATAAACCAGATTAATTCTAATCTCATCATTTTCCTTTAAATCCTCTTTCTTCACCAATTCCTTTGGTAAAATAATCCCAATAGAATTTCCCCATTTCTTAACTTTAACTTTAATTACCATAATTATACAAAGTATAACTTTATTTAAATATTGCGGTGAAAGAAGTAAAAAAATTTAATTCTACAAATTTTCTGAGAGAACCAACAGATTCACATTCTATGTGGCATCCCAAGAAGGCCGAAAGTTTACACTTACATTAATCCCAAAGGTAAAGATAAAAGCTGTAAGTGTGGGCTTGAGTAGAAAGTTTACACTTGCATTAAATTCTGAAAGCAAATTTTAAAAGTTGCAAGTGTGGGCTTGAGTAAAGATATCACCGCTCCGCAATTTGAGGAAGCTCAAAAGACCAAGGGTGTCTTTTACGCACGACGACATGAATTCTAAAATATAATCGTCGTGCTTGTGGCATCCAAGAAGGCTCATAAAGATGCCACCCTTCAATGTTTCGAGGAGGGTTAAAGGGAACCAAGGGGTGTCTTTTACGCACGACAACATCAATTTCAAAAAACATAATTGTCGTGCTTGTGGCATCCACAAAGGCTCATAATGATGCCACCGAACCGCAATTCGAGGAGATTCAAAAAGAACCAACGGGTTCTTTTTATCCGAAATAACTATTATCCTGAGGAATCGCAGCCCTTGCTGACTCTAAGAATTTATCCTCAATCTTTTTATAAGTTTCAATAGTAGATTTACTCACGCTAGGCTTAACCTTTTTCAAAGCCTCATCAAAATGTTTTTTCCAAACTTCAACAGCATCAACAGATTCTCTTAAAGCAAGCATCGCAGCCTCCCTAACTAATGCTTCCAAATCAGCCCCGGTATAACCTTCAGTTTGTTTAGCAAGTTCACTAATAATAACATCTTTTGCTAAAGGAGTTTTAACAGTATGAATATCCAAAATCATCTTCCTACCTTTTTCAGAAGGAGCATTAATAAGCAAAATTTTATCAAATCTTCCGGGACGTAAAATTGCAGGATCCAATAAATCAGGACGATTAGTAGTTGCAACAATTAAAATATCCTTTAAATCTTCTAAACCATCCATATCAGATAATAATTGATTCAAAACTTTCACCCCCTCTTGACCTGACGCATTGTCAACCATACCACGCTTACTAGCGATTGACTCAATCTCATCAATTAAAACGATACATGGTGAAACTTGTCTCGCTTTCTCAAAAACTTTAGCAACACCCTTATGCGAATCATTAACCCATTTACTCAATAATGAAGGACCCTTAACGGAAATAAAATTAACATCAGATTCTTTTGCAGCCGCCTTAGCCAAAAGAGTTTTACCTGTACCAGGAGGACCATAAAGTAAAACACCTTTAGGAGGACGAACATTCAATCGCTTAAAACCTTCAGGATGTTTCATAGGCCATTCAACAGCTTCTTTTAATTCCCTTTTAACATCATCAAGCCCACCGACAGAATTCCAATCAACATTTGGAGTTTCAACTAAAACTTCCCTCATAGCAGAAGGTCTGACAACTCTTAAAGCATCAGTAAAATCCTGTGCAGTAATAACTAATTTTTCCAAAATTTGCGGGGAAATTTGTTCTTCAGAATCAAGTTTCATCTCAGGCAGTAACTTTCTTAAAACATTCATAGCAGCTTCCTTGGTTAATGATTCCAAATCTGCACCAACAAATCCGTGCGTAACTTGAGCAAGTTTAACTAAATCAACATCTTTAGTTAAAGGCATGCCACGAGTATGAATTTTTAAAATTGCTAATCTACCTTCTTTATTAGGAACCCCAATTTCAATTTCTCTATCAAATCTACCAGGACGTCTTAAAGCAGGATCAATAGCATTAACTCTATTCGTCGCACCAACAACAATAACTTTACCCCTGGCCTTTAAACCATCCATCATAGTTAAAATTTGAGAAACAACTCTTCTTTCAACCTCGCCATGAACCTCTTCACGCTTAGGAGCAATAGCATCAAGTTCATCAATAAAAATAATTGTCGGAGCAGTTTTTTCAGCTTCATCAAAAATATCCCTAATCTTTTTTTCACTCTCACCATAAAATTTAGACATAATTTCCGGACCATTTAACAAGATAAAATTTGCTTCAGATTCATTTGCAACAGCTTTAGCTAAAAGAGTTTTACCAGTACCAGGAGGACCATAAAGTAAAACACCTTTTGGAGGCTCAACACCTAACCGTTGAAAAATTTCAGGATGTTTCATCGGTATCTCAACCATTTCCCTAATTTTTTTAATCTCTTCACTTAAACCACCAATATCTTCATAATTAATTTCAGGGATATTATCTGAACTAACATCAACTGCTTTAGAATTTAAAACTACCTCAGTATTCTCGGTAATTATCACAGGCAGACAAGGATTAGTTGAAACAACAATAAATCGAATTTGAGTAACACCCCCACCTAAATTACCCATGCCCATACCCCCTAAAATATCTCCAAGGTTGCCAAAAATATCATTTAAATCACCCATGCCTTCAGACATTAAATCTTTTCTTCTTTGCACACCCCCTAAAATTACAACATCTCCCTTAACCAAAGTTCTTCCTAAAAGTCCTCTTCGTAAACTATCAGGGTCTCCCTGAACCATAATTCCTTGCTGAGCAGGAGCAATAATAACTTTTTTTGCTTCATGAACATTCGCTTTAGAAATTTGAACAACATCGCCTAATCCTGCACGAGCATTTTTTCTTAAAATACCATCAATCCTTATTCTTCCTTCACCAATATCTGCAGGATAAGACCTATCAGCAATAGCAACAGTTTCACGATTACCCTTAATTAAAATAACATCACCACGCTTAATGCCTAATTCCCTCATAACTTCAGAATCAATACGGGCAATTCCTTTATACGCATCATCCTGTAAAGCTTCTACAACAATCAATTCAAATTTTTGATTTTTACTCTTGCTGTTATCTGCTTTTTTATCTTTATCTTTATTCTTATCTTTCATTTTGTTTTCTTCTTCGATTTAATGAATTATCAAAATTTAATGACAATCTTCCGGACTCTTCAAAACAAAGTCTTACCATATCATCAAACATTTTTTCTTGTTCTTGCATAAAAGAGACAATCTCTTTTGGGATTGAAACAGCATAACTATTTCCAACAAGTCTCATCTTAACTTTAAATTCCTTATTTTTTAAACTTATAAATTTATTGAAATCTTGTAAATCAACAGGATGAATTATTTGCTCTGAACATTTTGGACATATCATTGCACGAAGTAAAAAACCATTTTTTACTAATTTTCCTTTTTGCATTTTTATACCACAATTTTTGCAAAGAATGGTATTATCAAATATATCCGCCATCATTAAAAGTTGAATAGATTCATCAACGTATACACTTACAGTATACACAAACTATTTAAATATTGCGGTGAGGAAAAAAAGAATTAAATTATTATAGTAGAAACGATAAAAAAAGCGTATTAATAATAAAATTTTAATAAAGTAAACTAATTGAATTAACGTTGGTTTAATTTACTTTTGTCAAGAAACTTGCAAAGGGGTTTCTTGAGCACACCCAAGAATTCATTCTCCTAAAAATTCTTGGTGTTAGAGAATTATTTTATAATTCTCTATAGCTAAAAGGCAAATAATTATTTTATAATTTTGGGGCGAATAACTTTGAAAATTGCCAATAAATCAAATTTTTTTTTGATTTAAAGCAAGTTTTCATAGGTTATGAGTAGAGTAACTTCGTGGTAGAAACGATAATTCGCAAAGTTTCGTGCAAAGTTACGAGAAGGAGGGGTACATTAAATTCAAACAAAAAAATAAAAAAGTGTGTTTAATAACAAGATTTTAACTGCTTAAAGGCAAATTATTACTTTTGTAATAATTTGGGGGATGTGGGAAATTAAAATTCAAGAAAAGAAATTCGGGAATAGTTAAAATCTTTGACACACTTTTTCAAACAAAACAATTTTTCAAAAAGAAACCAACGGAGGTAATTCCAAGTGGCATTACAGGAAGTTCAAAGACTTTAAAAATACTTTATTCTTTTTTAGAATATGAATTTAAAAAAAGAGATAAAAAAAATTTATAATAAATCTTACTATTTATTATTTAAAGACGACACATGGAAAGGATGGATTTTCTCAATAATTTTTATTTTTATATTCATAAAATTCATATTTTTTCCAACATTAAGCCTTATAACAGGAACGCAAATACCACTTGCAATCGTTGAGTCATGCAGTATGTATCATAAAGGAGATTTACTTTCGAATTATGACGATTGGTGGAAAGAGCATGAACAAAAATATTTAGAATTTGATGTTACAAAAAAAGAATTTCAGGAATATCATTTCACAAACGGATTTAACAAAGGAGACATTTTATTTATTACAGGAGCAAAACCTGAAAAATTAGAAGTTGGAGATATAATTATTTTCAACGGAAACGGAAGACCAATAATACATAGAATAATAAAAATAAAAGAAAAAGATGGAGAATACACATTCTCAACAATAGGAGACAATAATAACGGACAATTAACAATTGAAAAAGACATTAAATCAGAACAATTAATCGGCAAAGCAACATTCAAAATCGCTCCACTTTTAGGATGGACAAAATTAATATTTTACGAAGCACAAAGAAATCCGCAAGAAAGAGGATTTTGTGACGAGAATTAATCGCCAACCTTTTCCTTCAACTCTTTCTTAAAAAATTCCAAATCCTCGATTTGAACCTGAGCACCAACAGCATCCTGATGTCCGCCACCAGTAGCCCCTTCTAAACCCCCAATAATTTCAAGGATAATTTTTCGAATATTTTTTCCACGACCGGAAATATTAGCTTTATATCCCGAAACATAAGCAATAACAATTATTTTATCCGGAAATAAAAAACTAATTTCATTAGATAAATCTGAACTAATACTCAAATCCCCGCCATATTGAAAATATAATAATTTTCCATCATAATTACCAATTTCTTTTGCCCTCTCAATTAATCTTTGATATTTTTCATCAATCTCTCTAAACCGTTTATGCATCGCAGAATTCTTGCTACCCTCACTTAAAACTTCATAAGGACTATGTACACTCATTAAAAATTTAAGCATATTAATAACATTCGTAGTCCTATCCTTTAAACCAAACGTAAAAAATTTAGCAATTTTCCCAATTTCAGATTTATAAAAAATTTCAAAAGCATCATTAGATTTAATTCCCAAATCAGAATATTTTTTCATAAAATCATTATAAAACTCAGGAACAAATTTATCAGCAATACAACCAGCAACACCAAACCAGACATCATCCTTTTTTTGAGTAGCTTTATAACAAAGAGAAGTAACAGGTTCCCCTGCAGAATCATTATTCTTTGCATCAAAAGAGTTATAATAATTAACAAAGTCAGGGATATCCTCAAATTTAAATGCATGATGATCAATCCAAACAACAGGAATATTTACCTCTTTAACTTTCTCCCAAAATTTATCAGACACTTCAGCCTTATCAAGGATAAAAATATAATCAGCATTAAATTCAACAACCTTTCTAAAATAATCATCAATTAACTTTGGAAAAGATTTTATAGGAATACCCTTACCCCGCTCAATAAATCTTTGAAGAATTAAAAAACTACAAAGCCCATCAGGATCATTATCAAAAAAGAATATAGGATTTTGAGCAGTCTCTAAATGTTCACGAATCTCAATAATTTGCTCACTTGTTAACATACTAAAGAATCACCAAAAAGATTATTTAAGGTTTATGAAAGAGAAGTTTGATTTATCAAAAAAAAGTTTTTGAACCTACTACCCATTTCAATCCAAAAAAGAACCAAGAAAATATCCAACCAATCCAAATAAAATCATTGTAAATAAAGGACCAATAAAAATTAAAATCATACATCCATCTCCTGAACAAGGAATAATCAATGAAAATAATGAACCAATAAATTTAACATAAAAATTAAAGAATACTTTAGCTAAAAAAAATCTATCAGGACCAGACCCAATACCAAACCAAAAAGGAATAGAAAACAATCCAACCAATACTCCAAGGATTAATCCCTTAAATTTATTTAACATAATAATATAATTTCCCGCAAGTATTTAAATATTAACACTCCCTACTTACCTTTTTCAACACCATACTTCTCCCAAATCTGTTTAAATCTCGAATTTTTCTTAATTTCGTTTAAACTACCCTCAGCAATAATTTTTCCGTGATCAAACATATAAATATAATCAAATTTATCTAATAAATGCAAACGATGTATCGACGAAATAATAGTTTTACCTTTAAACTCTCTGAAAATATTTTGATGAATTTTCATCTCATTTAAACTATCAACACTGCTTGTAGGTTCATCAAATAAAACAATATCACTATTTTTCGCAGCAAGTAAACCCCTCGCAAGAGCCAAACGCTGTTTTTCCCCCCCGCTTAAAGAAACACCTTTCTCCAAAACATTAGTATCCAAGCCATCCTTCAATCTTCTGACAACATCATCAAATTGAGCCATATTAATTGCTTTTTGCAAATCACTTTTTGAAACATGCAAACCCATAGTGATATTAAATAAAATGGTATTATTAAAAATTTCAGGCTCTTGCGGAATCAAAGTAACATTCTGCCTTAATCTCTCAATAGTCTTTCGAGTTTTAATCCCATCAATATAAGATTTACCCTTGCCAGGAAGATAAAGCCCACGCATTAACGATAACAACGTACTTTTTCCAGAACCACTTTCACCAATTAAAGCAATTTTTTGACCCCTCTTAAATTCAAAATTAATATTTTTTAAATGCTGTTTCACACCATCATCATTATAAGTAAAACTGTAATTTTCAAATTTAACACTCTTCCAATTAGAAGGTAATTTCTCATAAGTTTTATTCTCTATTTCTTCATACGCATCATCAATAGGATAAACCCCTTGAATTTTAGAATCATATTTTGTAATCTTAGTATAAATATTTGCAAAATTAAAAAAAGTATTACCAACACGATTTAAATAACTATAAAGAAGAAACAAAGTTCCAATCAAAATAACACCAGTAGAATAATAATCAGTATAAGCTTTATAGCTTAAAGCCAAAACAGTCATTAACATAATAGCAATACTTGCAAAACCCCATTTAGCCTCAAGTAAAAATGCCTTTTTTCTTTCAATATCATAACTTGCAAATAATCGCGAATCGACCTCGTTCTCAGCAATTTTTTTTAAACGCAAAGTCACAACAGTATAAATATTACTAATATAATCAAAAATACAAGCAGATAATTTATTACTAAAACAATTTAGCTCTTTATAACACTGAATTATTTTTTTATCAAAACCCATCGCAATCCAAAGAATCATTAACGAAAAAACTAATGAAAAAATCGCAATCTTAAAATCAACAAAAAATAAGATAATCAAAGAGCCAAAAATATCTAACATTGCATAAATAATAGTCATCGTCAAACTTTCAGAAAAATCATATAAACCCTCTCTTGAACGATTAATTTTATCAATAGTATCACCAGAATGATGATCCTTATGCCATTTAACTGGAAGTTCCAAAACTTTTTTTATTTTTGAATTCGTATAATTCCTGTGAACATGAAAAGCAGTTATTTGCTCCATTATCCTTGCTGGACCATGAAGTGCCCATTTAAAAATTTGAATAAATAATAATAAGAAAATCATTAAAATTAAATGATTTAATTGTTCAGGCGAAGTAATTGTTTCTTGAATTGAATTAAAAATTAAACCAATTATTAGGGGATTCAATAAACCCAAAGTCCCGGAAATAACAAATAAAGAAACATAAAATAAAAAAAACTTTTTTCTTTTACCCAAAAATATCCATTCAGTCTTTAAAATATTAAAAATTGGATTCAGTTCATTATTCTTCTGCATTAAATCCCAAAACAAAAGAACTTTATAAAATTAAACCTTGTTTCTAAAATCTAACATTTTTAGCTTTTTTCCATAATTCAAAAAATTATTAATCATCACTTCTTCTTTTTCATCTCTTTATATTCTAAAATTTTGAATTATTTTTGAGATAAAATGCTATGATTTCATTTCACCGCATAGTGGAATTATGTAAGAAATTAAATCGTAGATTTTAGCCAAAAAGAATCAAAATTTAAAATTAAACTTTTTTACCTGCACGAATCCTCTCTTCAATATTTTTTAAATCCGGCATAAGTACATCAACAACATTTTGATTTTTTATAATAGTAACCAAAGATTCTTTATCAGCACCAAAAATATTATCTAAAGTTTTATATCTCCTCATCAAAATAATAATATCCTTCTCAAGAATATTTGCTTTACTTAAAATTCTTCTTCCTTTTGAAACAACCATCTTATCATGAAGTTCACCAAATAAAGTTCTGGATAAATTTGAAGTTTCAATTAAAAAATTAAAATTCATAGTTTTCAATAAATTATTAATTCTAACATAATCCTTGAAATAATCTTTTAGAACCATTTCTTTTTCCCAATTCAAATTTTTTATCAATTCTCTTAATCTCATGCTAACAATAACTCCCTCATTACCTAGCTCAATAAGATACTTTTTCATTTGCTCGTAAATTCTTTGAATAATTTCAATACGTTGTAAAACCCCGCAAACATCACTAATAGTAACAAGATTATTAATTTCTAAAATATTCAAATGAGCAATAGAATCATCAAACATCTCTCTTTGCTTTTCCAAAGTTTGCAAAGTATCCATTGCTTTTCTTCTAACACTTGATTCATGCTCTAATTCATAATTAAGATTGCCATAATAAATTGTAATTTTATGTCTTCTTTCAGAGATAGCAATCACTAATGTTTCCATTTGTTTTGCAGTTCTTTCAGCAGCCTGATGACGAGTACCGGTTTCATTTGTTTTAACTGAAATATTTGGTACAAGTAAAGTATTAACTCTCAAAATTCTCTTCATATTTGAAGATAAAATTATTCCACCGTCCATCTTAGAAAGTTCAATTAATCTTTGAGGGGTAAATTTACAATCAACATTAAAACCCCCGTAACACATTTCAGATAAACCTTTTTTATCGATAACAATTAATGCCCCAAGTTTTGCCATACGAATATCATTTAAAGCATTCCTCAACGATGTACCGGGAGCAAGAAGTTTTAAAATATCAAGTAATTCCATTTTGCTCGACGAGGGCTTTGATTCAATTTTAATTGGAGAAATTTTTTGTTCCATAATTCATTAAAATACCAAAAATATATAAACCTTTTCTAAAATTTTTCGGTTTTTGACAGAAAAATTGAAAAAATTATTTAAAATATTCTGTTGAAGATTAAAAGACGATTAACTTTATAGTAGGAACAATAAAAAAAGCATATTAATAATAAAAATTTTAGTTTTTAATTCCAAACAATATAAAATTACTTTTTTGCAAAAGTTTTAGCAACAAGCAATGGAAAAATAATAGTTGCATCCCCATAAACCTTAACCACTTTAGCTTCAGGTTTTAATTTTCCCCATGAAATAGCCTCTTCAGGTAATGCACCTGCATCACTCCCGTCAAATTCCTGAGCATTGTTAATATAAACAGCATAATCTGCACCATCACGATAAAGATGCGCATTTAAAATAGCATGCTTAATTAAACCAGCACCCAAAATTACAACCCCGGATTTATCAACCCCAAAAGTTGATTCATTTAACTGTTTTGTTTCCTCAGCAACATCAACCTTAAAATCAGGTCTTTTATATTTGAAAAAATAAACCATATCCCCAAAACTTCCATCTAAAACAGCAGGGCAATAAATCGGAATTTGATTTTTCCAAGCCCAATAACAGATACTTTTCTTATTATTTATTTTCTCACCAAACTTCCAAATAATTTCATAAGGAGCATAAACTTTTCCGGTTTTTAATTGATCCTGATAAAGCTCTTCCAAAATAGGCATGCAAAATTCTTCATATAAAATATAATTATTATTTGGAACTAATAAATTACCAATTCGATTAATCCCTTTTTCACGTAAATCTTTACCGGATAATCTAAAATCTCCTAAGACAGTTTCTCCTAAGCATTTTATAATATCTTCCTCAAAACCTCCGCCACTTGTAACACAAACATCTACCTTTTTATTTTGCACTAAATATCGAATAATTTCCCTCATTCCTGAACTAACCATATTAGAAGTATAACCCAAAAAGATTTTAGAATTAACTTGAATCATTTCATTAACAATATCAATTGCCTTGCTTAAATGTGAAGCTTGAAAACCCATAGTTGAAAAACTATCTATAATCTTTTCATAATTAACACCATTATTAAAATCATAACCTTCAATAACCTTCCCTTCAACATTTTCACTTTCTTTCAAAATGCTTTTTTTAGCAATTTCTTCATTATTAATTTTTGATTTTTTCATAAATTCAAAGATTAACGATAATATTTAAGTGTTTTGTAAAAACCAAAAAGCGTATGAATAATAGAAATTTAACATCTAAAAATACAATTATAGTTATATTCTACAATAAAAATCCTTTTAAATCCAGAAATATTTTTTCTCGTACAATGAATAAATGGTTAGAAATTATTGTTGGATTAATTTGCTTAACAGCAGTAACATACATTGGGGGGATGAATCTTCTGGGTATGGGAACTGCAGCAATTGAATTACTAAAGGGTGGAATCATGTGGATTTTAATATTTGCAGGCCTTCTTTTTATAATTCTAGGAATAAGCGATTTAAAAGAATAAAGAAATTCTTATTTTAATTTATCTCTATTACTTTGAAGTTTGTTTAAAATCAAACAAGATGAACTTGAAAGGAAAAAACAATGTAGTTGGGAGTTAAAAGATTATATTTTTAGGGGATTAAATTTGAACACCACTGAAGATTATCAATAATATTTTATGCTCTCATAAATAAACTTCTTTTATATGTGAATACCAAACCGGATACTACTTTATAGTTACGTACTTCTAGTAAGATTTAAATACTGGTAGTTTTACATTTGTTTATGACAATTCCTACAGATATACAATTAGGACTTTTAGAAAGAAAAGTAGGCCCCATTGTAACGCAAAGGGTTGGAGATAACTGTAATAAGAGATATAAAGAACTACATGTAATTGGAAAACATAAACAAATTTCATGTTTTGGATGGCCACAAATAGAAAGAAATCCTAAAAGTGGCAGAAAAGAACATCAATATCTTCATTTATTAATTGACCCAAATAATGGAGAAATTATAGAAGAGAATTTTGGGATAGAAGAAGAAGGAAGTAATATGCCTTTATTGTATGGAGTTCCACTTTATGCTTTAAGCATTATAGGAATCCTTTTTTTGCCTTCTTACATTTATGACCAACTTAGTCCTTCAAGATGTATTGCAAGAAAGAAAAGGAATGCATTATATAATTTACGTGAACTACTTGGGACAGAGAACCATAATGAAATTAAAGAATTAGCAAAATCTGTAGAAGTTTATTCTGATTCAGCGAGGGAATTATCTAATAGATTATGTAAACCTATAAAAATTATTGAAACTGGAACTACTGAACATTTTTTAAAAGCGGATAATTTAGACTTTTTAAAAGTAAGAACTATTTTTTTAGGAGGGAATGCAATTACTAAATATTCTGACACTCCTGAAAGAGATCATTACAAATATTGGGAATATGATCTAGGAGATTGGAAAAAATCTTCATATATCACTCACATGCATATGGGAATTCCCCTAAAAATTGACTGAAAGTTTTAATTTTTCTCTTTACTTTGAAGTTTGTTTTATCAATAAAACTATTTAAGTAAAAACAATCTTTAATTTAACATGGTATCTGAATCTAAAGGAAAAAGATTTGTAAAATCACAAAAAAGCTTACATTTATACCCAAAAGTTCAAAAAGCATTTATTGAAGTTATAAAAAAATTTTCAGACGAAGAATTTAATATTGCAACAAAAAATCTTATACTAATGGTTCTACATGAAGGTGCCCTAGGACAAGTAATGCATTTTTCTCCCAAAGATAAAAAATTTCAAATTATGCAATTAACAATTCCAAAATCAATATCTATTAAAAAATTAAAATATGTAATTGCTCATGAATTTGGACATGTGATGCAAAATAGAAATTGGAAAAAAAGCGATAATCTCAAACTAGAAGTTAATGCTGATTCTTGGGCAAAAAAATGGGGATTCCCAAACCTCTATTTTCCCTATCTTTATCCAAAAAGTGCAATCAAACTTCCCTCAATAATCGCAGCAATAACAAGCAATGGAAAAACAATAAAGAAAAAAACCCTTAACGAATTTACAAAATAATCTTTCAATGAATCAAATTTCTTTTTTTGAAATATAAACGAACCAAATTTAAGACCTAAACCCAACGAAATAAAAACAGCAGGAAGTTCAAAAATTCCATGAGGAAATAATCTCCATAATACAAAAATCCCCTCAACACTAACAACTTTTATGGATACAAACCCGAGAATATAACCATTAACAATAGTAGTAATTATTGGAAAAATCCCAAAAAAAACACCCAAAACTAAACCAAAAAAACTACTTTGTAAATTATTCAAAAAAATATATTGAATTAGTTCCCATTGATTCATCCCAGCAGTTTTTTCCATTAATTCCTGTATAAATTTTAACAATTGCTCAGAAATTGAATCAGGAGTCGGAATGAAAAAACCTATGAATGCAAAAAAGAAAAATATTCCAATTACAATATAAATAAAATTTTTAGATTCCTTAATATAATTTAAACTTTTATTAAACTCTTTTTTTAAATTAAATTTTTTTGATTTCATCTTTAATATACTTAACTAAAAAGCTTACTTATTCTTTTCGTTTTATTCGGAAATTTTTTTCTTAGGTAAAAACCATAAATTAAACCAACAACAAGCCCGCCAAAATGAGCACTATTGCCAATAGGCAAAGGAACAAATAAAGATATGATTGATAATGGAATAATTGCAACAAAAGGTAACATCCACATAGACAATTGTAATGGAAGAGATAATTTTCTAAGAATTGGACTTACAGGGAAAAGTAAAGAAAAAATCATAGCGATAAATAAAATATTAACTATAAAACTAAACAAAGGCAAGATACTACCCGGCAAAAAATCTGTAAGTACAACTTCAGCAACAATTAATAATAAAGGTCCAACAATAAGATAAATTTTAGAATGAGGAACCAATAATGCTAAAACTCCCAAAAGACCAAAAATTGCACCACTAGCACCAACAGCAAAAACATCAGGATTCCCGAATAATACACTAAAAAATATAAAAAACAAACCCCCAACTAAACCTGAAATAAGATAAACCCATAAAAATCTTTTCCTGCCAATTAATTTTTCAAGAAAATTTCCAATAAAAAATAAAGAAAACATATTTGCAAAAAGATGAAAAAAACTTCCATGTACAAATATGCTGGTAAAAATAGTCCAAATCTTTTCACCATTTAAAATATAAGCAGGGTTTAAAGCTAAATTCGTAGAAAAGAAAGTTTCGCCATAAACACCTAAAATAATTAAAGAAACTATATAGAAAAAAACATTCAAAATAATTAATTGTAAAGTTAAATTAAGTTTAAAAAAGATATTATTCCCCCGTGGATTAATTTGATAAGATCCTTCCATTTTTTAACTATTTTTTAGTTGAAGATTTAGTTTTTTTAGGAACAGATTTCTTTTTTTCAGCTTTTTCTTTAGGAACTTTTACAATAGCTTTTTCAGCAGCTTTTTTCTTTGCATTTTCTTCTCTTGCAAGTTTTCTTTTTTGAGCAGCATCTTCCTTTTTCTTTAATGTTTCTTTTTCTTGTTTTTTTATTTCTTTTTGTTTAACTTTTTCAAGAATAGCCTTTTCTTTTTGAATTTCAGATTCAACAATTTTCAACTCCTCAACAATTTTTGAATAATTTCGTTTTAAATCTTTGATTATTTTTTCATTATCTTTAATTGTAAATATCTCTCCGCATTCATTACAAGTATAACTATTCAATAAAGCTTCTTCTTCATTAGATTCGATGCTACATCTTTCACAGATATAAAATTTATTCTTTTCACGACTATTAATTTGAGTACCTAATTCATCCCTTAATTTTACTAAATGATCTCTGAAAAATTCTAAACATTTCAAAATTTCAAATTTCCAAAAATAAGTATACCATCCTTTCTTCTTATCTTTTTTTCGAATAGATGAAACTAAACCAAATTCAGAAACTCGGTAAAGAATATTTCTTGTTTGATTAATAGTAATATCTAATTTTTTAGCAATATTAAATTCATTAACATATTTTGGGCTATTTAACAAATCAGCAATACTTTCAACATTTTTACCCACGACAATACCGACAATTTCCCTTAATAATTTATTTAACATTTATTTTTAAAATAGAACGTGAATAAATACCTTTCGGTTTCATTTTTTTTAGAATTTTATATGCTCAATTTTACAATTCTAAAAAATTAAGAAAATTTATCTGATTAACTTTAGAAGGATTTTTAAACCTTAACTCTCTTTTATATATGTTAAAAGCTCTATATTAAAAGAAATATTTAGAGGATAAAATAAAATGAGTTGGTTTGATAAAAAAGAGGAAAATCAGAATCCAGAAATCCCAATGTTGCCGGAATTCCCAAAATTACCAGAACTTCCAAGATTATCTGAAATTCAAGAAGAAGGAGAAGAGGAAGAAATAGAAGATTCACCAAAACAAATACACCAATTACCAAGTTTCCCGCATAATTCTTTAGGCGACAAATTTTCACAAAATACAATAAAAGAAGCAATTCGTGGAAAACCAGAAGAAACCAGTGAAAGTTATGATGAGATAATCCCAAGATTACCTGTTCAAAAAATGGAAAAATCAATAATCCCGAAAACAAAAGAAGAAGATTATGAACAAGTTGCTCAAACATTACCCACTCAAAAAACAACAAAAATACAGGAAATACCTTCTGAGTTTAAAGAAGCATCAATGAAAGTTAAAAGAACAGAACCGGTTTTCATTCGATTAGATAAATTTGAAGAAAGTTTAGGAATTTTTGAAAGAATAAAAGAGAAAATAATGGATATTGAAAAAATGCTTAAAGAAACACAGGATATTAAAGATAAAGAAGAAAAAGAATTAAAGTCATGGGAAGAAGAACTTAAATCAATAAAAAATCAGATTGAAAAAGTTAATCAGGATATTTTTTCTAAGATAGAATGAACAAAAAAATAAAAGACGCAAAAGTTCAGGAAGAAGACAATTTAATCCATATTAAATTTGAACCAGATGAAGCAATTATAGCTAAAAGAGACTTTTTAATTACAGAAATGAATCTGTTAAAAATTGCAAAAATAATACAAAGATATAAGCAATTAAGAATTCAGGAATTAAAAACCAAAATAAAATTGCAAAAAAATTTTACAGATATACATCAGGATATTAATAGATTAAAAAGAATTTTGCCAAAGATAGAGATCCCAAAAATCCTGCAAAAAGAAGAACCGCAACCACCAAAAGAAATAGTTGAAACAAAAGAAATAGTAAAAAAGAAATATAGTGATGATATAGAAAGACAATTAGAAGAGATTCAAAAAAAATTGTTAACATTACAGTAATTATTTCTAAACACAAAAATTTTTAAGTAATATTTCTTATAATTTAACATGATAACCCGAAAAGAATTAATTAAGAAATATATAGATTTTTTCATAGAAAAAGGACATAAAGCAATCCCTTCGGCACCATTAGTTCCTGAAAATGACCCAACAGTTTTATTTACCACCGCAGGAATGCACCCTTTAGTTCCATATTTACTTGGAGAAAAACATCCGTTAGGAAAAAGAATTGTAGATGCCCAAAAATGCATAAGAACACCGGATATAGAAGATGTCGGAGATAATAGGCATCTAACTTTTTTTGAAATGCTCGGAAATTGGTCACTTGGCGATTATTTTAAATCTGAATCAATTGAATGGAGTTTTGAATTTTTAACCGAAAAAAAATGGCTTGGACTTGACCCAAAAAGAATTTATGTAACAGTTTTTATGGGTGATAAAAATTCACCATTAGATGAAGAATCAATAAACAGCTGGAAAAAACAATTCAAAAAAGCAGGCATAAATGCAAAAATTTGTGATTATAATAAAAAAATCAGCAAAGATACAAATTTACGAATCTTTCCGCTTCCGGCAAAAGATAATTGGTGGGGACCCGCAGGAAAAACAGGACCATGCGGACCATGCACAGAAATTTTTTATGATGTTTCTCCGAATAAAGGAGGATTGCAAGGAACATTTGACGAAGAAATAAATAAATTCAGAATAATTGAAATCTGGAATAATGTATTCATGGAATTTAACAAAAATAAAGAAGAGAATTTTGAAAAAATGAAACGACAAAACGTCGATACAGGAATGGGTGTCGAAAGGACAATAGCAATACTAAATAATAAAGAAAATGTATTTGAAACAGACTCCTTTGAAAAAATAATAAAAAAAGTTGAAAAACTTTCAAACAAAAAATATGAAAATTATCAAAAAGAAATGAGAATTATTGCAGACCACATCAAAGCATCGGTATTTATTATTGCTGACGGGGTAACACCATCAAATACAGAAAGAGGATATGTATTAAGAAGATTAATACGTCGGGCAATCATCTACGGAAAAAGGTTAGATCTGCAAGATTTTACAGTAAAAATTGCAAAAACAGTTTTTGAAATTTACGATGATTATGAAGAACTGGAAAAAAATAAAGAAGAGATATTTAAAAAAATACAAGATGAAGAAGATAAATTTAATTTAACGCTTGAAAAAGGATTAAAACAATTTAATAAAATGACAGAAGGAAAAAAAGAATTATCCGGAAAAGATACATTCTTATTATTCCAAAGCTATGGATTTCCTCTGGAGATGACAATAGAAATGGCAAAAGAAAAAAATATTAAAATAAATGAAGAAGACTTTAAAAAAGAATTTTCAACACATCAAAAACTTTCACAAACAGCATCAGCAGGAACATTCAAATCAGGATTAGCAGATAATTCAAAAGCAACAACAGCACTTCATACAGCAGCACATTTACTTTTATCAGCAATAAGGATGGAATTAAAAGATGATTCAATAATTCAAAGAGGTTCAAACATTACCCCTGAAAGATTAAGATTAGATTTTAATTTTAACAGAAAATTAACTGAAGAAGAAATCCAAAAAATTGAAGACAGAGTTAATGCAGCAATACAAAAATCCTGTGAAGTAATTAGAGAAGAAATGTCCCCGGAGGAAGCAAGAAAACAAGGAGCATTAGGCTCTTTTGGACATAAATATGGTTCATGCGTATCAGTTTATACAGTAAGCGGTTTTTCAAAAGAAATTTGCACAGGCCCGCATGTAAAAAATACCTGTGAACTGGGAAAATTCAAAATCTTAAAAGAAGAATCTTCAAGTGCAGGAATAAGAAGGATTAAAGCTATTTTAAAATGAAATATCAAAACATAAAAAATCAAGAAGAAGATAAACAAACATCAGGTTATTCAATAGCAAGTGCATTATCAAATATGATGAATATATCACGATTAGAATTATTTGTCAAACCCTCTCTGACTCCCCCTTCTTCAAAAGAACTTCATGGATTTAATCTATTTGAAGATGCAATAAAACATAGAGATAATTCCAAAAAAGAAATTCAATAAACAATTTACTCAATAAAATTTATAAAATTACCAAGGAACATAATATTTCAAAAAAATTATATTCAAAAGAGATATTTAAAGATTATAACGTTCTTCAATATGATATTTTTCATTAAGTTTATTTAATTTAAACTCTTCCCAACGATTAATTCTCCCATCCTTTAAACTTTCCCGAATTTTAGCAAAATATTTACTATCAGAATATTCATAAAGATTATAACCTAAAGAATTACCTTCAGAAATAAAAAGAATTTGAGGCTGAGACAAAAGTTTTACGCCCCCAAAAAATTCAAGACCTTCATCAGTAATAATCGACGAACCCCCGGTCTCAATAAAGCAATAACCGGTATTTTTAACAGAATATTTATCCGGACATTTCACACCAACAGCTTCGTGATTTTCTAAAAGATAATAAAAAATAACTGTTTCATATCCTAATTCCTTCAGTAAAAATGCAAGTAAAGCAGACTTTTCCCCGCAAATACCTTCCTGATCGTATAAAACTTCATAAGAATACCGAGAATATTCTAAAGTATAAGAGCCAAAACGAGTTGTCTTATTTGAAAAACCAAATGGAATTTTTTGAACTAAACTAACAGCAATCCTAAATTGGTCATCTTTATCATTAGTAATATTTTGAATTTTAGTAACCAAAGGCAAAAGTAATTTTCTTTGTTCAGGTTCATTAATATTAAGCATTTTAAATTCTTCTCTTAAAGGACGATCATCACCCTTGTAAAATAAATTCCTCGGCAATTCAAATAAATAATCAGCCATTTCATCATAAACTAAAAGATCAATAAAACCATCTTCACCCCTTAAAGTATAATTTAATCTAATCAATTTTGAGCCGAGTAATGTATCATATTCACAATGATTTTCAACAACAATAAAATCCTCAGGACAACCGCAATAATTAGCTTCAACAACCAAATTTCCTTCATAACAATAAAACGGTTTAATATTTGAACAAGATTCATAAGGAGTTCCGTCACCGCAAGTAAATAATTTGACATAAACCTCCTGTTTAATCGAAGGATAAGTAACTAACACCAAACTAATTAAAACAGCAAAGACCAAAATTATTGCACCTCTAAATATCATAAAAATAACAAAGTAAAAATATTATAAAAAGCTATCCCTAAATGCCATAAAGAATATTTTTTAATTTTCTTTTGTTTAAACACTGCAAAACTTAGAAGAACAACAATATTTATATAACAATAATAAAAGATTCAATTATGCAAAAAGACCAGGAACAGATAATACAGATTAATAAAGAAAGACTTACACAAGTATGCCTTAAATCATATCAAGCGTTTATAAATAAAGAAAAAATTTTCAAAACAAAAAGGGAAGAAGTCTTGCCTCAATTTAATCTCCCGGAAGATTTAGAAAAAAATCCAAAAGAAACAGCAAACTATTTATTTATTTTAGCATTAATGGAAAGAAAATCTTTAACCAGAATTAATATTCGAAATGGCAGAAAAACATGGGAAAATCCGCAAACAAAATGGATATTCACTCCTGAAAAGTCTGTTAAAAATTTAGAAGGAGTAACTCAAATTTGTCAGGAAAATTTACAATATATGTTAAACGATTTTCCAAAAAATTATGTTAAAAATATGCAATTATTATTAGAAAAATATAACGGAGATTCAAGAAATATCATTAATAAACAAAACATAGAACAAGCAAGAAAAAATTTAATGGAATTTCATGGAATTGGAACAGGTATTGCTAATTTATTCATTAACTATCTAACAGATATTAATTTAATATGCACATTAAATCCATTAGAAGCAAGAGTAAAAGTTGACGTACATAAGGCAAGAATACCAATTAATACTAACTGTATTACCGGACAAGATGAATACAGAAGAGATATAATAACAAAACCCTTGGAAGATATGTATTTACAAATTTGTAAAGAACAAAAACTAAATGCACAAATATTAGATACTGCACCATGGATTATTGGATCAGAAATTTGTGCAAAAAGGAATTATAATAAATGTCTGCAAGATTGCCCAATAGAAAATCTATGTACTTCATGCGTGAAAGAAAATGACAAGACAGGAAAAATAATAGTTAATGAATTAAAAAGGGATGGCAAAAAATACAGAGTTGAAACAAGAAAATATGCTAAACAATTAAGATTGTTTTAGTTTAAACTTTTTTTCCATAAGGTAAATAATTGATAATATCATGTTCTTTAAACAAATTCATTTGCCTTAAACTTCCCCTATTTGCACCTCGCCACCAAAGTAAAGAATCAACTAAAGCTAAATTAACTTTCTGATTATCTAACAAAAATCTTTCATCATAAGAAAAAAATTTTTTAGCATCTTCTTCAATTCGAATATAATCTTTATCACTCGGAGTTTTTCTAACTTTTTGATTACCCTTTAATCGAGGTCTGGAAATAAAATAACTCTCATTAACTCTTAAACCTAAATCACTTAAATTTTTCATCACATGAACATCAAGAGCCAATAAATTAGTCCCCCCAAGACAAATATGCCAAAAAGAAAAAGTTTTATTGCTGACCCATTTAACATTCTTACAATACTCATTCCTTATAACTGAATCTGCATTCATAACCTCTTCATACCACAAACCATTTTGTTTTTCAAAATAATCTAAAGGAGCATCAAACCTGTCTTGATGGTGAAATCTCCATCCATTTTCCTTAGCAATTTTATTTACTAATTTTTTATCACTTAAAACATCTAAAGAAGCATACTTCAATTTGGCATTAAAATCATTAGGATAAGATTTTTGTCTTAAATCATAAACAAACTTACTTGCAGGTTCCCATGCCCAAGCCTGACTTGCAATGCAAAAAAGTAAAGATTCCAAAGCCCCTTCTCGGGTTAAAGGTTTAACTACATGTGCATTTAAAACATTTTTTGCTTTTTTTATTTCCCAATCAGATATCTCTTCAATCATATTCAAAAACGAGGATTTTTTTCATCCCAAGGTTTAAATTCAAAATCATCATAACCTAAAATTTTTTTCATTTCTTCTTCATTATCTTTAAAACTCTCTCTATACTTTTGTGCAATATCTAATAAATAAGGAGAATGTTTTGATTTAGAAGTTCTTTTTTTAATCATATGATTCAAAACAGAAATAACATCACTTCTTTTCAAATTAGTTTGAGGATTTTTTCTGAATCTTCTTTTAATTTTTTTACCATCAATTTTACTTATTTTATATTCGGGCTTAGGATGCATTTTGCATAATTCACTATACCATTCAACATTTGAAATACTTTTTGATCTTATACCACATCCATTTTGGTCATATCTTTGAATGAATTTTAAATCTACCCCTTTATTAACTTCGAGCTTATTTTCCAATAAATCATAAAGCATTAATTCAAGAGGCAAAACATATTTTTCTGAAAATTCTACTTGACCTTTTTCATTGAATAAATCATACCAATCAATAACTTTTTCTTCAATCATAAAAATTCAATTAAAAATTAGTTTAAAAGGATTATCACATTCCCAGTATCTCCGATATTTATAAAGACTATGGCGGAGCCATAAGTTCTTTTATCTTTTCTGAATAAAACAGGTACTCTAAAAATTTCAAATATCTCTTCAAAACATAATAATTAATTCTATTTTGCAATCTCCACAAAAGAACTAACATTCCATAAACTGTAATCCAAACCATTTTGAGAAACGATTCTATCCATTGAATCATAACTAAATTCTTTTATGAAAGTTACCCCATCAATTATCTTTGTTTCACGAATAATTCTTTTTTTGTTGTCGTATTCGTACTTAATTGTTACATCTTGATTTGTGATATTTGTTAGAGTATTATCCATATCACCATCATAAATATAAATAGAATTTGATTGAGTTAATAATCGATTCTTATCATCATATGTTGAAGAAAGATTATCCTTTGCAGAATCATAAGTAAGAGTTTGAGCATGAATTAAAGATAGGCTTAAGAGGATAGTTAGGACTAATACTAAAATTGTGAAAGAAAACTTAAGGAAGTTCATTTATTTGAACCTCCTTTTTTTAGAATCAAAGTATTTCTTCTTTAACCAAAAGAATAAACAAGCTATATGATAAGATATAACTAAATGTACTAAAATTAAAAAGAAAGTATCTAAAATAGATGAATCAAAAATTCTTGCTATTGGTCCAAAAAAAACTATAGTAATCCAAAAAATGATAAATATATACCAAATAAATGGGATATTTAAATTTACAATCCATTCACCACAAAAATAATTACTACCCTTACTAATTCCACAATTAATATAAATCCATTGATAAATTAAACTAGCAATTATTGGTAACAAAATTGCAATAATTATCTTCCATTTTGTTGGATTATAAAAATTTGAATATTTTTTATTTAATTTAA
>DUKY01000012.1 GCA_013329055.1 Nanobdellota archaeon
GAAGTAATTAAAATTCAATAAAAAAATTATTTGATTATTTTTTTTCTTTGTTCCCCGACAAATTCATCTCTTCTATGAAGAGAATAATCATCAATTTCATAACTACCAAAAGGATATGGATTTCTTCCGAATTTCTGCATAGAAGTATCAAAGCATCCAACTTTAGTATCAAAGTTTAATCCTTTAAGGATATCTAATGTCTGATGACCCAACTCTTCATCAGTTAATGGACGATTAAATTTATCTCTAAATTCTTGTGTCATTTTTCTTGCATATAAAGAATTTGGATTAGGATTAATTCCAATTAAAGTAATAAATTCAGGACAGATTTCATTTAATACTTCAACAGTATCTTCTAAATGTTGATTTGCATATCTTATCCCCCCAAGCCCAGGCATAATCATAACAGATTTTCGAATCCCCGAAAAATCAAGCGATTCATTTGCTTTGAAAATATCATCAGCATTGCAACCTTTATTAACATACCCTAAAACATCTGAAGAACCACTTTCAATTCCCCAATAAATTAAATCTAAACCCTTTTTAGTACCAAATTTTCTTACTGAGCAAGTATTTTTTAGGCTTAAATAATTTCTACAAGTCCCACCACAATTTAAAACCATCAACCCTTCTTTTGAATGACTTAGAATATTTTTTGTACTTGCGAATAATGCAACCCTTCGGGGCAATTCACCAACATATTTCTTAAATTCATTAATAGTATATTGAATTAAATCATTTAATTTAATGGTCTCTATATTTAAAGCATCCCCATTTGCAATCCATATTCTTTCTAATTGATTTAATCTTTTTTCTGAAGCAGAATTAAATACTGCATCAATATGTTTCTTGGCTTTATCAAGCGATTTTTCTTTATATTTAGAGTTATACATATTACAAAAAGTACATTTACTATGAGAACATCCTTCTGTTAGTTCAATTTGTACTACATTCTCTTTTCGTTCTGCAAAAGGAGCATACATTCCATTAGAGAATAATTGAGGTAATTCTTCATATAATGCTTTCATAATTTTTTTGAGATTTAAAGGTTTATAAATGTTCCTACTTTTTACCCCTAATAAATGACACTAAATTATAAAAGATTAATTTATCCAAAAACTTATTATATTCTTTTAACATATTCAAATTATGAAAAAAATTACAAATTTTGCAATTAATTATGATGAAGATACAAAACAACAATTTACTTCTTGTTATAATGAAAAATTTGTCTTATCAGCTTCGCTAATGCCTGATGCCCACTCAGGTTATGTAGCACCAATTGGAAGTGTACTAATTACAAAAGATTTTATTGTACCTTCATGGATTGGTTATGACATTGGATGCGGAATGATAGCAATAAAAATCGGAGGAAAAGAATTATCTAAAGACATTCAAAAAAATGCAGAAAAAATTTACGAAATAATTAATAAAAAAATACCAATGGGAAAAGGAAACTATAATAATGAGAAAAATATTTCACTAAAAACAAAACAAGAATTTACAAAATTACTTGAAAGATTTAAAACAAAAGATTATAATAAAGAAGATTATAACTATATCTCTTCGGAATTTTCAATAAAAAATTTAGGAAGCCTGGGCTCAGGAAATCATTTTATAGAATTATCTTTACATCAGGAACAATTATGGTTAATAATTCATAGTGGATCAAGAAAAATAGGGCATACTTTAGCAGAAAAATATATGAAACTCTCCCAGAAGATAAATAAAGGACAAGGAGACTTTGAAAAAACATTTGCATTTAACGTTTCATCAAAAGAAGGCAAAGATTACATCAAGATTCTAAATTTTTGTTTAGATTATGCTTTATTAAATAGACTTGAAATTGCTTATCAAATTCATTTAGAACTGGAAAAATTTTATCATAAAAAAATAAAATTTACTCTTTGGACAAATAAAAATCATAATCACGCAATTATCGGCAAAAACATAATTCATAGAAAAGGTGCAACACCCGCAGAAAAAGGAGAAAGAGGTGTAATACCAGGTAATATGAAAGACGGTTCATTTTTAGTAGAAGGAAAAGGAAATCCAGAATTTCTCATGAGTTCATCACATGGAGCAGGAAGAAAATTAAGTCGAACAGAGGCAAGAAAAAAAATTAATTTAGAAGAATTCAAAAAAACAATGAAAGGAATTCATGCAACAGTAAATCAACACACAATTGAAGAAGCACCACAAGCATATAAAGATATTTTTAAAGTAATGGAAGCACAAAAAAAATCAATAAAAATAATTGCACATTTAAAACCAATCATTAATTGGAAAGGATAAAATTAAAATTATTCAGACGACTTTTTATATCAAATTTTGATTTATTTTTGAGATAAAATGCTACAATTTTATTTCGCCGTGTAGCAGCGTTACATAAGAAATCAAATTGTTGATTTTAGCCAAAAAGAAACAAAATTTCCTTTCCATAAGCTTTAAAACTAAAGCCAACACAATAATAATATGGAACTAGAAACTGGCGATAATATCATGTGTACAGTAGACAGGATTGTCGGGACAATTGTATTTGTAAAAATCGACGGAACAAACAAAGAAGGAAGCATTACATTCAGTGAAATTTCTCCGGGAAGAATCAGAAATATAAGAGACTTCGTAACCCCAAAGAAAAAAATCATCTGTAAAGTTTTAAAACTTTCAGGAGACCACATTGGTTTATCCTTAAGAAGAGTAACCCCAAAAGAACAAAAAGAAATAAGAGAACAATATCAACAAGAACAAAGTTATAAAAATATTTTAAAAAGAATTATCGGAGAAAAAGGACAGGAAATAATTGATGAAATCTCAAAACAAGAAAGAATTTATGATTTTTTTGAGGAAGCAAAACAAGATCCTTCAAAATTAGAAAAATTAATCGGTGCTGAATCAACACAAAAAGTTATTGAAATATTAAAAAGCCATAAACAAAAAGAAGTAGCAATCAAAAAAGAAATCAAATTAACAACAACAAATCCAAAAGGATTAACAATTATCAAAAAATTACTGGATAGAGAAGATGCAGAAATAAAATATATCTCAGCAGGAAGATACACAATAAAAACATCTGCAAACAATTTAAAAGATGCAGATAAAAAACAAAAAGAAATTCAGGAAGAAATAGAAAAAGAAACAAAAAAACAAGGAATAGAATTTCAGATTAAATAAGTCATAAACCTTAAATACTAAAAAAGGCATATAAAAATATGAATAACCAGGATTTAGACAGATTTGATGTAAAACTTATAGGAATAATATTTAATCCGCAAAAAAGATTAATTATGCTTATAAAAAGAAAAACTAAAGATGCTTATACTTTTCTCGACGGACCTTTGACATACAAAGATGAATTAGATGTTAAATTAAAAACATATTCAAAAGAAAAAACAGGTTATAATATAAAAAATCTTGGAGCAGTTTATGCAAGAAACTGCCTTGAAAAAGAAAATCGATTGCATCTTTATTTTTTATGCGAAATTGCAAGTGGTAAAGAAAATAAAGCACAAGATATTGAAGAAATAAAATGGGTAAAACCAAGTCAGGTTGAAAAATATTTAAAAGAAAAACTTCCGCCAAGATTAAAAGAATATATTATTAATCTTGAATAATTCTCATTAAAAAGTTTTTTAAAGACAAACATCACTTAAATTAGATGAACAAAAAAGAAATATTTTCACAAATTGAGAAAATTTATAATTCACGTAAAAACAAACCAACATTACAAGAATTAGACACGATTATTAAATTATGTAACTTAGGTCTTAAAGAAACAATTGATGAAGAAATAATCTTTGAACGAGGATTTGCATTTAAAAAAAAAGGAAATTTAGAATCTGCATTAAGAGATTTAAAAAATGTAATAAATTTAGATCCCAATGCATCAATAAATCATGAAATGGGTGAAATATATCATCAACAAAAAGAATACGAAAAAGCTTTAGAATTTTATAAAAAAGAATTAGAATATAATCCTGAATCATCAGTAACTTATTTTCAAATTGGAGAAATTTATGCGGCTCAAAAAAATTTTGAAAAAAGCCTTAAATATTTAGAGATGGCAATTTTACTAGCACCAAATCAAATAGAACCATACATTTCAAGGTCCTCAATTTTATATTATGAATTTAATAAAAAGGAAGAATCATTAAATGATATAAACGCTATTCTAAGAATAGACCCAACAAACTTAACTTATCAAATAAGTAAAGCATGTTTATTACTAGAATTAGGGAAACAAAAAGAAGGTGCACTTGAAACAAAAAAAATAATACAAGAAAATCCAGAACAAATAATTGAAATTTTTTTTGGGCAATTTAATAAACAATAAAATGAAACTAAAAAAATTAAAAATTTTTAAGATTTCATTTTTACGAAAAAATCAGGAAAAAAAATGAAACTAAAAAAATGCGATAATTGTAATGAATACACATTGCAAGAAAATTGTCCAAAATGCAAAAAAACATCAAAAGATGCTCATTATAAATTCATAAAAATTAAAGATGCTCCAAAAAATGCAGATATCAGTAAGATTAGAAGAGATTAAACCTAATTCTTCTTTACAACTTTGAATTTTAAAAACTTCTTTCTTCCAAATCATATATTTATTTCTATCTTTTCAACTCCTCTCATCTTCCAAAATCCAATAATTTTGAATTATTTTTGAGGAAAAATGCTATGATTTTATTTCGCCGCATAGCAGCGTTATGTAAGAAATCAAATCGTAGATTTTAACCAAAAAGAAACAAAATTACAATTCCGCAACACCATATTCACCATCATATCCAGGCTTCACCTTAATCTTTCCCAGACGATTCTTAATAATCAATCGAGCTAACTTATCATCAATTTTTTTCAACAAATCATCTAAAGAAACATTCAACAAAATATTAAACTCATTTCCAAAATCTTTAATTAACTCATTATAAATAACCCAAACTTTATTACTCTCCATATTACTTGCACCTATGGATAAAGCAATAATTTCATGCAACGGCAAAAGCGTAAAATATTTTTTCTTATTCGCATAATTAATAGTTTTATCTTCTAATTCCAAAACTCGATTTTCAACCCCAATAATTAAAGGCTTCTTGCAAACAGGACAAAGATTATTCAATTTCTTGCTTTTATCCGGACCACAAGAAAATTTACAATTTCGGTGACCATCCCAATGATACTTTCCATACGCAGGATCAGTCTCAACAGTCCCTAAAAAATTATTCTCTTTAATCTGCCTAATAAGTTCACTATATGAATCGCATTTTTTAAAAATCGTCGCCTCACGACCCAATCTAAACGGCCAAAAACTATGAGCATCTGAAAAACTAACAATAGATTTGTCTTTCAAATCCTTAATCCCCCAATTCATTTTTGGATCTGAAGACATTCCAGTCTCAATTGCATGAATATTATCAAACTCACTCCCAAACGCTTCCTTTAACGAATCAAACCCTGAATTACTGCCATATACCCCAAACCAAGGAGTCCAGCAATTATGAACAGATAAATTCTCGGTTAAATAAGAATTATCAGTATCAACTTCTAAATTATATACATCACCCTTATAATTTTTTTTATTTATTTTTATAATTGGTAAATAAACATAATCTTCATCAATCCATGCTTTTCTGCGATTTAATTTAGTTTTAAACATCTTAAACTCAGGCAAATTCAATAAATCTAAATTCTCTTTAAAAAAAGATAAAACATTAAAATGATATAAATCATTTTTAGCAATAATATTTCTCCCATTAATATGATTCTGCCTTAAGCTTCTTCGCTTATTAACACTATCAGATAAAATTACAGAAATTGAAGGCACAATTCCAATCTTCAAAAAAATTCTCTTAAACTGATTAAAAAGATTCTTTGAAACAGAATAACCCGCATCTCCCCTCCACCATCCAATAACAAGTTCCTTTAATTTTTCTGGGGGTAAAAAAATAAACCACTCCGGCAAAATTTTATTTTTAGCTATATAAGGTTTATCTAGATAAAACATTTTAAAAAATTCACTTAATAACTTGGAATAAACAAAAATCGAAACCCCTTTTGATTTCTCTTCTTTTAAGTTAATTTTAAAATAATCTCCAAAAATTTCCCTTAATAAATTTTTAACATCATTAATATAATATTTTTCATCTTCATTAAAAGTAAAAGCAATATAATCATTAGAACCATATCCTTCAGCAAGATAATAACCAACAAGTCTGCAAAAACTTTTTGAAATTTCAATCTTATTTTTAATAGGAACATTCTTAATAAAATCCTTCTCTTTTCTTGCTCGTAAATATCCCTTATTCAAATAACCTCTTGTAAAATTTGACAGCAGAATAAAATTCTTTTCTTTTACTTCTTTTTCCCTAGGATACAAAATTACATCGCCTTTCTCTAATTCCTTAATACATCTAAATTGAGGCTTATAATTTTCAAATTCTTTTGCCTTGCAACCTTTCTTTAGATAAGCACAACTTGGCTTACAAACAGTATGGGGAACATTTTTGCAATTCTTATAAGTTTTTATAGAATAAATTGGATGCTCAGGGGTAAAAAAAGTTCCAACTTTCATACAAGCTGGAACAACCTCAATAACCTGTCCTGAATAATTTCTTTGGTAAATATTTGTAACTTTTTTATATCTTGCCTTATGCGTTAAAACAAAATCGCCAATGGTTATATCTTTTATTTTTTTCAAACCCCCTTTTACATGAATCAATGAATTGGGTACCAAACAATGAGCAGGAATAACCTCAATATCTTTTGAAATTTTTTTCATCTCTTTAGTAAATTCTTCACAGGAAATTTTAAAGATGGGTCTACCATCATAATCACGCCTCCCCTTTGTATCCAAATAAGAATTAATCTCTTCAGCAACCTCTATTGAAGGAACCAACAAAACCAAATGAACTCTTCTTCCCCATTCCTGAGTATAAATTAAAGAAATCTCTCCGGTAATAATAAACGGAAAACCGTCTTTAGAATAATAAAATCCTTCTCCATTATCTTTTAACTTTTCCTTTATTTCATTTATCCAAGTTGGATGAGTAAAATCCCCAGTTCCAAGTAAATTCAAACCTTTAATTCTCGCCCATTTAACTAAATTCTCAAAGGTAATATTTTTACTGCAAGCCCTTGAAAACCTTGAGTGGATATGCAAATCTGCAATTAACACTTCATCAAAATTCAATTCCATGATTAAAAACAAACAACAAACAATTAAAAAGTTATTGTTAAATAAACCACTAAATTTATAAGCAATTGTCATTATCAAATTAATACATGATAAGACTAGAAAAAGCAGAAAAAAAATTTATTGATAAAACACTTGATGCATTAATATATCGGCAAATTAAATCAATCCCTACAGAAGGATATTATTTTAGACAAAGAGTAAAAGCAATAGAAAATTTACTAAAAAACTCTTTTCCGCAAGAATATGAACAACTTAAAGAATTATTTGCCAATGAATCAAAAAGATTCTCTCAAGCATTAACTAATTCAGAAAGAACTTATTATAAAGAATCAATTCGTAATGAAGTTTACATAAGAGATGCAAGAATAGACAAAACCCCAAAAAGAGTCTATCATGAAATTGCAAGAATTTTTCCTAGAGATTTCTAAAATTAAATTTTACTTCCCTTTCTTAGATGAAGTTTTTCCTTTATTCCAGAAATAAACTCCACCGCCAATGCAAGCCAAAACAATCAATACTGCTCCGGCAATCATCCATAAGTTTGTCAAATCTTTTTTAATTTCACCGATATTTGTAGGTTCTTCAAAAGGAACAGATTCCTCTGCAACTTTTTCTTCTGTTTCTGTAACTGCTCCACCAGTAATAGGGGCAACAGCAACAACAGGAACTTTTTCATAAGTTGATTTTAAAGTCATATTAACTAAATTTAAAGTCCTATTAATACTATTGATTGTAACAATAATATCATAATAATTGTCCCCGGTAAGTTCAAATTTACTTGATTCTCCAACAACCAACAAAACTGTTTGGGGGGTACTTGAAAGAGTTATATTTGCTACTAACGGAGTTATGCTATTCAATGATACAAAATGATCTTGACTTGCTACAGTCACTTTAAATCTTGAACCAACTTTTAAATTTGCTGAATATCCGCTATTAAATTGTGTATCAGACAATGCTACAGTTGGAGTAGTAACTGTACTGCTTCCCCCTCCTCCACTAGAAGGTGTAGCTGGTGAACTACTTGCAGGAGCAGTTATACTATAAGCTGAGAATCCCATAGATACAGGAATCTTACATTTAGTATTAGAACTTCCACCGTCACTGCAATTAACATAATTATTAACATTCTGCCCATTACTTCTACCATCATCATCAGTCCAATTTAAAACATTGTTAGCATTATAAGCTAAAGGTAAAGTAATTTCAATATAATCACTTGCCCCGCCTAAATGTAAATCATCAATTAATTTATTCCATTTCTTCAATGTTGAATTCATACCAATATAATCATTAGTTTCATTGCATACAAATGCATTACTTAAATCAATTTTTGTAGGATCTAGTACATTCATACCATATAAACCAATAGCCATATCTCCGCAGTGTAAAGTCATATTCATATTTTTAGTTACAGAGGTATTTGTTTTAATTCCTACTTCATAAGAAACCCCTCCAAAACTTTCAGAGAAGTTATAATTAGTTTTATTCAGTGCAGGGATATCAACAGTATATCCGTCTGGTAAATCCATTTTGAAAAGGAATGATTTATCCTGTGCAGTTGATTTTGTAGTAAAATTAGTGCAGGCAGAAACAGCACAATTTTCAGAAGGATCGCAAACTTTAATTTTATAATAATAAGCTGTTCCATTAGTTAAAACATATCCTAAAGTCTCCTGCATTAAATCTACTGAATGGAATGGTTTAAAGTTTGCATTTGCCTGATAACCTGTTCCTGTATCTGTCAAAGAAAGATTTAAAGTTTTACATGTTGAATCATTTTTATAAAACATTAAAGTCAAATTTGAAGGTTCACTTGTATCAACTTTTAGGAAAGCAGAATCATGCAATCTTTCAACCTCGCTGAATACTACAACAGGGGAAGTAACATCATTAACATCATTAATAAAGTTAAATGCACCACCAGCAGAAGCACAATCCGGAATAAATTTACAGAATGGATCATCACAATCAGTCATTCCATTTTCGTCATCATCAATTCCATTTTTACATTCTTCAAAAACATTAAAACCAAATTTCTGGAAATTCTTGCATTTTGGATCCTTTGACATAGTTGGATCTGCACAATCAATAAACCCAAAATCAATAGTTCCGGGGGTATAATAACTTGGACCTAAACTATCAGAAGGTAAAAGCCTTGTATCAGTATCATTAGCACTTGACATAAAAATTCTCATATTAACAGTTTTATTATACTCTGCAAAAGATTCCAAATCTTGCTTAGAAATTGCAATCATAACCCCGCCAATTTCCCCGCAACTTAATTTTTTACTTGTTGTAACAAGTGCGTTAGTTGGAGACCATACACTATTAAAACATCTTTCTAATTTTTTTGTTTCAGAAATACCTGTTGATGTATTTCTTGAAACATAACTAACCATAAAATCAAAACCTGTTAAATTTGAACCATTTGCCATAGGAGCAACACATCCGCTACTGGTATTTCCATCAGTATCTAAATACCAATAAAATTTAGTTGTTTTGTTTCCATTCCCTGGAACTTTTTCAGCCGTAAAATTATTAGGATTTCCAATACCATAACCATTGCATAACATTGTTTCAGTAACATTTAAAATTCCTGCACCAAAATCAAAACCAGTATCAGTAACTCTCATTCCTGTTCCAAGCATATCTACTTCTTTATCAACCCCGCTTTCTGCTCCGCCCATATTATCACTATCAAAAGCTAAATCAATAACATCACCTTCCATTTCACCAAAATGTTCAAATTCAGATTTATCCATACACCAACCAGAAGGTTCTGTAGCTGAAAGATTATTTCTTGAAAAAGAATCATTTTTGTAAGTGCAAGTAATACCATTTGCTAAACATCCTGTTTGATTTCCATCATATTGCCAGCAACCTGTTTTTCCGCTTGATCCCCCTGAACCAAACATCATAAATGTTGAAGGCTGACAAGTTTGACTCATATCCCTATATTCACATAATCCATTAAGACTTGCATTCTCGCATGAAGTTTCATTCCAATCGGGATTAAAACAAGCTACATCACACCAACCACCACCAGAATATTGATCTTGCTTCCAAGTGCAATTTGAATTTAATCCACAGGTACTTTCATTTTTATCCATACAATCTGCAAATGGTTTAAAATCACACCATCCGGCATTAGGATTATCATTACACCATGTAGTATTAAAACCATCACCTGCACACCATGTATCATTTCGCCATTCACAATTGCCAACAGATAACCCACAGGCAGATTCATTATTATATTGCCAGCAATTTGAATTCTCCATTAAAGTTTTATTTAAATCACAGAATTGACTTGCACCTAAAGAACTTGAATCATTAGTACATCCTGGTGTTGCACCGCAAGTAACTAGATTATCATCGAATTTCCAGCAATTTGCACCAGGCATATCACACCAACCAGTTGGATTCCAAGTATCATTAATCCATGAACAATTCAAACCTCCGAATGCAACTGTTTGGTTGCAAGTTCCTTGTGTAGTCTTAGCAAAACAATCTCCTCCAAAAGAACTGCCACCGCAGAAATTATCAAAACCACAATCAGGATCTCCGCAATCAACAAAAGTATCAGCATCATTATCTATTCCATCAAAACAAACTTCACCGGTAAAACCATCAGGACTACATAAATTAAAAGTTGAATCCCATGAACAGGATAAAGAACTACTTTGACAAGAATTTAAATCAAAACATGAAAAACAATCAGTTGCACATACTTTTTTAGTTTTATCAACACAATAATTATTTGTTCCTTCACTTACCCATTTACATCCAACACCATTATTAGCCATACTGGAATTGCAAGCCTGTTCAGGATTAATCATAAAATCACATCCTTTACATTCTAAATCACAATCCTTTGCCCCGCCATCTTCCATCTCTTCTGGAAAATCACACCATCCAAACCCATTAAAAGCAGATGAATCAGTTGACCATTTGCAATAACCTAAATCTGAACCAGTACAGGAAGCTTGTGCAGCAGCCGCATTATTCCACGCTGAACCATTAGATTGGAATTCACATGCCCAGCAGGAAGTATCACAATTCATCTTATTATTTACACCTGTTCCTTGATCAATATCAAACATACCAGTCATTTCACACCATGAATCCTGTTTTAAAATTGCTCCATCAATATAGAATTCAGTATTCCATGTTCCACCTGAAGAAGTGCAGGCAAACTGACTATTAATTACTCCAAAATCTTTTTCACCACCTTCACCAAAAACAGCGTTGCCATTAAAAGTACAATTAGTAATAGGATAAGTTGTATTTTGCCATTTGCAAGGCATCATATAAGTATCAGCTAATTGCATGCATAAAGTATAATTATTTTTTGATAATGGATCTTCACAATATTGAACTGGCGGTGCAGATTTTTTTTCTGAAGAAGCACCAGCTTCACAATAAGCCCCAACAATAGTACTGCTATTAGTCCATTTACAGTTAGGTAAAGGACCATAAGTACATGCAGATTTTACTTTAATATGAGAACAATTTAAGTTTGCAGAATTATCAACAAGACTATTATAACCATCTAAATTATCGTAAGGAATACCAGAATCTTCTGTTGCATGCCCTTCACAAAAACCAGCTTGCTTTCTTGAACAAATATTTGTAGCAGTATTATTATCAACTCCGTCAATTCCATTCCCAGCTACACAATAAATACAACCGGTAATATTTCCGCAAACATCAGCTTTATTATCTGCAAACCAGCAATGAGCTTCATTACCAAATAAAAATCCGCCAGCACCTCCACCAATACCTCCGTCAGGCATTACACAATCACCAGTTGCATTATACCAACCCCCGGCAGAAAAACAAGAATCTGAATCATTAGAATAAAAATCAAAACCACTACTGCCCAACTCATTACAAGCTGAACCAGTCCAATTGCAAGGCATAAATAAATTTTGTTGAGCATAAGTGCAATTTGCTTCAGTAGTTATTTCACCGCACCATTTAGTATTACACCAACCACCAAATGTATCATACCAACAATTTCCCTGAAAAGAAGATTGGCATGCAGTTTGATTTCCATCATTAATCCAACAACCGGAAGTTTCACAGCAACCAATATCTGTTGTAGTTGCAGAAGGATTTTCTCCCTGTGCATCAGTTAAACTTTTAATCCAGCACCAAGGGTCTTGATTTTGATCATTTGCAGTCCATTTACATCCACTGCCTTGAGCAGAACAAGATGCTTTATCTCCGTCGTATTTCCAACACCCTTCAGTAATTCCTCCCCATTCGCCCCCGCTAGCCCAATCATTCATACATCCACCAGGAGGTGCCTGAGTACCATTTGGATACCAATAAGTCATAAAAGGATCCCAACTGCAATTTAAAAATACCCCGCTTAAAGAACTTTCACCGCTTGTGCATCCAGATTGATTACCATCAAACTGCCAGCACTCATTAGGCATACAACAATGTTCATCAATATTGCAAAAAGGGTCATAAAAGTTTGTAATATTTAAAGCAACTTCACTGCTATTATCAGATGCCCAAACACACCCCAATGCATTACATGAATTTCTTGTTCCGCCATTACCAGAACTTTGACCCCAACAATCAGTAAAAAGAGCAGAAACATTAGTTACAGCACAAAAAAGTATTACTAATAAAAAAATTGTCGTCGAAAAATATAATTTTTTACTATTTATCACCATCTTTTTTCTAACAAATTTTATTTTGTTACAGTAATAAAAAAAAATTGATTTATAAATCTTTTTACAAACATATGTAATTTTTTTATAATTTTGGATAAATTCAATCAAATAACTAGTTTCAATTTCAAAATAGGCTTTGTAGAAAGTAAAAAATAATTTTTGAATTTTATACTAATTTATTGGAAATTCAAATATTCTTTAAGGGCGAAATTATTGAACAGTGAGCAAATAAATTTATTAATAACAGCTTTTCAATGATTGAGTAGGGTCTTTTTGCTTTAGCAAAAATTTATAGGGGGAATTTATAAAATTTAAAAAACAAAAATGAATTTTCTACAAAGCCTTCAAAATATAAAAACTTATAAATCAATTTTTTCTAACTAAAAATATGGAAAGAACACTAGTAATATTAAAACCGGATACAGTGCAAAGACAAGTTTGCGGGGAGATAATTACAAGATTTGAAAAAGTCGGATTGAAGATCGTCGGAATTAAGATGATTAGACCCGCATCAGACTTTGCAGAAAAACATTATTACGACGTAAAAGAAAGACACGGTGAAAAAGTTTTAAACGGACTTAAAGAATATTTAGGAATGGGCCCGGTTATTGCATTTGTTTTAGAAGGACCGAGTGTTATTGAACAAGTAAGAAAAATGGTCGGAAAAACAGAACCTTTTTCTTCTCCGCCTGGGACTATTAGAGGGGATTATTCAAATATGACATATAAAAGAGCTGATGACCCGACAACACCAATTAAATCAGTATATAATTTAATTCATGCTTCAGCAAATGAAAAAGACGCTGAACATGAAATAAACTTATGGTTTTCAGATTCAGAACTTTGGTCATATCAAACAGTTCATGAATTATTTATTTAAGATTTTTAATCTCATTATATAAAATTTTTTCAAATTTTATAATCTCATCAGAGAATTTATCCAAATTAAGATAATTATCACAAATAAGCCGTGAATAATATAATAATTTTTTATCTAAATTATCGTCAATTAATTTCTCCCAAATAGTTTCCCAGATTTCACCATTTATAATATCTAAATTATCATAATCTATCCACAGAACATTATAACTTTTAACAAATTTTCCATTATTAATGACAAGAGTTTTCCATCTTCCGGTAATTAATTTATTTTTATTTACAATCTTTTTCTTCAATTTATCTTTTATCAAAATTTGCTTAATAATACGACAACCCTTAAGCGTATGATCAAAAGAAATTGCTTCATTTTCATTTAAACCAACAGAAACAAAATAGTGTTCCCTTTCAGAAGTTGGGCAATAATCAATTTCAATTTCCATAATATCATTCAAGAAAAAAAATTAATATTTAAATCTCATCTTTCCATAGCTTCTTTTCTCAAATTTTGAGGCATCTTCTCAATCGCATATCTTAATGCAGTTCGTGACATTTCATTTTTATGTTTCATCACAAATTCAAAAACTTCTTTTTGATAACTTTCTGAAGCAATCTTTAACATCCAACCATAACCTTTTTGCACTAAATCTTCTTTATCATGTAAAAGAATTTTCGCGATATCAAAAACATCTTCTAAATAATCCTTATGTATCTTCCAACTCTTTCCCTGAATAAACACAACTGCCGAAGCTCTTCTTCTCCACTGATTTTTTGATTTTGACCATCCCTTTACTTCCCCCTTAAATTTTGGAAACTTAATAATAAAATGACTCAACACATTCAAACAATAATCATCACATTTTCCCCAATTATTAATATAATTAAATAATTTTTCTAATTCAATAAAATCCTTTTCTTCCAACTGATTTTTAATCCCGGCAATCCATTGTATTGCAATAGTAGTTTCTTCACTATAATCTGTTTTAAATAATTCTTCACAAAGATTAAAAATTTCCTTTTTTTCTAAAAATTTTATTTTGGGGAAATATTTTTTAGCAATTTTCCTCACTAAAGGAGTCTTTACGCCATAACAATTTATCTTTTCTTTAAAATATCTTTGATTATTTTTTTTATATTTTTCATCAACGTTATGACTTAAATCAAAACGTATTTCTTTAAGAATATCTATAGACCCCATAATCTCCAACTTTTCGGAAATTTTAAACCTAATGTTCTTATATAAACAACTAATTCTCCTTGGTGAAGAATTTCATGTTCAATTAATGCTTGAATATGTTGTTTTAAATTCAATGTATCACCAAACCAATCAATTTCAACTTCTGAATTTTCTTCAATAAGATTTAACATTTCCTTATTTATTTCAATCAAAAATTCTTTTAATTTCTCTTTAGAATTTTCAATAGAATAATCTCTTTTATATTTGCTAAAATCAATCTTACTTTTTTTAATTGCATCAACATAGCATATTTGCACATCACCAATATGACGATATTGTTTTCCGATTATTCCCATATTTTTACCCACACTATAAGAAAGATATTTTTCAGGAAGTTCGTCTAATAAATCAAGAGTTAATTCCCGCATTTCATTCCAATGCTCCAATAATTGTTTTAAATCTTCATCCATAATAATCTTTAAAATTAAATTTTATTTAAATTTATACTATCTTTGGCTCTGTCCAGAGTTTTTGATTTTAGCTAACTTTTGGCAATTCAAATATTTATTAAGGGCGGGTATTTCGACAAATGTCGAAACTTAAAGTGGGAATCCTAAAATCAAAAAAACCTAATTATGGGCAGAACCCTATATCCTAATACTGAATTATTCTGACTTTATCACCTTCTTGTAAATTATAAGATTCAAAAGAATTTTCATTAATCATCTCATACGTTTTTGTTTTTGAATCATCTGGCATGATAAAAACAATACTTCCTTCCAAATCACTATTTTGTTTAAATAAATCTGCAAGATTTTTACCATTAAACTCTCTTACTTCAGATTTACCATTAGACCTTACCTCAAATTTCATTTTTTTAAGCTCCATCATTTACACCTGCATCTGTTACCCAGAAGATAGTTTCATTATCAGGTAAATTCGGACTATCAATAAGTTTTGCAACTCTTGAACCTTGTTTACCACGTCGAAGATAAATTCTATAAGTTGAAGCATGCCCGACAATATTACCCCCAATAGCAGTGGTAGGATCTCCAAACATTTGAGCCGGATTTGCCATTACTTGATTTGTTACATAAACAGCCAGATTATAAGTTTCAGCTAATTTCATTAAATCATGCAAATATCTATTTAACTTTTGTTGTCTGTCAGCTAATTGTCCACGCCCGGAAAATTCAGCCCTGAAATGAGCTGTTAAAGAATCAACAATTACAAGTTTGATAGGCTCGCCTTTTTTTATCAATTCACCAACTTTTTCTAATAAAAGCATTTGATGATCAGAATTAAATGCCCTAGCGACTAAAATATTTTTCAAAACTTTTTCAGGATCAGCACCTAAACCTTCTGCAATTTGTTTAACCCTTGCAGGTCTAAATGTACCTTCAGTATCAATAAATACAGCCTTGCCACTTGCCCCACCTTTTTCTTCAGGCAATTGAACATTCACAGCCAAACTTAATGCAAGTTGAGTTTTCCCGCTACCAAATGCACCAAATCCCTCTGTGATTGCCCTGCTCTCAATCCCTCTCCCACCCAGAAGATCATTAAAACATTTACTTCCTGTAGTAATATAAGCAACATTAGCTCTTCTTTCAGCAAATTCATTGCCGTCAACAAAACCTAAATCTAAAAGGTCTCTTGCTGCCTGAATAGCCTTTCTTGCAACAGCAGCACCAACACCGGCAATATCACTTAAAGTATTAGGACTCATAACAGCCAAAGACATTAAATCATAAACCCCTGCAGATTCCAACTTTGAAGCAACAGCAGGACCAATTCCAGGCAAATCAGTTAATTGAGAATCTTTAGTTTCAGGAGAATCTGACTTAATTTTTTTAGTAGCCATAATCAAAAAAGATGTGACCTCTTTATAAGGTTTTATAGTGTCAAATGTATTCATTTCAAAAATAATTATTAAAACTAAATAAATTTGCCAAATTTACCAAAAATCAAAATAACATCAAGGATAATAAAAGTGACCAAAACAATAATCTCTGATTTTCCTCCGGTTCTAATATAACCGTTAATTTTTTTCTTATAAAAAGGATAAAAAGGGATAATACCATCGACGGTAAAACTATCGGCAAACAAATGCAAGCTATAACCCAAAAAAAATCCTAAAGCAATTGTAGGGAAAAATAAAGTCAATAACAAAGTTACAGAAAATAAAAATAAAAAACTATGCGTAACGCCACGATGCTGAGTAAAAAATTGTAAAATTCTCGCAATTTTTTTTCTGCCAACAGTTGAGAATCTTGAATCAATATCAGGGATAAAAGTTGCAATTAAAACAACAATAAAAAAAATTAATTTATCAACAACATTAGATAAAAATAATAAAATAAAAAATAAGGATATCGCAAGATGAGTACGAATTAGCATATTAAGTAATCAAAGAAAAATGAAATTTAAACTTTACTCTCTTAAAGCAAGTTTTCACAGGTTAGGCGAGTAACTTCGTGGTAGAAACAATAATCCAAAAAGTTTCGTGCGAAGTTACGAGAAAGAATAACTTCGTGGTAGAAATGATAAAAAAGTGTGTTTAATAATAAGATTTTAACTGCTTAAAGGGAAATTTTTGTTAAACAAAAATATTTTGGGGCGAACAATTACGTGGTAGAAATTCATTTTTTCAAGTAAAAATTCAAATATTAAAAATAAAAATTTCGTGCGTAATTGAGAGTTATGAGGGAACACAGGATAATTGGGAATCGTTAAAATCTTTAACACACTTTTTCAAATAAAAAAATTCAGAGGAATTGTTAAAATTTCATAAGCTTTTTTCATCATTAAAGTTTCGTACGAGGTTACGAGAAAGAAAGAAATTCGAGCTTCATATGCTTTTTTTAAAAAAATCAAAATGAAATACAACCATAAAAAAAGCCCCAATTAAACCAAGAACAAAATCCCCCATCGTATCCGCTAAATTTCCTTGCCAAGGCAAATTAAAAAGATAAACCATTAAAAATTCCCAGCATTCCCATAAAATTGCAATAAACCCGACAATTGAAACAATCAAAAAAACAAAAATAAATTTATTATTAATCTTAATCATTTTTTTATTATTTAAAAAATCATAAATCAAAATAAAACTATGTGCTACTAAGAATCCTCCTAAAAAATGCATAGGAATATCTATCCATCCAAATAAATTATAAAATCCTGAAAAAGTTAAAATAAAATTAAAAATAACAAGTAAAATAGGATAACGAAAAAAATAAAAAAAATTTCTAAGCATTTTATTTTTCTAACTGAGCAATTAATTCATCAAGATTAACATCACTTACAGAATCAATAATAAATTCAGGATTATTAAAAAAACTATTATTTCTAACATTTCCTTTAAATATCATTTCCTTCCCGATTAAATCTCTCCTTTGGCTCATTAATCTTTCAGAATTTTCTAAATCTGTCAGACCTAAATCAGTTAATTTATCATGAAATAAAACACTCCTGATTGTTTCAGTACCGTCGTCTAAAACTATATTAATTAAAGCCCTTTTTTCAGGAGAAACAAGTCCATGTTCATTGCATTTAAAATTATTGCCCTCAGTAATAACTTTCTTTTTGCATTCTGAACAAACATGAAAAAACTTTGGCTCAAAAGTTTGAACAATAAAAGCCCTGACGCTCGTATTATCACCAACTCTAAAATCAACAATTGATTTATCCTTAACCATTTTTTCAGTTTGAACATTTTCCAAAATTTCCTTGCTTAATTTAATTTCAGAAAAACTTCCTAAATGAATTTCATTATCCCTCATAGTCCCATTCATAATTTCAATAATACTGCCAACATTCATTTCGCCATTTTCGATTAAAGAAATATGATTTGTATCCCATAAAACAACTTTAATATTTGAAGTATCATCGGCAAGGATCATATTTGCAACTTTACCTGAATCACCCTTTTTAGTAGTAAATGACCTTACAGGAGATAAGTTCAATATTTGACCAACAACATTAACCTTTCTCATCCCAGGTAAAAGATCATTAATTTTTGAACGTTCATTTTCAAAAGAAATTCCTAATTCAGCAGCAACAACCTGCAGAGCACCTTCTAAACTAATAAGACCAGCAAGTTTTGAACGTTTTGCTTCAACTCTCTTTTCAACTTCACTAACATCTAATCCGGAAGAAATAGCCACCTTCTTCACAATCTTTTCATAATTATCATCCCTCATAATTTAAAATAATTTGGTATCTTTATAAGTATTTTGATAATAAAACCATAATAATAAAATTTCAAAGAAAATCTTTATAAACCTCGTTTTATACGAATAATTATGGGAATTGTACTTGTAAAAATTAAAATAATGCCAACATCCCCGGATGTTAATTTAGAAGAAATCAAAACCAAGGCAAAATTAATTATTGAAAAAAATAAAGGAAAGCAAATAAATTTTGCAGAAGAACCAATTGCTTTTGGATTAAAAGCAGTAATTGCAGGTTTTTCGTTAGACGAAGAATTTCCTTTAGACCCCATTGAAGAAGGATTTCAAAAGATAAAAAATGTTAATTCTGTGCAGGTTGTCGATATGAGACGAGCATTTGGATAATTGGCTAAATTATACCTAGAACATTCAAAAATAACAACTTATCCAGATGCGAGTAGAGCATTTTGATAATTTTTTATAAATCTTATAAGCCCTTCCAAGAATCAAACTTTTCTTTTGGAAAATCCGGCCAAATTCTAGCACTAATATTATCACAAGCATGAACAAGTGCACCAAGAGGAGACTGAATTAAACGACTAGGATGATAATCCTCTCCTTCGCCATGAACATACTCTAAAGCATTCAAATGATTCATGCTTAAATTAAATCCATATTCCTTAATTTTACTCTTCACAAAAGATTTACTATCCGGAAATAATTTAAATTCATTTATTTTATCAGCATTTTCACTATATTTCCATGGTTTTTCTAAATCATGCAAAAATAAAATTAATAAAACATCAGATAAAGAAAAAGGTAATTCTCTGCAAGAATTCAAATTATTAAATAATCTTACTGCAATATTCATTGTTTCAGTTAAATGATTTATATAACCCCCTTCCCAATAATGATGTTTAACCTTCGAACCCTTGGCAAATTCAAAAATTTGTTTATTATCAAAATAAAGTTTATGACATAATTTTTGATTTTGCCCATCAATCATATTAATTAATTCATCAAAAGAATAATATTTTTCTCCCATTAATAATCCAATAAAAAAAAGTTTATAAATTTTTATTAACGATATAGCTCTGTCCAGAGTTTTTGATTTTAGCTAACTTTTGGCAATTCAGGTATTCATTAAGGGCGGGTCTTCAAGCTTTAGCTTGAACTAGAAGTGGGAATCCTAAAATCAAAAAAACTTAATTCTGGACAGAACCTAACGATATCTATGTTCAAATTCTCGTGGATGTCTTCTTGGGAATTTTTCATACACAAAATAACCAATTGCAATAAAAATAATACCCATAAATATTGAAGCACCCTGCTCATATACTAACCCCAATATTGCTGCAACAATGAATAATAATCCCAAAACCATTAAAGCAATGCCAAAACCCATTTTAAATCCAAGAAAAATAGTTCCTACAAATAAAACAGTAAGCATTAATGTAAATAATGCATCACTTGAAAGACCCAAACTATAAAATAAATTCTCAAAATCATAACCATTTTTGTTTATTCCGTAAACCATTAAAAAAGACACACAAAAAGCACCAACACCAGCTAAAGCATTATTTTTAAAAAATTTCATCAGTGCAAAATTTGTAAACAAGAAAAATAAAATAAAAAATACCCCTAAAATAACAGTAGAAGAATCTAAACTATCCAAAAAACCACCTAAAGAAAATCTCCCATAGTAACTATAAGCACTAACAAAATTTAGCATGAATAAACTAAATATACTTCCTAAAATTATATCTCTTTTAAACATCAAATAATTAAGAAACTCTGTTTTATAAAACTTATTGAGATCTAATTAAATTCTCTAATACCTTTATACTCTTCATGTTTTTAGCCCTTCTTTCTCCGTCAGAAGTGCCTCTTGCCGGAATCCTGCCATTATTTCTTTTAGCAAGCCTGGCATTATCTTCATACAAAGCATTCAATTTTTTTTGCCATGCTTTTTTTCTTTCAACCATATCTAAATTTAAAACTTTACCACCATGAATCCAACCAGAAGGTTTAGAAGGACTAGATGAACCTGAAACATTTTTTATTTTATCCATAGGTTTAACCAAATTATTTACTCTTACACCAGTATTTCCCTTATTTCCTTTATTCCATAACCAAACCCCAATTAAAAATAAAATCGCACCAAAAACCAATGCAGCACCTTTTTCATAAATAAGATTTGTAAAGATAGTTAAAATAAATAATATCAAACCAGAGGATAAAAAAAATGCAGAAAAACTAAAATACCATATAAAAATAATAAAACCTATTAAAAAAATAACTGGCAAAATACTATAAAGTAAATTTTCTGAAAGACCAAAACTAAAAAACAAACTACTAAAATCAAAACCGGATTTATTCAAAACATATATTATTAAAAAAGAAACACAAAAAGCCCCAATACCTGCCCAACTATCATTTTTAAAATATCTTCTTAAAGCAAAATTAACAGGAATAAAAAATAAAATAAAAAGAGAACCCAGGATAATTGTTGAAGCATCAAAAAAATCAAAGATATTTTCCGCAAAATTTTCCAAAGAAAAAGTATTATAACTTGCACTAATAAAATGAATCAAAAAAATTGACAGAAATATAAATAATAAACACCGTCTTAACATAAAAAATAATAAACTTACTTTTTTATAAACATTTTTATATGAAAAAAATATAAAAATATTATGTTATCAAAAGATCAAGCACAGCAGATGAAACAACAGCTCATAGAGCATATTAAACAAACATTTCCTGAAGAGAAAAAACAAGGAGCGATAGATCAGATTCTTGGAATGGATGAGGAACAATTTGAACAATTTGCAATCCAAAATAAATTAATTACTGATGAAGAAAATCCAAAAACTCCTGAACAGCCAAAAAATATACCTAAATGTATTTTTTGCTCAATAATTTTTGGAGACGCACAAAGCTTCAAAATCGATGAAAACAAAGATGCAATTGCAATCTTAGAAATAAACCCCATTTCAAAAGGACATTCATTAATTATCCCAAAGAAACATTTATCTTCCTCAGACAAAATCCCAAATACAATATTTTCTTTAGCAAAAAAAATCGGAAAGAAAATACAAACAAAATTTAAACCAAAAGATATCCAAATTTATTCTTCAAATATAATGGGTCATGAAATTGTTAATGTTTTACCCATTTATGAAAATGAAACAGTTCAGTCACAAAGAAAATCAGCAAATCCTGAAGAAATTTCAAAGATTCAAAAATTATTAGAAAAAAAATCAACAATAAAAAAGATATCAACACCAAAAACAAAAATAATTAAAGAAAAAATGTACATCCCTAGGAGAATTCCTTAAAAATTTTGAAAATTTCTTTTACTTTCTTCAAGTTTCTTGTATGCGGAATAAGCAGCATCACTTAATTTCCAACGGGATCTTCTAAGATAATCTATCCCTTTTGAATTTTTTTTGATTTCAACAATTAACTTTTTCTTTTTTAAATCCGATAACAAATCTTTTATAAATTCCTCATCACGAATAATTTCTTTTGCAAGATGGGATGTAAAAATCGCCTGCGGGCTTTTTTCAAAAAGAACCATTAAAATTTGCTCAGAAATTTTATTCTTTTTTTCTTCAGAGATTTTCATTTTAAATTAAGGATATAAAAGAACCCAAATACCCCCATAAAAAAATAATAAATAAAACAAAACAAGTAATGTTAGAAAAAATACAGGAACAAATGGAATGCCATAACGAACCTTTATTTTTTTACTTTGACGCAAAAATAATTTAATATCAGATTTACTTAACCCTTCCCAGCTGGATTTAATCATTTTTTTCCCAACCTTAACATCTTCATAAAGCCAATCTCCTTCAATTAATTCTTTCGGAGAAATTTTTTTAACCATGCAGGATTCATCAACAGATTTGATAAAAAGATATAAATAAACTAAAAAAATAATAAAAGAACCAACAAGGAAAAATATTTTTTGAACAAAACCAATTACCATAATAAATAATCCTAAGATAATAACAGAATAAATTTTCTTCGAATTATCATTGAACAAAAATTTAAACTCTTTTTTAAAAGAATTTAAATTTTTAAAGGCTAAAACAAAACTCCAAAAAAAACCATAAAATGCACTAATTAAAAAGAATAAGAAAAAGAATAAAATAAAAATCTTTATGTTCATAGAAAAATTATTTGAAAACGGCAAAATTGTTCCTAGAGCAATCATTAACTTTAAATCTCCGCCTGCAAATAATTTGCTAAAATAAAAAATGTTTCCAAGAATAACAAAAATGCATAAACCAATTAATCCCTGATAAAAAAACATAAAGTTTTCTTCAATAAATAAACCATAAAAAAATCTAAAAGACAAAGCAAAAATAATTAATGAAAAACTAATCCAATCTGAAATAATTGTACTCTTTATATCCTGGATACTTGCAAAACACATCCAGATCAATGCCAAAAGTCCTAAAAAAATCACCTCAATCATAGATAAAAAAGGTAAATATAATTTATAAAGCTATTTTTTATCTTTTAAGAATTCTTTTTTGTTTCAATTCCCAATGTTCTTAATCTTCCGCCTTTTTTATAAGGATGTTTCTTTTTATCTTTATATTTATCTTTCCCCTTATTTCTTCTTTCAGAATCATTAGACATAAATAATACAATAAAAAAGAATTTAAATAAATTACTAAATACTAGCAAGGTTGTATCTTAGGACAGGTTTCAATACCAAAAGGTTGAATTTTTGATAAATAATCACAAGTATAACTCTCACCATCAACAACATCCAAAGAAATCTCATTCATTTGAACTTTATGCATCAAAATACAATATTCAGACTTCGCATTATTTTCGCAAGCCTTTTGACAATCTTTTGAAATGCTAGCAAAATTATTTCCTTCTAAAAGAATATTAAAGCCAGTCATTAAATTTGGAATAATAAAAGAACCAAGAATCAAAATAAATAAAGCAACAATAAAAAGAATAATCCTTATTCTTAACTTATCAATTCTTTCTCTTTTCATTATAAAATATAATTAAAAAGAATTTATAAAAGTTTATAAGAATAGATACAAAAAATAAAAAAACTTAGCAAGTAATTGCCGGACACTTATCAACACCTAAAACAGGAGCAAATGATAATTCCTTACAAGTATAAGATTTTCCACTTTCAAAGGAAATTTTTTTATAACTCGGAACTTGTTTGCCATCTTTATCTAAATCTTTTTCAAATAAAAGATTACCATTTTCATCTTTCAATTGTTCATCGGTTACTCCTTCAATAGTCTTTTCAATCTGCAATGCTCGAGAAACAGTACAAAACTCATACTTTGCACCCGTAGAACAGGCAATTTGGCAAGCCTGAGAGATTTGATCTACATTATTTTGTTTTATCCAAGGAGTAAATGTTTTCCAACCAGTAGTAAAACCGATAGCTAAAACAGCTAAAACAATTACACCAAGAATCATTAATATAATTGCATTAACACTTAAACCCTGACCTCTTTTAGTTAACATAACAAATTAATACTAAATAGATTTATAAATATTTCTTAAACATTAAGGAAATTCATATTCTACCATAAACAGAATTTCCCCATTGGACATTTGCTTATCACTAACATGATAAAATTTTCCATCATATTTAACATCTAAATAATTTTCAGGATTTAACCCCAAATTTTTATAAAATTGAACCTGTTCTTCAATAGCACTTACATTTTCTAAAGAATTTATGCTAATAAAATCTTTATTTGAAATATTAAATGAAAAAGCAAAACTCAACAATGCAAAAATGCAAATAGCAACAACACCAATAACTAAAATTACAACCGGAACTTCTCCACGTTTACTTTCTATTAACATGAATATTCTCCGGAAAAATCAAATTTAATTTTAGGATTTAAATAAAACATAGACTTATAATTACAAGCAGACCCTATAATAGCTCGTGATATAACCTGAGATGAAACAACATCACCAACAATAAAATCCATGTTCCATCCAAAAAAATCCCCTTTTACTACAGATTTCGCAAGTAAGGGAGAGAATTTCGATTCAAAAGATTCAAAATTATTTCGATTAACAGAATCAAAAACAAAATCTTTATTTTTAATTAAAAAACCTGAAAAAGATTTTGTAAAAATTAAATCGCTCTGAATAGGATCATATTCACTAAATTTCTTTTCACCTAAAAAACCACCAAAAGAAACAACAAAGATAGAGATGCTTAAAATAATTACAATTACAATTGTGGCAACAACCCATGTCAAAGTTTCTCCAATTTGTCCACGACAATTATTCATTTTTTTCTGTCTTCCTCACAACTGATAAAATTTTAATAATATATTCATGATTCTCTTTATCTAAAGTATAAAACATCCTATTCAAACAGATAGGAAGATTTTTTCCATCCATGTTGCAAAGGCTCCTCAAATTTACATTTCCAACAGAAATTTCATCAACAAATTCACCAAGTAAGTCTCCTTTTGTATCATCAAACTCATAAAATTGAACTAACGCAAAAAATTGATCATCCTGCCAATTTTGATAATCCTCAACATCAAAATTTAGTTTGCACCTCTTCAAAAAATCCTTTTCAAAATTTTCGTTTACATTATTATCTTCTAAAATATTTTCATTAATATAACCCCCTGAAGAAACACAATCTGCAATTTTATTTGACAAAATTCTTAATTCAGCATCTCTCACATCATACGGCTTGCCATAAAATGATGCAGCCATATAAGCAATTGCTCCTGCAACTAAAAATAGAATAAAAAACCAATAAATAGAGATAATTTTATCCCCCCCACGACAGTTCAGTTTTTTCATTTTTTCTCTCCCACAGTTATTTCATAAAAATTAGTTTTTCCATCATTATAAAAATATAAAGGACTCACATCAACGTCACTAAAAAAAGAATAAGAATAACCGCCCTTCTCATGTAATCTTACTGTCACGATATTTTTATCAATGCTAATAATTTTTCCGTCATAATTTTCATCAGCATTCTCTAAAACATCTTTAAGATTATATGTTATTTTCATTCCTGGCTTAGCCCCGTCAATAATTAATGCAATCTCTTTAGCCAATTTTTCTTCTAAAGGAGAAACATCAGCAGACTTAATCCCCAAAAATGCAATTAAGATTGAAAGAAATATTAAATTTAAAACAATAAAAATAATATTTTCAATTAAAATATTTCCCCTTTTCATAAGGAATCAAATAAGAAATAATTAATAAATGTTTAGAAAATAAAATATAAACAATTCAAATATTATTTAATAATGACCAACTTGAAGAACAGCCCCGAAACCATAAATAACAGGAACCAAATTTGAACGTTCCATTATAGATTTTATTCTCAAATGACATCCTAAATTTTCAAAATCTCTTTGATTATTAACAAAAAACAAAAAACCATCTTTTGGCAAAAGAGGGTGCACAAATTCATAACGTTTTTTAACATCGCAACCAAAATAATTTGAAATATAATGCTCAAGATTCTTGCCATAATCAGTCTGAGCAAAATCATAAACAGAAAATTCATTAACGTCTAAACCATTTCTCAAAAGAACTTTTTCAAAATTAGAAAGAGCAATTCTAAAAAATTTAACTGCATTAGGATTTACATAAAGCCCGCAATCTGCAACTACATTATTTAACATTTTAGAATTAATTAAATTAGAATTTGCCAAACTTTTAGATGAAAGATCCTTAAAAAACATTCGCTGTTTTATTTCTGATTTCATAAAAATATCTTCCATAAAATAAAATGAGAACCAGAGTTTATAAAATTTTATGCCTTCGTAAGATATTCAGAACAACTAAGATGATCATAATTTTCTTTTGTTTTTTCAAGGATTATAACTGGTAAATTTTCTAAATTTCCTGATTCATCATCTCCAAAAGACTCAATAATAAATCCCGGAGTTGTTACAAAAAACATTTTTGAAACAAATCCCTGTTTTCCCAGAGCCGTTAAAATAAAATATTGCTTTGTAAAATCAAATTTCAACGACAAATAATTCTTATCTAAATCCTCAATTTTATAAGTATTGTATAAATAATGCAACAATGTATCTGACCCATCAATTTTTGAATCTTTTAAATAATTATAAAATTTTGAATAAGATATATCTTGTTTTGACAAAGCCTCGTCAAATGCAACAATTGAACAAACAGAACAAAATTTTTGATTAGTAAAATCAAAACCTTTAGCATAATTTATTTTTCCTTCACCAAACATCCACCAGCAATCTTTCATCTCATCTACAATTGCTTTCATAGTATCATTTTCAATTTTTTCAGATTTTTGATTTATGTTTATATTAATAATATTTGTGGGGTTAAAATCTTTGCAATCTTCACCTCCGGAAATACACACATAATTAGTTTTGCAATCTAAATTCCCCACATCAAAATTAGAAGGAGATTGACCTTTTAACACAACAGAATTATGACAGATTTCTTTCTCGCTAATTTCACCTAAATTTAATCTAAATAATAAAAATAAAATCACAGCAAAGCTCGTAATTAAAATAATTAAACCAACAATCTGTTGAGTAGTTAATTCACCCCTTTTATTAAAATTTTTTATCATCCTATAACTCCCAAAGAACTTAATATTTTATAAATCCCAACTAAAGCAATCCCAAAAAAAACAATCCAAAGTAAATATTTAATTACATCTTCAAGATTCATTTTAAAATTTTATCCTCAATTTTAATTATTATCGGGGGTTCATCTATTTTAATAAATTCTCCTTTTACAATAAAAGAATTTTCATTATTCATGCAAATTCCTTTTTCATCACAATTTTCTTTTAATTTCTCTCTTTGACTTTTTGTAAATGGAAGATTTGATAATCCTTTGCTAATTAAACCAACATCATCGCAAATACAAATACAACTTTTATAACCCAGATTTGAACAGGACAAAGGCATTTCATTAGACCATGAAACAATCACCCATCCTTCAGGATTATAAACCTCAACAGATTGACTTCCCAGATTAATTTCATCCATTAAAAATTCTAAAGAAGATTTTGCAAACTCCAGCTTTTTTGAATCTTGACCTGAAAAATATAATGCGGTTAAAAAATATATTAAAAAACTAATACTAATCAAAGCTAAAAGAATTTTTAATGTTTCTTCAGCAAGTAAAAAACCTCTGTTATTCATTTTATTTCAAAATACACCGATTATTTAAAGACCAAGGATCATATTTACAATTTCCCAAATTTAAACACTCTTTTTCAAAACAAATAATCCCGCAATCTTTGCAAGACTTAATAGAAACATCTTCTGCAACTTCCTGTTCATCTTCCAATTGAACGGGATTATCAATTTTATCCGGTGAAACATCAGGGATAAGGTTATTAAAAAAATCTAAAATTGATCCGCTAAAAAATAAATAAAGCCCGATAATAACCGAAGCAACAACTAAAACACCAAGAATAATTTTAATTAATTGATTAATAGCAATCTCCACATTAAAAACCCCCAAATAAATCCTTAATTTTATCAATTAAAATTATACCTTTCCCCTTCAAAACAAAAATCGAAATCATAACTATCGCTAAAACAGCAAGAGCAATCAAAACCCAAGGCAAATATTCTGTAGCAATCCCCCTCTTCCAAAACCCCTTTTCCATAAGCTAAAATATCAAATAGAATTAATAAAGTCTTTGATTTTACAAAAACCAATCCCTAAACCAAATTATTCATAACAACAATCGTCAGGAAAGATAAAACCAATGTTGAAAAAAATGCAGCAATCAAATAAAGGAATACACCTTTCTTAAGATTAATACCAGTTTTATTCGTTTTTTCTAATTTATCTTCCCCGGAATCAACTGTAACCAAAGTACCGGTTAAGATAAAAATAATTTGAATTAAATAAATACCAATAGAAATTTGTAAATAATAAGGAGGAATCATATTCGTTAAATCAAAAATTGTCAAGATCGTTGCAAAATTCATAACTCCCCCTGATCCTGCAGATAATTCATTTAAATCTAATTTATTTAATATCCCCGTAATCATCGCAGCTAAACCCACAACAATACCGGAAAGTAATGGAGCTAAAAAAGTCATATTACTTTTCATATCTGAAACAATTTCAGCCAATAAATCTCTAAGCCTATAATTAATTTTTTGAATATTTTTTACATATGTCGAAATACTCATTAAACTAATAGCCGCGATTTTTAATCCTTTTTTTGCAGACTCAACTAAAACCCTCATGCTCGTTGCAATTAAATCAGAAGGATAATCTACCAAAACACCATTACGAGGATCAAAAATTGCTTTCTCAACACCCATACCCATTTGCTGAATATTATAATTAACTTTTCTAAAAAAATCTTCAGTGATTAAACCCTTGGAAGAATTCGCAACACGCCCGAAAACTAATTCCGGAGGAAGACCATCACCAATACGATTACCCAATAAAAATAAAGAATTATTAAATTCACTTTCAAGTTGATGAGTTTTTTCTCTTTCAACCATCAAATCATGAGTTTTACTTTTATAAACAAGTGAAAAAAACAAAGCAAACCCTAAAGGAAAAAACATACTAAGGAATAATGCACCAATACCAAAAGGACCGGTAATCCCTGAATCAGATTGTTTAAAATCAAATATTTTTTCATCCCCAAAAAAACTCCAACCGATTTCACTAAAAGTATAATCTCTTTGCAAATCAAGCATTTCTGGAATTGCAGTATACTGGAAAATTAAAGGTAATGACCCTAAAATAAAAAAAGGCAAGCATATCAGGAATGCAGTTAAATAATACTTATTACTTTTATATTGAGGATATAAACGATTTCTTTCAAGTAAACTTGCCTCCCCATAACCTCCTGGTCTTAAAAGTAAAATTTTATCTGTCAAATAAAAAACTAAAAAAGGAATAATCAAATTAAACAAAATAAAAACATGAATCCATTTAATGTATTCACCAATCATCGCAGAAACTAACGGCAAAAGTGCAAGACCCAAAGTAGGAAGCACAACACCAAGCATATAAATATTTGTTAAAGGGCTTCGAACATTGTGTGAAAATTTAAGCATCTTATCATAAACCCCGTCCAAAATTACTTCCAAAGCTTTTTCGAGAGTACTAATTCTTCGACTATTATCAGGTTCATATAAACTGCTTTCAATTAAATGAAATGCCTCAATAAATTCAGTTGAATAATCTTCCCAAATAGTTAAATAATTATCTAAACTTTCTTTAATTGTAGAAAATTTACCGATGGAAACATCATAAAAGATTTTTTTAAAATCAAGGGATAACGGATACTGCAAATGTTGCGACGCAAAAGAGATTGCTTTTTCTAAGTTAGGAGTATGTCTCATATAAATCACAACATATAAAATTGCAGGAACCATTTGGCTTGACGCTTTTAATCTCCATTTAGCAGCCAATCTCGAAGGATAACCTTGAATAAAATAAAAAGAAAAAACAGAGAGGACAACAATTAAAAAAAAGAATAAATAAGGAAAATTACCTTCTTCACTAAGTAATGTAAATGCAATTGAAAGCAACAACCCAAAAAACAAAACACCAAGAAAAGCCATAATACTCAAAGTCAAAGCTTGCCCTGCTTCAACCCCAAGATGAGCAATCTCTAAATCACGTTCAATTTTCTTTTTATCTTTATCTGCAACCTTTAAACGAATAAAATTACCTAAACTATTGCATAATTTTTCATACCTTGAAAACTCCGGAGACATCTCCTCTTTAAACTGAACATATTCACGACTATAATTTGTTTTATCAAAATTAGTTTCTTTAATCTGCTCCTCAATTCTTGCCCCATGCTTTTTTAAAATATCTCTAACATCTTTTGACGTCATTTTTCACCTCTAAATAATAATTAATCAAAGAAAAAATAATTAATAAATGTTTATAAAATTAAATCATCTTTTTCTTAATCTTATTATTCAGCCATTTTTGCCATTCAGGAAAAACCCTTTCACTTACAGGCAACCCAATTTCTTGATGAACCTCGTCAGAAATTTTATGAAATGCATGATTAGACAAAGTATTAAATTCTGCTTCTAAAAGTTCATTATTTCCTGTTAGTTGAGAAATCCTTACAACTTCATTTTTAATTTTAGCACGAAGTAAAATATTATCATAAACAGCATCCCAATTACCAGCCCAACCCTTAACATTTGACGCAATATCTTTTATGATCTCGCTATCACCATTAATTAAATCATCAGTTGCTTCAAGCTCATCTTTTTCAACATTATATTTTACTAAATCAACAAAACCTTTTTCTCTTAAAGGATCTTCTTTCCAATGTTTTCTTACTTCTGTAATTTGTTTTAATCTTCTCCACGAATGTAAACCGTCAGGAGTCTTAACAGGATTTGCAATAGCAATAATATCAGTAGCCTTAAAACTAGTCGCAGGAACTTCTAAATCATTAACAACTCTATCAAAAACCCCATAAGCAGATGCACCATGAATTGTACCCGCAACAACATTTGCAAGTGCACCGACCCTCATCGCTTCATACAACGCTTTTGCTTCAGAACTTCTTACTTCACCGATAATTAAACAACTATCACCCAACCTTAAACTAGTCCTAATACCATCATCAGCAGAAACTTCAGTCGTTGATTTTAACAACGCAGAACGAACCTTCATACTCAGAATATCATATTTTAATTTTCTTAAACTCTCAATCGGCAATTCCAATGAATCTTCCAAAACAATAATTCTATATCGAGGGATAATCTCAAGCATTAAACTGCCGAGTAAAGAAGTTTTACCAGAACTCCTTGTACCAGCAACAAGTAAAGTCCTTGAACCATCAACTAAAAAACTTAAAAGACCTGCAGAAAAAGGATTCAACATTTTATGTTTAATAAATAACGGCAAAGTCCATGGAGAATCTCTATGCCTTCTTATCGAATATGCCAAACCATCAGGAGATAATGGTCTTTGAATAATCGCAATTCTTGCCCTGTTTTTACCAATAGTTAATTGAGTATCTAAAACAGGATTAGCTTCATCTAAAGGTCTGCCGGAAATCATTCTAAACTTCGCAGCCCATGAATCAACATCTTCAGAACTAGGCAAAATATTTGTTGAACATTCATCATATTCCTGATGCCTTAAAAAAATATTCGTCATCGGAATTGGAGCATTTAATGCAATATCCTGCAATTTTTCATCCTGCAATAATATTTCAATTAAGCCAAAACCAATAGTATGTCTCACAAGAATTGTAGCAAGAGTGTTTAATTCTTTATAACTCAAATTTGTATTCTGACTTTGAGCTAAATCACGCAATAAATCTTTAGAGATATTAAAAAAAACCTGCCTGGTTCTTTCAGGATCAGTAAATTCTTCTGCCCGAGGCTGATGCTCAATCAAAACTCCTCTTGCAAGATTTAATAATCTATTCAAATCCTCACTTAATGAATGTTCAGGAGGATTTAAATGATAAATTAATTTTGCTTCATCTTTTACTTTTAAAATTGTAACAATAGATTCATCGTAATCCTCTTGAGAAATTTTATATTGATCAATAATTTCAGCATCATGAGGTAAATCCGTAACTAACCTCGTAAAAGTAAAATTCGGAATAACATCTGGCTTAAAGATTTTATTATAGATTTCTCGGTCTCCTTTAATATATCCCTCCAGATAAGGCAAAGCCACTTCAATTAATTTTAATTTGCCAAATAGAGAGAAGATTTTTTCTAAAAAATAAATATAACTCTCCTGATCAAAACGATAAACAGGTTCAATTTTCTCAAGAAAAATTCTTTCCTGAAGAATAATCTTTTTTAATTCAATATAAGAAGAAACAGGATCAGACTTTAACAAAAAAAGAAAAGAAAATAATTCATTATACCTTTTTGAAAAAAGATGCTCGGCATTAAGAATTAATTTTTCCTGGGATAAAATTTTTTCTTGCTTAATTAAATAAACATAAAGATTTGCCAATTCTAAAAGAATAGAAGTTTCATTAAAATCATAATTATAATTTTTTTGTTGAACCAGCACAATTCTTGAAACATTTGGATTTTCAATTAAAACATCTATTGTTCTTTCAAGAACTTCAGGATATTCGGCAAAACTTGGAACATAAGGAGCTCCAAGATAATTAATATATAAAACATCTTCACCGGATTGCCTTTTAACTTCATATGCATACAGTTTTGATCCCTCTTTAAATTCCATTTTTTGTTTTTTGTTTAGTTTATCTCGTTAGTGGTTAAATGGAATTTTTAGGAAATCTAAAAGATTTACTTTATATCCCATAATAATCTTAAAAAGAGAAAAGAAGTTTTTAATTTTTTATGTTATTAAAGTTTTGTCCGAAATTTTTGATTCTGTGACATTCTAGAAGGATTATAGAAATGCCACCATTCAATGATTCAAGGAGGGTCAAAAAATTGTTTTTAACAATTAAGATTTAACAGCTAAAAGGCAAATCATTATTTTAATAATGATTTTGGGGCGAGTAATTTCGTGGTAGAAACAATAATCCACAAAGTTTCGTGCGAGATTACGAGAAAGTTGGGCATTAAATTCAAACAAAGAAATTCAAGGGGATAGTTAAATCTTAAAAACAATTTTCTAAAGGAACCAAGGGGTTCACAAGGAAGTTAAAAAAATAATTTCAGACAACACAATTTTTACGGAAACAAATTTAAACTTAATTTATTTAATCAACATATGGATGGAACAGAATATAACCAAACAGGACAAGAATTCGAAGAGATTTTAATTAAATTAAGAGACCTTGAAGAAAAGCAAAGGTTAACCAAAGATAGACTTCTATTAATCAGCCAAAATCTGTTAGAAATAAAAGAAAAAAGCATACAAGACATATTGGGAATAAAAAAAGACCTGCAAATAATGAAACAAAATATGAATAGATTAATGAATTTTATTGAAACAGCCTCAAGCGAATTTTCAAAATTTGCAAAAAAAGAAGACTTAGAGATACTATCAAAACAAGCAAAAATGTTTCAACCCCTAAAATTAGAAAAATCGACCAAACAATAATTTTTATAAAGAATCTTATTCTACATTATAGTTATGGGTGTTTTAGAACAAGTTATGCAAATGCAAAGTCAAGGATTTCAAGAACAAGATATAATCTCACAACTTCAACAACAAGGAGTTACACCTAAAGAAATTTCTGATGCATTCAATCAATCACAAATTAAAAATGCAATCTCTTCACAAGGATTTGAAGAAAATATGCAACCATCAATAATGCAACAAGAAGAAAACCCACAACAACAAAATTATTATCCTCAAAATCAAGCTTATGCCCCACAGGAAGCATACCAACCCCCACAACCAACACAAGAATATTATCCTGATCAGCAAAATTATTATCCAGAACAAGGAGAATATGGTCAACAGCAACAAGGATATGAAAATTATGGAGGGGGCACAACAGACACAATGATGGAAATTGCCGAACAGGTTTTTTTTGAAAAAAATAAAAAAATAACTAAACAGATAGAAAAATTTATAGAATTTCAGACAATCGCACAATCTCAGATTATTTCCACAATGGAAAGATTAGCAAGAATTGAAAATATGATAGATAAACTGCAATTAACAATTTTAGACAAAGTAGGCTCTTATGCAAATAATTTAGACCAAATTAAAAAAGAAATGTCAATGATGCAAGATTCATTTGGAAAAGTTGTAAACCAAGCAGTGCAAGGTTCACATAAAAAAGAAATATAATTCTCGAATAAAATTTAAATTAATTATTGATGCCCATAAGTATGTGCTTGATTTAAAAAAGGACCAACATTTGTTGGATGTGGACCTCTTTGTGGGAAAACAATTAATGCAATTGCACCAAAAAGGATTATTAATGGAATTAACCAGTCAGCATACTCACTAAAACCATAGCTTGAAACCCATCCCACAGATTCAGTTGAATTAATTAAAATTAAAACTAAAATAATTCCACCAGCACCTAAAAGAAGATAATTTGACCAATTTGCTTTAGGCAAAAAAAGTCCTAAGAAAATGATAACAACTAAAAGTACTGCAATACCCATTCCAGCTCGAGGGAAAATTTCTGAAAAAAATGTTGCTACAATTGTTGACTGAACAGCCATTAATCCTACAACAAGTGCAATAATACCTTGAATACCTTTATTAGTTCCAAATAAATTTAACTGACTTAAAACACCAAAAACCAAAGCAAATATTAATAAGAAAGGTAATAAATAAGTAAAAAAACCCATTTGTTCCCATTGTGAAAAAATATTTCCAAGATTCCCATAAGAAACAAGTGTTATTATCCCCTCTAGCATGTTAATATATTAAGAACAGAATTTAAATATGTTTCTAATCTTCAGGCTTTGTGTAAAAAGTAGTCTCTGTGTAAGAAGTCAAATAATAATATTCATAAAGGGATAAGATTATTATTTAGTATGTATTTTGTTTATTTGGATGAATCTGGAGATTCAAGATTTAAGGATAATATAAGAGAAGAAGATGATTTTTTTATACTTGGAGGAGTTTTAATAAAAGAAAAAGATTTAGCAGATGTAAACAGAAAATTTAGACAATTTAAAGAAAAAACTTTTCCTAAAGAATTATGGGACTACCCTATACATGCTGTTGAATTAAATCAAATATCAAAAAGTAGGAGGACAAAATATAAAGGAATTTTCACAGATGAACAAGGAAAGAATATTTTAGAAGAATCTTATAAGATAATGAACACTTTTTCTATGGAAGCAATAGTAGTTTTAATAGACAAATATGAACTAAAAAGTAGGTATCCTAATCCTAAAAATCCCTATCATTTAGCTTATGAAATACTATGTGAAAAAATACAGAAAATTGTGCAGAAAAGAGGAGAATTAGAGAATAGTTTTGCATTGATTAATTTAGCTGAATGTTGTTCAAATCTTACTACTCAGTTAAATGAATTACATTGTTTGTATAAAACTGATGGTTCAAAATATTGCAGTTGGGATAATATATTACAAATTTTAAATATTGAAAAAAATGAAAATTCTTCTTTTTATGATATTGCAGATTTAGTTTGTTATGCTTTTAGAAGACATTATTATAGTTGGCTTTGTAAAAATTTAGGAAGAATGCCTATAAAAGATAATTATCTTTCATTAATGAAAAATATCTGCACACTAACTATTGGGCATATCTTATTTGGAGATAAAATTCATATTAAGGTATTCCCTGAACCCAGATTCTTAAAAGAGATTAAATAAACTGAATGACTACGTGCACCGCGTCACCCAGTAGAGAAGCACCTCTTAAAAAGAAGATGTGCTTAATTAAATAAGCTTATACTTATTTATAAATATAATGTTACCAAATTAAATGACATTAGAAAATATTCATTAAAATATAGTTACAATTAAAGTTAAGAAAGTTAATCCTGCAATAAACCATGTGAGTCGTTTTATAATTTTTGTTAATATTTTGGCTTTGTGTAAAAAGTCTAAAATAATGTTTTTATATAAGGAGAAAGAACAATAAATAAGCTAACTATAGGAAAAGATTGATAAAATTTTATGTAAATGATTTATTCATTTTCTTTCTTAAACATAGTTCTATCAATTAAAACTCCTAAAGCAACAGTTAAAAAAGTATAAACAATAATCTCTAATTTTGAAAGCACAAAATTATAACCAAAAAAGATATTTAATGTTAAACCGATTAAATATAAGATTATAACTATTTTTATTCCAAAACTAAAAAATCTTGAAAAGCTAGAGATTAAAATATGCTGTAAATCTTTCCGTTCCTCTTTTCTCTTGTGTTCTGCAAATTCGCTTTTTTTCTTTAAATCTTGTTCATAATTACTTGTAGTAATTTTTGTTTTTGACAACATTCTTTTAAGAATATTGTCATCATATTGGACCATATAATCAGAAAAAGTACTAATTTTTTGTTTTTTTGATTTTACATTTTTTCCCGCTATCATTATATTCATATTCTCCAATTTTCAAATCCCCTACGATAGAGACCATCCCTTTAGCTGAACGAATTAAAACTTCTAATAAATCATCAGCCTTCATAGCAGTTCTTAAATCTTCTAACTCTTCAACTAATGAAGATGGCAATTTTAATTTAATCACCTCCTCATTTGTCCTAATAAAAATTTCTGCTTCTTTATCTTTTAATCTTTCAAACTCTACCATGTTTTTTAAAATACACCAAAATTTATAAATTTATGCCCCACCCTACATTGGTGAGTTAGAGGTTGGTGGAGAGTCATTTTGCAACATCTCCAAAACTTCCTGAAACTATCTGTAACACACTTTGGTAAATTATTTTAGAGGATTGAAAGCTTTATGGTCTGCTACAATTTTAATATGTGGTTCAATTATTCAACATAACTTTGTTGAGGAACATACAACAACAGGACTTAATCCTTGTAATTTTGCAAGACAGAAATTGGATTTAGGGGAAAATCATTGGTTAGAATTAATTAAAATGAGTTGTTAATTATTTCTTAGAATAAATAAGATATTCTATGCCTATTATAGAGATAGTCAATAATATACTCCCAAAATTCATAAATGGGTCGTTACAATCTAGATTACATAAAGGAATCACTTGATAGATCATTGGAATACCAAGAAATAATAAGATTCCTTGTAGGATTAAAAAAAAAGTAAATAATCTATTTTCCCACATCATTACTATTTAAGTGAAATATTATTTAAAAATCTGTCGATTATAAAAAGTGATGCTTACTTTACAGCTCAAAAAAGCATTAGATTTATTAAACTCTGATTGCCCTAAGAATAGTTGTGAGTGGTGTAAAGGGAGATAAAAAATGAAAACAAATCCTAAACAAAAAACTATTGGTTCATTGCATGCAAGATTGAAAGATAAAATAAATTTATCAGATAAAAGATTTCAAAGGGGTTCAGTTTGGGCAAAAGGACAAGAGCAATTTCTTATAGATACTATTGTTAAAAATTTAGACATTCCAAAGTTGTATTTTTGGGAATTAAAAGAAGATAGCCATTATAAATATTCTGTGGTGGATGGGCAACAAAGACTAGCAACTATATTCAAATTCCTTGATGGACTATTAGAATTAAACGAAGAATTTACTCCAGAATATGCAAATAAGAAGTTTATAGACCTTCCAGAAGATTTGCAAGACCAAATATACAATTATGAGTTGACATTGGTAATTATTGAAAATGCTGATGAGGAAGAGATTCAGGATTTATTCTTACGACTTAATAATGGGACAACTCTGAAATCTCAAGAGAGAAGAATGAATCTCGGGGGAAATCTTTCAAAATATATTGTTGATATGGCAAACCATAAAGTTTTTTCCAAGGTAATATTCAAAAATAAACATAGAGATTACGAACAAATATTAGCACAATGTCTCAAATTGGAATTAGAAGGAAAAGCAACAAATACCCAAGGGAAATATTTGGATTTAATGTATAAAGAAGAAATAGATTTTGAGGATAATGGCACAACTGCTAAAAAATTCAAAAAGGTTTTGGATTATATGGAAGAGGTATTCTCTGATGAAGACAAGATTCCAGAATTAAAAAGATTCAATTTTATTTCATTATACCTAATGGTATCTCAAATGACTGATAAATTTGTGATTAAAGATAAAAAAGATTTATTCAAAAAATTCTTAATAGATTTTTGGGATGAATTAACAAACTACCGAAACCAAGAGCAAATCTCTGATGAAGACAGAAATCTAGAGTTTGATGATTTTATACAATTTATCAGTAGCAGAACAGATAGTTTAGAATCTATAGAAGGAAGACATAAAATTTTAATAAAATATTTTATGCTTAAGAACCCCAATTTAGAAATTTTTGATAATAATCGAAACTTTACAGAAGAACAAAGAATTACCATTTACCGTAGAGATAAAGAAATGTGTTGGCATTGTAACAAACACGTTGATTGGGTGGATTTTGAAGCAGACCACAGACCTAATCCCCATAGTAAGGGTGGTAAGACAAGTGTAGAAAATGGGGTTTGTGCCCATAAAATTTGTAATATTAAAGCGAGTAATAAAGAGAATTTGGCTAAGAATTGGTTATCTTAAAAACAAATTTTATTTTCTGTGTAAAAAGTAGCCCAAATTAAAGACTTTATACACAAAGCCTAAAAATTATTTATCACTCAATGTCGGTCAAACTTAAAATTTTATCAGAACATTCAAGATGATAAATTCCCTCAAACTCTCCATCTAAAACACACTTCTCTCTTAATCCAATGAGTTTTCCACATAAATCACAAAATTCTGCTATAAATAAATTAAAAGTCTAAAGATTAAATATTTTTCTAAAGTCTAAAGAATAACCTTATTTTTTAGCTTTCATCATAACTGCTAAAGCCACAGCAATAACAACAACAAAAGTCACATTAGTCCACAAAGTATTACTCCAGGATTGTTTGAACAATAATAAAACTACATTATCCCACGTCCCAGTAGCCCAAAATACTGCAATTGTAACCGCAATAAAAATCCCAAATCCAGTTACCCATTTTACCCCAGTATTAGTCAAAAAATCCTTTGATAAATCACTTCCGGAAGCAAAACCCCATAAAAGTAAACCAACAAAGACAATAACTATTGAAACAGTTAAGAATAATACTAAGTTATGAACAATATCTTTTGGATAAGCTGCCCCAATAAAAACAAAAGCAATAACAAAAGCAACAATTGAATCAATTTGCTTATTATCGCCAAGAAGCTTTGTTTTACCTAATAAAGCGAAAACTAAAGTCCAAATCAATAAAAACGGAAAGGCAAATTGCGTAAAAATCCAATGTTGAAAAATTGTTTCCTGCACCATCTTTTTTAAATTTTAAATAAATTAAATCAAATCTTGATCAAGGTCTTCCATCTCTGGTCCAGAACTTGGTAAAGCCGATTTACTTATAATAAAAATATCATTTACAGCCCTTACAAATTGATGAGGAATAATAACCCCTCTAGCACCACCGATTAAAGATGTAACACTATTTCCTACTTTAATCCTCCAGCCATCAATCCTGTTTTCATGAAGATTTACTTCTTCAATTTCACCAAAAAAATCTCCTGAATCAGTATAAACCTTTGTACCAAGTACTTCAGATATTTTTTTAACTATCATACTAAAATATTATCTGAAATGATTTAAATACTTTTCCGTTGTTTAGTCTATAATTCAAAATAGAAGCTTTTGATTTTACAATCAACTTGGAAGCTCAAATATTATTAAGGGGGAATCCAAAATCAAAAATATTTAATCTGAACAAAACTTCAAAATAATAAGTTTTATAATAAATGTTTTACTCTTTTTAATATGCTAAATAAAAACGAAATAATTTCAATCTCAATAATCACGCTAATATTAGCTTTTACAATTAGCTTAATACAAACAACTCAGGCATTTTTACAGATGTTGTTAATAGTCTTTTTAGTTTTAATAGTAAATATCACTGCAAAAAAAATAACCAGTTTTTACCTTGATTCAGAAATCGAAATAAAAATGTGGGAAATCTTAAGATATGGATTTCAGGCACATAAACAGTTCAAAAATCCTTTTCCGGCAGGAGTATTTGTTCCGTTAATATTAATAGCAATCACATTCGGTAAATTAAAGTGGATGGCATCACTGGTTTTTGAAGTCAAAGCAAAAACATACAGGGCTGCAAAAAGATATGGAGTTTATTCATTTTCTGAAATGACTGAATATCACATTGCATTAATTGCAGCGTCAGGAATTATTGCAAACTTAATATTTGCAATTATTGGATACTTAATAGGATTCCCGGACTTTTCAAGAATAAACATTTATTACGCATTTTTCAACCTTTTTCCAATTTCAGATTTAGACGGAAATAAAATATTCTTCGGAAGTTTAATACTTTGGAGTTTCATCACATCAATAACACTTATTGCATTAGGATTTGCAATTTTATTAGTATAAAAATTTTTAAATCCAAAAAACAAACAAATAACATGAAAAAGACAGAAAAAATATTAAATTTATTTAAATCCAAATCAGCAACAGTATCGTTTGCAATAATTGCATTAATTAGTGGAGCATTTTTTATAAACAAAGGAATTACAGGCAACGTAGTATTGACAACAAAACAACCATTTGACATTGCATCTTTCATCGGATTATTATTAATAATTTGTTCAATTATTTTAGCAGAATACAGCATTAGAAATAAAAAATAATTATTTATTTTTTAATTTCACAATTAAATTTTAGAGTAATTTCTTTGGCAATTCAGATATTCTAAAGGACGGGTTTGCGACGAAAAGTCGCATTTAGAGGGAATCCCTAAAATTTAATACCCATCTTTCTGCTTATCTAATTTTTTCAGGATAAAATTTAAACTTAACAATTAATTACGGCTCTGTCCAGAGTTTTTGATTTTAGCTAACTTTTGGCAATTCAGGTATTCATTAAGGGCGAAATTATTGAACAGTGAGTAAATAAATTTATTAATAACAACTTTTCAATGATTGAGCAGGGTCTTCAAGCTTTAGCTTGAACTAGAAGCGAAAGTTTACATTTGCATTAAATTCTGAAAGTAAAATTAAAAAATCGCAAGTGTGGGCTTGAGTAGAAAGTTTACATTTGCATTAAATTCTGAAAGTAAAATTAAAAAATCGCAAGTGTGGGCTTGAGTGGGAATCCTAAAATCAAAAAAACTTAATTCAGGACAGAGCCATTAATTACTAAACCTATTTATACATTAAAAATTTTAAAAAAAGATGTCAGAATTTCTAAAAGATATAACACCAAGAGAATACCAGCAAAAAATATTTGAAACATGCATTAACAAAAATTGTTTAGTAGTGCTTCCAACAGGATTAGGTAAAACATTAATCGCTTTAATGCTAACGATAAAAAGAATGCAGGAATATCCCGGAAAAAAAGTAGTTTTCCTAGCCCCAACTAAACCATTAGCAGAACAACATATAATTTCTTTTAAAAAATACTTGCCGGAATTATTTGCAGACATGCAATTATTCACAGGAGCAATTAATTCAATAGAAAGAAAAAAAATCTGGCAAACAGCAGATATAATTTTTTCAACGCCTCAGTGCGTCGCAAATGATTTACGAAAAGAATTATACAGTTTAAAAGACGTATGCTTATTAATTGAAGATGAAGCACATCGATGTGTGAAAAATTATGATTATAATTACATCGCAAAAAGATATATCACACAAGCAGATAATCCGAGGATAATGGGACTTACAGCTTCACCGGGAAATGAAGCAAGCAAAATCAAAGAAATCTGCAAAAATTTATCTATTGAAGAAGTAGAACTAAGAACAAGAGATAGTCCGGATGTTAAAAAATATCTTCAGGAACTGGAATTTGAAAAAATAATGATTGATTTCCCAATAGAATTTCAGGAAATGAAACATGTTTTATTAAAGTTATATGATAGATATGTTGAAGAATTAAGATATAGAAAAGTTCTTTTTGGACCGGCAAATAAAATAACATTGATTAAACTTCAGCAAACAATAATGGGAACATTAGCAAGAGGAAATCACAATTATAATTATCTTCTTGGAGCAAGTGCCTGTGCACAGGCAATTAAACTTCAACACGCCTTAGAACTTTTAGAAACACAAACATTAGAAAGTTTTAACAAATATCTCAAAACATTATTTAATCAGGCAGCAAAAAAACAAAGTAAAGGAGTTGTTAAATTAGTTGCAAATCCTGAATTTAATTTTTTATTCATGCAATCAAATGAATTATTAGCAAAAAAGAAAGAACATCCAAAACTACAAAGATTAGAAGAAATAATCAAAAAAGAAAATCAAAAAAGAATTATTGTTTTTACACAATTTAGAGATACAGCAACGACAATTTCTGAAAAATTAAATAAAATTGAAGGAATAAAAGCTAAAATATTTGTCGGGCAAACAAAAAAAAATGGAACAGGTTTATCTCAAAAAGACCAAAAAAAAATAATTGAAGATTTCTCAATAGGAGAAATAAATGTTTTGGTTGCAACATCAATTGCAGAAGAAGGATTAGATATTCCCGAAGTAAATGCAGTTATATTTTATGAACCAATACCTTCAGCAATAAGAGCAATACAAAGAACAGGTAGAACAGCAAGACTAAAAAAAGGAAAATTAATCATGCTGATTACAAAGGGAACAAGAGATGAATCATTTTATCACGTTTCACGAGCAAGAGAAAAACAAATGGGCAGAGCAATAGATACAGTTAAACAAGGACTTGCAAATAATATCAAAGAAGAAGTCCAAAAGACATTATAAAAAATCTATTTACTTTTTAATAATCCATGAGCAATACTTTCTTTATAACCTGCTGAAGAAATTTTAATAAAATCAACCTTACCCCTCAATTCAAGAATATTCTTTGCACCAATATAAGTCATCCCTGAAGCAAGACCACCAAGAAATTTTTTTATAATCGGTTCAATTTTACCTTTATGAAGAACTCTTGTTTTTTCTCCTTCGATATGAACTATTTCATCTTCACAACGACCATCAAGTTTTAATCTTTTAAGTGTCGCATCATAACTTGCCATTCCTCTATAATCCTTAAACTCTTTTCCATTAATATTAATTAATTCACAAGGTGTTTCTGTTGTTCCAGCCAAAATATGCCCAACCATCACACAATCTGCACCTGCACCAATAGCTTTTGTAACATTTCCAGGAATTGTAATCCCCCCATCTGCACAAAGAGGAATTTTCCCTTGCGTTTCCTCATAAACATCAATTATAGCCGTAATTTGAGGTACACCAACTCCAGTCATCATTCTAGTTGTGCACATCGAACCAGGACCGATTCCAACTTTAATTGCATCAGCACCTTTTGTTAAAAAATAGTGAGCAGCATCTTTTGTTGCAATATTACCAACCATAACATCAATAAAAGGATAATGTTCTTTAATCCAATCTAACGCTTTACCGACATATTTTGAATGACCATGAGCAACATCTAATACTAAAATATTAACACCTGCATCAACCAATAATGGAACTCTTTCTTCTAAATCTTTAACACCGATTGCAGCAGCACAAATTAAATTTTCCCCTTTTACTTTTTTAACTTCTTTTACTTGATCATTAATAGACATGAATCTATGCAAAACCCCAAGACCGCCAAGTTTGCCTATCGCAATAGCCATACGACTTTCACAGATGGTATCCATATTTGAAGCAATAAAAGGAATACCTATTTCATAATTCCGAGTAACTTTTGTTTTAAAATCTACATCTTTTCTGGATTTAACTTTATTATATTTTGGAACAATCAAAACATCATCAAAAGAATAACCACCACCAATAACCCTTGCCATAATTAAAAAAACAAAAAAGAGTATAAAAAGATATTTATGAGATAAAGATAAGATTTTTAATTAAAGTATATATTTCACAATAACAATTCTTTATAAGCCAGATAAATAAAAACTATTATGGTGAAAATAACAATTTCTGGTATGCCTGGTTCCGGTAAAAGTTCTTTGAAAGATAATTTAGCAACAAAACTGCAATATGCATCCTTTATTTCAGTTGGAGACATCCATGGAGAAATTGCTAATGAAAAAGGAATGAATATAAATGATTTAATGGAATTCGCAAAAACAGACATATCCATTCATAAAGAGATGGATAAAAAAGTAAAAGAATATGGTCAAAGACATAAAGATGCAATTATTGAAGGTTGGATAGCATATAATTTTGTTCCGGATTCAATTAAAATTTTTTTGGATGTCGATGAAAATACAGGAGCAGAAAGGATTTATCACGCTCAAAGAAAAGATGAACCAAAATATACATCTATACAAGAGACATTAATGCAAACAAAAAAAAGATTAGAAGATACTTGCCAAGGATTTCAAAAAACTCACAAATTAGATTTTTTAAATAAAGACCAATATGACATAATAATTAATACAACAAATAAAACCCCCGAAGAAGTTTTGCATTTAGCAGATAAAAAAATCATAGATTATAATCAAAAGATGTTTCCCCCAACATTTTATTTAGCTCATCCGACAGAATCAAAAAAAGAAGTCAGAACTTGGCAGCAAAAATTTGAAGAACAAACAAAAATAAAATTAATAAATCCATTTTTTGATTGCAACTCTTTAGAAACAGAAATGGGACATTTAGGAAAAGAAAAATATCTGCAAATGTCAAAAGAACAAAGATCAGAATTAATACGGGGGGATTTAGAAGGAATCGCAGACAAAAAAGTTATTGGAGGAATATTCCTTTTTGACAAATCTTACACCCTTGGAACACCATTAGAATTAGCTCTGACAAAATTAATGGGAAAACTTACTTATACCGTCGCAATGCATCCCGAACAAGCATATAAAAAACATCCAACATTTGCATTATTCTCAGATGAAATCTTTACAGGTTATGAAGAATTAGAAGATTTTATGAAGAAAAACAAACAAAATTTTTTTAGAGACTTAGAACAATCAAGACAAAGAACATTAAAAGATTCAACACTTCAAGTAATATACAATCAGGTATTCAAAAATATAGAGCTCCTTGCAAAAGAATAAAATCCTAAAAATTTAAATCCTAAGATAAAAAATATAATGACAGAATTTTACGATATTTTCTCAAGAAAAAAAGAAATAATAAAAATAGATAAACCGATTGAAACAAAAGAAATAATAAAAATAGATTATAGAGAACAAAACAGTTTTGTCCCAACAAATTTAAAAAAGTTAGGTTATGAAATTGAATTCTTAGAATTAAAAGTTGCAGATTATATTGTTAAAGATGTCGCAATTGAAAGAAAAACAGTTTCAGATTTTTTATCTTCAATGATTGATAAAAGACTAGCCCATCAATTAGAAGAATTACAGCAGTATCAAAATAAACTTTTAATTATTGAAGGAATCGAAGAACAGGAACTTTATAACGACGATAATTTAAAAGGAATAAATGCAAATGCAATTAGAGGATTCTTATTATCAATTTTATTAAAACACAACGTGCCAATAATTTTTTCAAAAAATCAAAAAGATACAGCAAAATTTATCGACATACTTGCAAAACGACAATCAAAAGAAGTTTCATTGAATGCAAAAAAAAGAACATTAAAACCAAATGAACAATTACAATTTATTACAGAAAGCTTCCCGGGAATTGGGCCAAAGACCGCAAAAAAACTTTTAATAAAATTCAGAACAATAAGAAAAATAATAAATGCACCACATAATGAATTAAAAAAAATAATGGGAAAACAAGCAACAATAATTAAATCAATAATAGACCAGCAATATATTATCCATAAAGAACAAAATTAAAATAAATTAACTTTCATAGAATTTAGATTGATAAGACAATCTTCTTTATAATCAGACAATGCTTCTAATGTACCATTTAAAATAATTGGTGAATCATATTTATTTTTAGCTAAAACTTTCGGCGTCTCAGGAAGAATTGGATCATTATCACGAAAAGCCAAAGGTTCGTCACAATATGCAACAATTCCTTTAAGAGATAACTCTTCAATAACTTTTTGGGTCAAATCCAAATCAGTTTTATTACTGATAATCCTAAATAAACTACTCCTACCCATAATATTTTTTCTAAAATCCAATGCTTCAGAAGCTTTTATTGAAATTTGTTTCAAACTAACAGGAGAATAAAAAGAAAAATCTTCTTCAGGATAAATTAAATACAAGTCATTTAAATCAACATTATATATCCCTTTTTTGGGTTTACGTTTACCCTTAATAATAAACGGTTTTAAACCATGAAGATATAACATTTGCTTAAAAGGATGAAAATCTAAATCACCTTTAAATGTTTTTTCAGGAATTATCCCAACAGCTCTTGTATTCCTTAAACCAGGATTATTTTTAAAACCATATCCGATTATTTCATCAACAGCATATTTAGCATAATCAAATGATTTTTTCATTAAAATATATTTAATAAAATTAAATTTATAAAACTATCTTTTATAAAAAATTTAAATAGATTCAGCTAAAATCTTCGCACATAATTGAAGAGTAATTTTATTAATATCTTTTTTAGGATTAATCCCGACTAAATCTAAAGCAAACAAATTTTTCATTTTATTAATCCTTTGAATTAGATAAATAAATTCCCTGCTACTAAAACCACCAACTTCCGGGAAAAAAGTTCCTGGAGCATAAGCAGGATCAATTGCATTAAGATTAATTGAAACATAAACTATTTTTCCGCTTGTAAATTCCATTATTGAATCACAAATATCTTCTATATTATTAATAAAAGAATTCATCCCAATAAACTTAATATTATTTTTTTTCAAAAATTCAAGTTCTTCAAAATCAAGATTTCTAACACCGACTAAAAGAATATTTCTTTTTGGAAAACCGTCTTCAATTAATTTTTTCAGCCACGTATGATTAAAAGAATTTTTGCATTCAGCATGTGAATTAAAAATTACTAAACAGGGTTTATTCCCGGAATTTTGAACAAAATCAAAAAAAATTCTGGTTAAAGAATAATTAATAGAATTTTCTTCATTAATAAAAAAAGTTTTTGAATTTTTCTTGAAAATTTCAAAAATAAAATTATAAAGAGTTTCATTTAATTCATTAAAATTCTTTTCCAAAATAAAACTCTCAATGTCTAAGTTATTAAAATCAATTAATTTTCCATCTTCGTTTAACTTGATATTTTTTAAAAAATCAAAAATAATATTAAAGGTATTGTCATTTTTTTTAGAAAAATTTACAATTTTCATATTAAAACATAATTAGATTTTTGGGACTAATGCAAAAAAACTATAATTATCAATAACACTTTTTGCAAGTTCTTTAACATCCTTTAACTTAACAGAATTTATATGATTTTCATAATCATAAAATGAAAATGCATCTCCATGAATTTCACTAACTAAAAGATTAACCATTTGATCTTGTGAATCTTCCATAGAAATTTGATAATTACCAATTAATTGATTTTTAACCTGATTTAATTCATCTTCAGTCAATTTATTGCTCACTTTTTTAAATTCATCTAAAATCAAGTTTTTTATTTTTTCAACATTCTCTTTATTTGTCCCAACATAAATAAAACTATAAGCAAAATCTTTGCTAATGTCAGCTTCGCCTTTTACTGCATAAGCCAGATTCCTTTTAGCCCTTATTTCCTGAAATAATCTTGAAGACATTCCCCCAGCCATTAAAGTAGTCAAAACTTGTGCCGCATAATTTTTTTCATCATCAACCAAAGGAGAATGATATGCAAAAACTAAATTTGCCTGGTCAATGCCTTCTCTTTCTTCAATTTTAAAATCTTTTTTTAACTGAATATCAATTTTGGGGATAATACCCTTTTCTTTACTAAAATTTTTTTCTGCAAATTTAATAATCTCATCAAAATCCGCATCACCAACAACAGCCAAAACTAAATTATTAGGTTGATATATTTCATTAAATTTTTTAACGATTTTTTTTCGATTAATAGAATTCATAGTTTCATAAGTTCCTGCAAGATTCATCCCTAAAGATCCTTCATATAAAACATCTTTCAAACCATCAAAAACATGTAAACGAGGATTATCTTTATGCATTTTAATTTCTTCAAAGATAACTTCACGTTCTTTTTCTAATTCGACTTCATCAAATAAAGGATTTTTAATCATATCGCTTAAAACATCTAAAGCAATTTTCAAATGACGACTTGGCATCTTACAAAAATAAGCAGTAACCTCTTCACCGGTAAAACCATTTAATTCTCCGCCATTTTTTTCAATTTCTTCTGAAATTTTTTTCAAGTCTCTAGTAGGAGTTCCCTTGTATAACAGATGCTCGATGAAATGTGCAATTCCTTTTTCTTCAACAGATTCATTAATCCCACCAAATTTAACAGCAATCGCCACACTAACAACTGGAAGATTCCTTTTTTCAAAAAGAATAACCATGCCATTATCTAACACCTTTTTATAAAAATTTTCTTTCATATTTTATTAATTTCTAAACAAAAATTTTGTAAATTTAAAAAAAAATTAGAATATATAAATATATAGCTAAAAAATCAAAATAAAATAAAATATGCTAAAGCACCACATGCAATAATAACCAAAATAATCATCCAAATCCACCATTTTTTCCAAACAGGAGACATACCCTCAACAGGCATCTCAGAAGCAGGCTGTTTTGGTATAGGATTAATCTTTGAATTCATTAACGAATTATTTTGCATATTTTGTTTTTGTCCCATTATTTTCACCTCTTTTAATTAATAAGTAAAATAAATTAAGAATTATAAATATTTACTTTTTGCAAAACAATGAAGTTGGAGAATAATTTCGTGGTAGAAACAATAAAAAAAGCGTATTAATAATAAGATTTTAACAAAGTAAACTAATTGAATTAACGTTGATTTAGTTTACTTTTGTCAAGAAACTTGCAAATGGGGTTTCTTGAGCACACACAAGAATTCATTCTCCTAAAAATTCTTGGTGTTAGAGGATTATTTTATAATTCTCTATAGCTAAAAGGCAAATTATTACCTTTGTAATAATTTGGGGGATGAGGGAACACAAGATAATGGGGGAATCGTTAAAATCTTTGACACACTTTTTTCATCAAAAAAGTTTCATTTGAAATTATGAAAATGGGTGAGATAAAAATTAAAATTAAAAATTCAGAAGATTAATTAATTTAAAAACTACTTTTTGCAAAAAATTACATAACGCTCGCTTCCAATCTCTTTGTCATCTAAAATTTTAAAATTATCTTTAATAAAATTAATTATCCAATTTCTTTTAACATTAAATTTCTTTTTTGCAATCAAACTTTTTGTCGCAAAACTAACAACAACCTTATCAGCCAAATAAACAATTTCGTTTAATAATTCTTTTGAATAATCTCTTTTTAACATTTCCAAAGAATCCAGTGTTTTAAACAAAAAAATAATTTTCTCCCCTTTTTCTTTTTTAATAATTTCAACAATTTTTTCTTTTTCAAATAAACTTTCATGAATAACTTTTGCAGGATAATTATTTTTAGCAAAATAATGATTTTGCAAATCAACTAATTGACCAACAGCTTCAACACCAACATATTTTATCTTTGGATTTATCTTTTTAAATAAATCATAACTAAATCCGTTTATTCCGCAACCTAAATCAAGGATAGTTATTTTTTTCCCACTCCCTTTCAAAATTTTTTCATAAACTTCAGAATAAAAATCTAATCTTTCCTTTGTCGATAAATGCTTTCTTAAAAACCATTCTGGACTTTTCTCTTTAACATTTAACAATTTGTCTGAAACAAAAGCAGTATACATTTTCCTTAATAAATCCCGAGTTAACTTAATCTTTTCTTCTTCAACATATTGATCTTTATCAAAACTTTCAAAAACTAATTCCACATCTTTAATGGGTAAATAAGAAAATTCTTTTTTTTGCATAATTTTTTCAATAATTTCAGATTTCATTTTTTACTAATCCAGGAACAATCCTTAATATAAAATCTTAACTTTTCAGGTAAATCTTCATGCACCCCTATTCTAAAACTTTCAACAATCTCAAATTTATTTTTGGAATCCTCAACCCAAATTAATTCAGAATCTAAAATATTTAATTTATGAAACTCTTTTTTAATATTCAATGCTTTTGTAAGTAAACCAGGACCTTTTGTATTTACATTAAAATTTTCAGGTTCAAGAGCCCTCAATAAAACAGCAGCAGCCTCACCTTTTTTACCTGTAACAAAATTAATTAACCAGCTATTATGAACACCATAAACTAAAATTGTCCCTGCATCCATCTCCATTGTATCTTTCAAATCACCATTTTGCCTTGCTCTTGAAGCAGGATCATTTTTATCATAATAAGCTTCAGTCTCCACAATCTTCGCCCGTAATTCCTTGCCATCAATAACTCTAACTAAAATTTTCCCCAATAAATTTTTAGCAACAATTGCAGGGTCTTGATTAAAAAAACTTTTTTTAAGTTTCATTAAATTTTTAAGTAAAGTTGCTTTAAAAGATTTAACATCAAATTAAAATGATACAAAAAATAAACATCTATAATACCCTTCAGTGTTTTGAGGGGGTTCAAAAGGAATCAGGGAATTTATTCCATGTGGCATTACAGAAGGCTCCGAAAGTTTACACTTGCATTAATTCCGAAGGTAAAATTAAAAAAAGCAAGTATGGGCTTGAGTTAAAAGATATCACCCTTCAATGTTTCGAGGAGGTTCAAAAACTTCAAAAGTATCGTCTTTTGAATGTCCCAGAGAATTTAACCCAAAATTCTCTGAAGGAACCAAGGGGGTTGCCCATTTTTTGGGGTATCACCCGAAGGCTCAAAAAAGATACCCCCCTTCAGAGTTTTGAGGAAGGGATCCTAAGGGAAACCAGGGGGTTGCCCTAGATGCCAATCAATGTAAACGACCCGGAATATGTAAAAGCAGAAAAAGATTATTTTGAAGCAGGCACTCTCGAAGAAAGACTCATTGCTTTAAGAAAAATGATTTCACACGCCCCAAAACATAAAGGGGGTGAAAATCTAAGACAGCAATTAACAACACGAAGAAAAAAATTAGAAGAACAAATTAATAAAGTAAAAAAAGCGGGAAAATCATCCAAAATAGGAATACGAAAAGGAGATATGCAGGCAATAATAATCGGCTTTACAAATGTTGGAAAATCAAGCTTGCTTTCAATTCTCACAAATACAAAACCATTAATCGCAAACTATCCATTTACAACAAAAGAATCAATAATTGGAATGATGGACTATCTTGAAATGCAAATCCAATTAGTGGAAAATCCTGCACTTGAATCAGAATATTATGATAAAAGTTTAGTTAATACCACAGACACAATTTTAATTTTAGTGGATAACATCGAACAAATTAAACAAATACAGGAAAAACTAGGAAAATCCAATGCAAAACAAATAATTATTTTTAATAAAATAGATAAATTAAATGAACAGGAACAAAGAAAAATTTCAGCAACACTTCAATCAAAAAAATATAACTTTATTTTAATTTCAACAAAAACAAAACAAAATATTGAAGAATTAAAAGAAAAAATATTTAAAAGTTTTGACAGCATAAGAATTTTTACAAAAGAACCAGGAAAAGAAAAATCACCTAAACCGGTAATCATTAAACCAAATTCTACTGTTGGAGATATTGCAGAAAAAATCTTAAAAGGATTTTCAAAAAAGATAAAACAAACAAAAATTTGGGGACCCTCAAGCAAATTTGCAGGACAAAGTGTAGGATTAAAACATAAACTTAAAGATTTAGATGTTGTAGAATTCAGAACAAATTAAATAATTTCTAAAAAAAGGATAATAAATTAAAAATTTTATCCAAAAATTAAAATATGTATAAAAAATTATCAATAAAGATTATTAATATCCTTTCATCAAATATATCAGAGGCGATAAAATGAAAACATTAAAAAATTTATTAACAGTTGCATTAATTGCATCAACGGTTTCTTTAATCCAAACAATTGTACCTGAAAATTCATATTCAAAAGGAATAACAATGACTAGCGGAATTTCAAGAACACAGCAAGATCCTAATTGGAAAAACAATGCACCAAATTATACAGAGGAACAAAGAAGAGAAAAAATAGAATATTATATGGGGAAACTTCCAAATGGAGGTCAGATTAATAGAGGATTAAAAGGATTAGAATGGACATCACAACAACAACGAAATAATGGTTATGTAACAGGAACAGGAAGCACAACAGAACAAAAGAATAGAGAACCAAAAAGCAGATTTTGGAATAAAAAATAATTTTTATTTTTTTGTTAATTTTTCAATAACTTTACGCCCATTATCAGTAATTAAAATTAACCGATAATTTTGAGGATTAATTCTTTTTCTTTCAATCTTCATAACATCCTGCATACTAATTAAATTCATTAATTCTAAAAAATCACAATTTCTTTTTACTGATTTAAAATTTGAAGCACCAATCTTTTTTTTCAACCCATTCAAAGAAACCCCTTGCCGTTCTTTAAAAAGACACTTCAAAATTTTAATCTTCATCTTATCACTTTCCAAAATATCCATAATAAACTCAAATATCAAAACTTAATAAATATTACCATATGAATATAACTTATATTCAATTAATTACTTAATTAATCTAAACAAATATTAGAGATTTAAATATCAAAAAAGTTTAATTAAAAAATGAACACATCACAATTAGAAAAAGCAGTAAAAGAAGCAGTAAAAACTGGAAACTGGATGATTAGTTTTGACAACGGAGAAAATTCACAAAGAAAAGATGGATTTAAATGGAACCCTATTGGAAAATGGAATATTGACCCGGACTGGTATCCTTCAGGTTGTGAATATATAAAAGATACAAGATATATTTATGAAAAAGGTTTAACCAAATTTGCAGGAACTCTTTATGGACAAGGACCAATAGCAGGAGGATATAGAACAAATGGATCTCGACTTTTATTTTGTCAAACAAAAGGACCGCAAATATCAATTGGAGGAGATGAAGGAAATGAACTCGTAAAAGTTAAAGAAGCTCGAATCCTTTTAGTTAATGAAATTCCTTCTGGATTAGAAACAAGATTTCTTAATTTAAGAAACCATGAAGGCATAAAAAAAATTGAAAATTTACGTACAAGACAAATTAATTTATATGGTTGTACAAATTTGACAGATGTTTCGGGATTAAAAGCACAGGAATATGCTTATTTAGGCAAAACCACAAGTTTGAAAAGTTTAAAAGACCTTTATACACTTAATTTTATCGACTTGAAAGGCTCCTCTTTAGAATCAATAGAAGACATAACTTGCCCGGAAATTGAATTAAATGATTGCATAAATCTAAAAAAGGTAAAAAATCTTAGAAATATACAAAAAATTGATTTCACAAATTGTACAAGTCTAACTGAAATTGATAATCTTCTTTTAGGGAGAACAAATGCATTCGAACTCCCTAAATATTGGATTGCATTTACTAACTGTAAAAATCTTATCTCTGCAGAAAATCTAGAAGCAGATATAATCACATTCAAAGGTTGCGAAAATCTAAGTTATGTGGATAATATAGTAGGGCACAGAAACATTGATTTTTCAGACTGCCCAGAAATAAAAACCCAAAAAATGAATTCAATAAATTTCAATGTTCATTCACGAAAAGCACTCTTTGACTATGAATATGGCAAAATGACATATGAAGAAGCAAGAGAATTATATGATATGAGAGATGAAGAAAAGAGAAAAAAATTTATAGAAAAAATATCCGATAGGAATAAATCTTTAATGGAGTATCTTGGGTATTAAAATAAAAAATTATCTCGTAACCTGAAAGCTTCTTACAGCTTCCAACAATTTCTTAGCTTTTTTATTCTCGTCAAAATGTTTTCTAACTGGTTCTAAAAGTTCGTTAATATATACTGCACAGGTCATTTTAACATCAAGAGGATGAACTTTTTTTTCAACAAAAACTTTTTCTAATTCATTATAAGAATTAAAAGATAAATTTCCTCCAAACTTTTCATCACGAGTAATAATTATCTTATCAAACTTTTCAAAAATAATATATTTGAAATATTCTAAAATAGGATTATCCTCGATTTGTCCTTCTGGACAATAAGCCTTCTTAAACTTTCTTTTTACTTCATCTTCTGAATCAGTCATAAAAATAGCAGTATCAGGTTTAGACTTGCTCATTTTAATTTCAATTTTTCTGTCTATAGAATTTAATGACCCATCAACCTTCGGTTCACTCAAACCCATAAGCATATGATGACTGATAATCACAGGAGGTTTAAATCCTAATTTTGGGAATAAATCTCTTGCAAGCATATTTACTTTTCTCTGATCCATTCCAAGTTGAGCAATATCAGCACCTAAATGATGAATATCAGCAGCCTGCATTAATGGATAAATAATTTGCGACGAAGGATTATTTGTATTCTCCTCACGCCCCATAATTTGACCACATCTAAGCACTCTATTAATAGTAGCATTCATAGACAACTTCAAAACTGTTTCCCAATATTCAGGATGCTCTTTAATAAAATCACTTGCCCAGATAAATTCAACATTTTCTAAATCCATACCACAAGCTTTCCAAACTTCAATGAAATATTCACCAACAATTTTAATCTTCTCTAAATCTCCACCCATCTTATTATTTAACAATCCAAACCAATCTGCAACCCAAAATTTAAATTTAATACCTGTAGAAGTTAATTTATTAACATTAATTGCCCGAAGTAAACCCTGTGCAATATGAATATTCCCTGAAGGTTCAAACCCATCATAAGCAATCGGATTTTTTTTATTCAGAAATAATTCTCTAAGTTCTTCTAGATTAATAACCTCTTCACCAACTTCATTAATTATTTTAATTTTCTCTTCAATATTCAAACTTTTTACCATTTTAAATTAAACAAAAAACAATTATTAAAGATTTCTATTAAATTTATTCTTCAGCTTGCACAGCCCCGAATAAAATATTCCCTGTGCAATTACCTGCTACACCTCGAGGAACATAAACTCTCCAATATGTTCCATTAATAGCATCATCATTAGAATCATTCTGTCGATAATTTAAATTAAATCTTTTTACAGTCGCACCAGCACTTAAATTAGTATAATTTGCTTCAAAATCTGAAAAAGTTAATGGCCCGGTAATTGATGTATTAAGCCTGAATTTTTCATAGCCTATGCTAATATTTTGGATATTACCTAAAGTACAATTCATAGAATAATTATCTCCCTGAGTAACTGCATAACCTGAAAGACTCAAGTTTAAGATTACATTTCCGGTATTACTTACATTAACAGTTTTTTCCCCTGAAACAGAAGTTGAATTTACAACGCTATAATCAATAGAAGAAGGAAGACCAATAGATAAAAGTTGGTTTATAGTAATACTATCATTTTGTAAATCACTAAAACCAACACTATCATTAACATATAATGAACAATTCCAATTTCCTGGATTTGCATAATAATAAATCTGGAAATTACATTGTGCTAAAGCGTGATAATCATCATCACTCACACCACCCCATGAACTAAAATTAGTATTAATAAGACAAGAGCCATTCGTATAATGTAAATTATTATCGTTACTTCCACCATAAGAAGAACCGGAAGTAATAAATAATTCAGCAGTTGCATTACCTAAAGTACTGTCATTATTATAATCCCTAATCAAACCCTCACATAAAACCGTTTTTGTTGAATTACCAACTAAAGTAACGCTTGAAGCACTATTGTCAATACTAACATTCAATAATTCCGGATAAACTTCTCCAACTTGTAATGAAGTAGTAACAGTAACATTATTCCCAACACCCCCGCTAATAAAAGAACTAAAAGAAGTTAGAATGAAAGATAATGCAATTAATTCTAAAAATAAAATTCCAATTAACTTTGCTTCAATATTCATTTTTTTATTTAAATTATTTAATTTCATTTTCTAATTTTAAGTACCTATTTCTACATAAACATAATATGCAGTAGCCCCTGAAAAACCAGGAGAACCATCCTCAGGAACAATCATCTGAAAATCATATTTTGAACCATCATATCCTGCCACATCTTCTTCTAAAATAGTAGCATAAACAGTATTTACTCCGTCACTTAAAGCCATTTCCTCGAAACTTGAATCTTGTGCTACATCATTTACATAAGTGTTTATTGTAGGACAAGTATTAGCAGGAATAGAAACAGCCCCAACCCAAAAAGTACTATGTGTTCCGGGAGCAGATGCATTGAAGGTCTTATTTAATTGATCATTTGAATTATTATGATTCATTGCAATTGCTTCAGTGCTAAGATACGTTGCATTTGAACAATTAACACTTGCCCAAGTAATTGCACCAGATTGCCTTGTCGCATAAACTCTACCAGTAATTGTCGTAATACTCCAATCATAAATAGTAGAACCAGCTGAATCATCTAAGGTAAAACTACCTGTAACATTACCAACAAATGCTTTCCATCGAGGATTTTGAATAGTCGCAGATAAATTGAAAGTAGAAACATATCCCCCAGAGATATTAAACATCTTTGCACTAACTGCATCCTTTGTCTCATTTGTAACACTAGTAATTGTATCAGGACCACCAGGGTTCGCTGCAAAAACTAAACCAAATGAAGTTAATGATAATAAAAAACCAATTAATATAAGAACAACTAAAAGAATCTCCTTCTCTTTTTTTAATCTATTTTCAATATTTTTTTGCATTTTTTTATACTCTTTCTTTTCTCATTCATCCTTTTCTTTTCCTCGTTTTAATAAAAATAAAAATAAAAAATAAAATAACCTTATTCTAGCTCTACATAAAAGTAGTACGGTCTAGTAGCAGTATCAGTTCCATGACCATCCTCTAAAACTAACATTTGGAAATCATGTGAAGCATCGTTAAAACCAAGCATATCTTCTTCTAAGATTGATGCAAAAATAGTTTCATTGCTTCCGCCTTTTAATAATACCTCTTCAAATTCAGTATCAACACCAGCACCAGTATCTCCGTAAATTCTAGCTGACATACATGTATTAGTGTTAATCAAAATATTATTCACATAAAACGCATCATGGTTTTGTAAATTGAATGTTTCATCAACACCATCAACATCATCACCAAGAATATTATATTCTAATTCTAAATTTGGAGTAAATGTTGTATTATTGTAACATTGTGTTCCAACCCAATTAACTGAATTATTAACTGAAGCATAGATTTCACCCTCTGGACTTGCTAGTGACCAATTGTACATTACATTATCACTTCCATCTGCTAATTGAATAGTACCTGTAATATTCCCAAAATAACCTTGCCAGCTCTGTGTTGTAGTAAAAGCAACAACAGTCATCTCAGTAACATTACCTGCAATTGCAGCATGACTTCCAGCAACATCAGCAGGAGCAGTAGCATTCGAAATGCTTGTAAGTGTACCACCTGATGGAACTACAGCATAAACAACAACCAAAGAGAGAACTAAAGCTAGAATTGGTAATAACAACAATCTATAAATCTTACTCATCTCTTTTTTAATATCCCTCCTTTCATTAAATACTATATATTTATATACGAATATATTCGCACAGATTTATAAACCTTCCGAAATGATTTGTTATCCTAAAAAGGTAAAAAAATAACCACAGCGAAGATGTTAAATAAGTTCAGCATAAAAAACTGCACTTTCAGAGTTAGTTGAATCATATTCTCGAAGCATAGCAGGAACACGAATTTCATAATCATAAACCCCATATGCCCCCACACCTCCCTGATTAATTTCAGTTACAAAAATTAAATCTTCTTTATCCACTTCATCAAACTCTAAATCTCCAATGTCATCTAAAGAATCCCATAAAATACCAGTAACAAAATTAGTATTATTTGTAGAGTTTGTTATAGGAATATAATTAACCACCTTGCCAAAGATACTCAGATTAATAGTGCTATCATTATTATAAAGAGAATCAACAGAATCTTCAAAATTACTCATATTTAAAAGAGAATCAATTTCAATAAAATCATCAGTAGAATTATCCAAATTTATTTTTTTCCCGATTGCAACTAAATCTAACCAAGATATATCACTTTCAAGGTCACTAATAAAAACTTCTCCTTGGCTAAAGTTAATTATATTCCAATTGAGAACAGGATCTTCAGAATTATCCATTAAACTGTAATTACTACTTGAATCAATCTCGCCATAAAAGAAATGCCAACTTCCAACAGTAATATTCAAGCTAACCTCATTATTGCTTTCATTCCATTCGTCATATGTACCATTAGTTGCAAATGGAGGATCAACTAAAACAAAAATTTCGCTTGTCCCGATATCAGCAATATAAGTAGTATTAACTTCAGTCAGATTATACATTGAAATATTAATCAATTTATCAGCCCCAATTTGAGACCCACCTAAATCAGGATCCCCATCATAAAACTTTACAACAACATTATTAATATCTGTACCACCAAGATTTTCTAGAGTCAAATTAATAAAAACAGATTCACCTTCTTTAGGATTTGTAACATTAAAACTAAATGTGCTTTGATTCAGGAAAAAATCAGGATAAGTAAAATTAAATCCATAAGTTAAACTATTATTAGAATTATTTAATGCATCCCAGCAAGTTACATTCCAATTGTGCCATCCCAGAGTTAATCCTGCAACACTCTCAGGATTTGAAATTCCACTTGTAACCCATTCATCATTTTTCTTAACAACACCATCAACAATTAAATCACATTGAAAAATATTATAAACAGAGTCATTTGCCGTCCATCTAAAAGTCACAGAACCACCGTCAAAATATTTACCGGAATCATTTAATGGAAGTTCTAATTCAATAGTCGGAGGAGAAATATCACGAGTGAAATGATAAAAGGTTGCATTAGCTAAATTTAAATCAGCATCAGAACATTCAACAGTCCAATTATGCTCTCCTTCACTTATCCCCCCAACAGGAGTAAAAGAATTTTCTTCATTTTTATTAATAGTATTATCTGTTTGATTTAATCCTTCATCAAGATATAATTTACACTGAGTAATTCCTACAGCATCATAAGGAATATATCTAAATGTAACTGTTGAATTTGTTGCAATCCAATTATCACTTGGAAGAGTTAAATTAACTATTGGAGGAGCAATAACACTAAAATTAATCAAAGAAGTTATATTATAATTTTTAGCCTGATCAATACATTCAATATACCATGTATAATTTCCATCATTTCTCAATAAATATTGAAGATTCGTTCCATTGACAAAAATATCATCTTCAAACTCATTAAAATCATCAACACTCACATTACAAGTAATATTTTCTGCCATGTTATCAATTAAAGTAAAATTCAATGTGATATTATTCGTAGTTATAACTTCATCCTGATAAGGAGAATTGATAATAATTGTCGGCTTTATTGTATCAATATAAAGATATTGAATATTATCTGTGCCAACTAAAGATTCAGAGTCGCTGACATTCACAGTCCAATTATAAAATCCATCAACTAAACCAAAAACAGTAAAATTATTTATCTCATTATTTATCAAGAGGGTAGAATTTGATTGATTCAGGATGCCATTCAAAATCAAACTTGAATTTACCATATCATCATTACCGTCACTAATATTATAGTAAAATACTAAACTAGTAGAATTTGCCCAATAATAATTTTCAGGACTGGTTAAATTAACAGTTGGAGGAAGATATAACGTAAAATTTCTTGTTTCACTTGAATTTAAATTTCCGGAATCATCAATACAAGTTACATTCCAATATTTTAAACCCCCTAAAGAAAATGTAAAAGGAACAATGGTATTGCTCCCATTAATCGCAGTTGTAAAATTTTGAACAACACCGTCAATAGTTAAATTACACCCAATATTCAAATCTAAATCATCAATAACAGTATAATTAAATGATACAGTTGAATCATAAACCATTGCCTCAGAAAGAGGATAATTTAAATTAATTATCGGCTTTGCTAAATCAACAGTAAAATTTCTATAACTAGTTTGATTTACAAGACCAATAGTATCATTACACATTATAGACCAATTATGATATCCGCTGCCTAAAGTTAAAGTAAAATTATTTTGTGCACCATTTAAAATCGCGGTAGAATTTGATTGATTATAGGCACCATTTAAGTATAAATTACAGGAACTTAAATTAGTATTATCGCTAGGAGTATAAAATAATTCAACATTTGTCGTATTAAAAAATGCATTATTTTGAGTATTCGAAATAACACTTGGAGATTTGGAAACATTAATTATTCTTGTTGCACTGTTGTTAATATTATTTGCCTGATCAATACAGGTAACATTCCAATATTTAACACCGTCGGTTAAAGAACTAATTAATCGATTAGTTAATGTTCCATTATTTGCATTAAAATTCAAATCTTTAACAATACCATTAATAGTCAAATTACAAACTAAAACAGAATCAAGATTATCAATAATTGTGAAATTGAAATTAATATCAGATATTAAAAACTGTGAAGCATTATCAGGCTTGCTTAAATTTAAAATTGGAAGAGTCGTATCAATATAAAAAGTTTTATTTGCAGGTTTAGTTGATAAACCTCCAGTGTCTGTACAGTTCACAGTCCAATTATATTGCCCGTCATCCCAAGAACTTAGAGTAAAATTATTAATTTGGCTATTAAGAATAACTGTTGAATTTGATTGATTATAAATTCCGTTAATATAAAGAGAACAATTAATCAAATCATTATTATCTGTTGCATTGTAATATAAAACAGGATTACTTATATTAAACCAAGTTGGATCAAAAAGTTCTAAAGAGACAGTAGGAGGATAATCAACAATCGTAAAGTTCCAGGTGGCACTGGTGTTCAAATTTTTTGCATTATCAATACAACTAACATTCCATAAATGATTTCCCATACCTAAACTCACTGTTTGATTTGTAAATGTCCCATTATTTGCATTAAAATTTAAATCTTTAACAATACTATCAACAGTTAAATTACACACCAATACTGAGTCCAAATTGTCATTTGCACTAAAATTAAAATTAATATTAGTGGTATAAATAACTTCATCATCCGAAGGATAAATTAGATTTAATTGCGGTAAAACAGTATCAACACTAAAATTCTTAGTTGTATCAGTGCCATTTAACCCTGCAGAATCATAACAAACAACAGTCCAATTATAATTATTGTTTCCCAAGGTTAAAGTAAAATTATTAGTCGAACCATTAATAATTGGTGTTGAATTTGTTTGATTAAAAAGACCATTTAGGTATAATGAACAATTATCAAATTGACCATTATCATCACTTGCAAGATATTCTAATAAAACATTGCTAGTATTAAACCAATAATTATCAGCAGTAACTAAAGACACGCTTGGAGCCTGATTTGCACCGGTAATTGTGACCTTTTTTGTGGTTGTACCATTAAAACTAGAATAACTTGAAATTCCCACACAACGAATATTATTTATCGATTCTATATTTCCTCTAATAGTAAAATTAGTAGAAGAGATATTTGTAGTTGTGTTACCTAAATTATGAGGATTTGTTTCACTGCCGGATAAGATTAAATTTCCTGATGCACCAATATTAGTCCAACCAGTTGCAGAAGTGTTATATTGAACATAAACATTAGTATCCAAACATTTACCGGCATCACAACTTGCATTACAGGTAACATTTAAATCCTGTGCAGTTAAAATATTTTGATCAGTTGTTGGAGCAACCAATTCTGTATTCAAATTTCCTAAAGAAATAAAATCCGGAAATTCCACATAAGAAAGTCTAAGGTTATCCCAGTAATGGGTAACAGTAACAGCACCAGTATCAGTATTTCTAACATTTAAAACTAATTTTATTCTATCTGTGCTGGATAAATATAAACCATCAGGATTGTTACAACTCCCTGTCCAGGTTCCTGTTCCTGATGTAATCCTTGTCCCTCCTGTAGAATCATCACCATGCTGGCAAATTAAAAAATCCCCTGAAGTATTAGTTACATAAACTTTCCAGGTTAAATATGCTTTATTATTTGCACTTGCACTTGCAACAGCACTAAATGAAATAGTTCCAGAAGGAATAAATGCTCCATTATTCACCATAAATGGACTAACAGCCTCAACAAGAGAATATAGTCCTCCGGCAGGAACAGAATAAGCAACATTATTTTCAACTGCATCCCGATTATTATTTAGATAGATATTTGCAGTAGAACTAAAATTAGAAGTATAAGTTTCATACCAACGAGCTTGATATGTTTGAGGAGAAAAGGAGATATTAATATTTCTTGTTTCGCTTGCATTTTCATTGCCTGCTTCATCAAAACAATGTATACTCCAATTATGCAATCCATCAGAAACAGGATAACTGATTGTTTGATTTATTCCTTTACTAATCGTCGTATCAGTTAAAACATTAGCATCATCAATGAACAAAGAACAATTATCAACATCATTTGCATCACTAACATTAAAAATAAAATCAACACCAAAAGTAGAATTTGAAAAAGAGTCATTTGCAGGAAAAACTTGTGTTACAAAAGGAAGAGTAGAATCAAGAATAAAAGTTCTATTCACAAAATCAAATACACAACCATTAGCATCATCACAACATTGAATATTCCATAAGTATGAGCCTTCTCCTGAATAAGTATTTATAAAATCATTAATTGAACCATTTGTAATTATAGTTGAATTTGATTTATTGAATAAAAAACTTCCGGAAGAATTATCCCATAAACTGCAATTCAAAAAATTACCAGAAGTTAAAGGAGTATAACCAAAGGTTACAGAAAAATTATTCAAAACCTGCATATTAGAAGGGGAATTTAAATTTAAACTTAATGCACCTGCAACTTGATAAGATATATTAAGATAAACATAATCAATATTCAATTTTATAAATGCCCCGGCAGTAGGAACTTTTATCGCAGTCATATTTAATTTAAGATTTTCTAATTGTACTTCACTTAAACTGCTCAAATCATAACTTACAGTTGATTCAGAAGTTTGCCCTGTACAATCAGAGTTTAAAAAAGTCCAGGTTCCGCCATTTGCAGAATATGAAATTTCGCAGGAACTCATCCCGGATTCAACATAATATTCAATATATAAATCTGCATCAAGAATTGTTGCACCAGCCGGAATCAATGAAGTATTTGTTAAATCAATCACACCTTTAGCTAAATTACCGGATTTTGTGTCTAATCCTCCCCCCAGATAAACATTATTACTTGAAGTTACATCACTGCAGGCACAAGAACCGCTAGCACCATTATCCAAACAAACATCAATTGCTGTGCAAACACCAAGGATAGTTGGATCAATAACATAATCAAATTCTACTTCACCAATTACTTTTAAATCAAAAGTATTTTGCTCTTCGGATAAAAAATTCAAAAATATTTGATATTTTTTATATTCATTAATTTCTCCAAAATCTGCAATTTTAACATTTGATTCCTTTTCATAAACTTCGATACGACCATTTCCTTTAGCATAAATAGTAATATCATTTTGATTCGTTAAGTTCTTTTCAAAAGTTACTCTTAAAAATTCTTGATTAGAAATTAAAACAAAATTTTCATCAATATCTTTAATCAAATCATAAACCTCTTCAATAAAATTTCGCTGTGAATCTAAATGTTCAGCTTTAGTCACTAAAATAATTTCAAAAGTTTGAGTCGATAAATGAGGGGCAATCCATTCAACATAGTCTAAAAATCCATCATTATCAGAATCATAAGCTTCAAAATCAAGATATTTTTCACCACCTTTCCAATAAATTTTAATTAAATCTTTTTCATCCGGAGTAAATATTTCATTAATGTTAGTATAAGCTAAAACATTTTCATAATGAATATCAGAAGATACAATAACTTCTTTTTCCGTAAATGAAATATCTTTTTCGATTTTTTGAGGAGTAGGAGTATTATATTTAATTTCTATTTCTCCGTCAATATCTGTTAAGATAATTTCTTTTTCATTTTCTTTTCCGGATAAAGAATTCAGAATATTGCTAAAGATTAAATTATTTTCTACAAATTCAATAGATTGATTATTCTCTAAAACAACAATCTCTTCACTTAATTCTGGAATTTTTATTCTAATTTTTTTTGCATTAGACATATCAATTTCTTTCGTCCATAAAACAGGCTTGCCTATAACAATACCAGGATAATTTTCAGACAATTTCTTTGATTCTTCAATAATACCTAGATTACTTAAAGAAAAATTGTCTTTATTCAAAGTATTTGAGTTTATCTCAGAGACTTCTGGTTTTTCTAAAACTTCAAAATTAAAAGTTTCAGAAATATTTTCAGTTTTAAGAATAACTTCATAAAAACCAGCTTCTTTTAATTTAAAAGTAAACATATCATTATAACCTTCTTTAATTAAAATTTGATTAGGAGTAATAATTTTCAAAGTATAATTCCCATAAGATCTTAAATCAAATTTAACATCTTCCCCCACAAAATAACTTTTTTCAAACGAAAATAAAGACGACAAAAAAGGTAAAAATAACAATAATAAAGTTAAAACTAAAATTAAAAAACTTAAACAAATCTTGCCCCTTTTTCCTAAAACTAATTGAAACATTTTAACCCTTTTTTAAGGCAATTTTTATCAAAAAATTACCCCTTATATTAACAATAATTAATATAAACAAAACTTTAAATAGGTTTTTGAAGAAAAGTTTAACATTTTCGATAAAATCCCGCAAAAAGTTTAAATATCAAACTAATAATTCATTTTATAACAAGATGAGAATAAAATGGTTACAGCAATTTATGATAAAATATTTTCTTTTATGAACATTAATTTAAATAATAAAGTATTTTGGATAGCTTTTATTACAATTTTAGTAATTTATTTTGTATTAATCCTAAAGACATTTCTAAAAAATAACAGAGACATACAACAAAAAGCAAAACAACAAAGGAAAATTGAATTAAAAAAAATTAAAAAACAAAAAAAAGAATTACAAAAATTCAGAAAAATAATTGAAGGGTTATAATTTTATCTCACTAAAAAAGTTTTTAATTTTAATAAAGAATTTAAACAAAAAAGATTCTTTTAAATCAATCTCTTCAAAAATAGATAAACCGGTTACTTTATTTGAAAGATCTTCAGAGATTGAATTATTTGTCACACCGGCAATTGCAAACCCTTCTTTAAATTCAATAAATCCTCTATAATAAAGATTATTATCATCTTCAGAATACAAAGAAAGATTTGCTAAAGAAAATCCATTATCCAAGGTATATAAATTAATTTTTTCAAAATTATTTTTTAATAAAAAATCTTTGCTAATCTTAAATTCAACACCGACTTTTTCAAAATTATCTTGAATTAAAGAAGAATCATAAGAATAAATTTGTATTAAACCATCAATTAGATTTTCCTTAAAGTAACTATCAAGATTAAAATTTTCAACAATCATTTCAGTTTTAGGATAAATAACTAATCTTTTAACAAAAGAATCATTCAAATCAATCACTAAAGGATGCGAAGGAGAAATTTGATTTTTCGAAGATTCATTTTTTTTAGCTGGAGGTCTACCCCATCCACTACTCCCTTCAGAAGAATCAGAAGAAAATGAAAATTTAGGTAAAGAAACAGGGACAACTTTATACACTAAAATATTTTCTTCATTCAAAATTTCATATTCTAAATTTGTCCCAAATAAAAATTCCTGTTGAAAAATCCCAACATCAGGAGATTTCACAATATAATCAAAAGTAAAGTTTTTTCCCGAGAGATTCCATTCAATAAGATTATAATTTGAGTCAAAATCTTTAATAATACCAAAACCAGCATCCATAATACTCCATTCAATCGGAACATATTCTTTTAATAAAACACCATCAACATCATTTGAAAGATTTAATGCAAGAGACATTGTTACATTTTGTGCACCACGAATCTTTTTTTTGCATTCGCCACAATCAAAACTCCTTTCAAAATCAAAATCTTCAATTAAAGCTACATTAATAACTTCTTGAAAACTTTCATTATTAATCTTCTTTGCAAAAACATTAATTTTATTTTCACCAAAACTTAAATTCAAACTATCATTAAAAAAAGTACAATTATCACAATTAAACAATAAAGAATTTTCATCTCTTATCTCAATTAAATTATATGGCTCACTAAAACTTAAATTTAAAGAAAGATTATTTTCTTTTGAAATAATTACACGACTAACAGGGTCATTAACTTTAATTGCTTTTTTCAATTTTAAATTTGGAAAAATATCATAAGCCCTCCCGGTAGTTATAACATTAACTTCATCAGCAAAATAACCCGTATTAAAATCATATACTCTTGCAAAAACTTTTTTCCCAACTTTCCAGGTATTTTGAGGATAAATTGAATCAGCATCGCAACAATACTTATTTTCCTTAGGACTAACTTGGCAATTTAAAAAATTCGAACTATAATTTTCATAAAATAATCTTGTATTAAACCATGCACCAGACATTCCATCATCAGAATTTTCAACAATCCCGCAAACAAAATTAGCATTAATATTAAAACTAAATAAAATTAAAATTCCAAAAAATAAAATAAAATTTCTCATATAAAAATAAACAAAAAATCATTAATAAACTTAATTATACATTTATATAAAATTGCGAAGAATCAAATCAACTTTTCAATTTCTTTTTTAACTTGAGTAAGAATATTAACATTCACTAACCCAATTTTCTTCTTAACTAACTTTTTTTCTAAAGTAAACAATTTATCAACTTTAATTCTGCTTTTAAGAGGAATTTTACCATTCAGTAGACAATCATTATCAATAATTACTGAATATTTATTATCTTTCAAATTTGAAGTAATACCACAAACAATAATATCATTTGAAATTCTATTATAATTATTTTTAGACAAAACCAAAACAGGTCTTTGCTTAATTGAATTTAAATTACTAAAAGGAAAAGGAACAATTAAAATCTCACCCTGCTTAAACTGTGTCCCAAATATCATCTTCTTTATTATTCCACAATTTATTTGCAACAGATTCAGAATTCTTTAATAAATCTTCAAAATTACCTTTATTAATTTTCTTAATTAAGACAGAATCTTTTCCACCAATCATAAAAACATCATCTCCACTGCTAATCCCAATAGAATTTCTAATCTCTATAGGAATTGAAATTTGCCCTTTACTTGTTATTTTAACTATTTTTGTTTCCATATACAAAGTAAGATATTCCTTACTTAAAAATCTTTTTATGAATAAAATTTCTCATATAAAAATTAGATATTTTTACCATTTTAAACCTGACTCCAAACACCACTTGCAGTTACTGAAACTTCATAACCGCTTTCAACATTTAAATTAAAATTTTCTCCAAGATATTGAGCCCAAGGAAAAGGAGATGGAATTAACCCGGAAGATTTTTGAGAACTCGAATTCCATCTGGTCAATGCATCGGCATTACTAATATTTTGAATTAAACCCTGAGCATTTGTTAAACTAGTATTCGCAGACATAGAAATCCAATTTTTTCCAAAAGAAGTTGAATTCTTTACTAAGTTAATATTTGTAGAACTATAAACAATCCCAACACCACTCCAATTAATTGAACTTGGAGCAGAATCATTAACATTAACTTCATATCCTCTTCCTTGTTGATTAACAAAACTAAAATTGCAATTTGTATCCGTACATTCATAACTATCTGGACATGAAAACTTATTGCAAGTAACTCTTTTCTGTATTGTCTCATTCCACATTGTAAAAGCTGTAGCATTTCTTATCTCATATAGAGTCTTGTTAGCATCAGCCAAATAAGAAAAATTTGTTGGAAAACCAATCCAATTACGAGTATTACCATTATGCCTCAATGTATAAACATGTACACCGAAAAAATTATTGCTTGAATTTTGTCCCGTAGGATTCCAGCTATCGATCCTATAAAATCTTCTTACATTTCCTGCAAAAGAAGTATCAGTATAATTTGAATTAAATGTTTCACCAATAAAATTTAGATTTGATAAATTATTGCCGGAATAAATTTTATACAAATAAGAATGATTGGTAACATTCCAAAATAAAGTTACATCACCTGTTCCATCATTTACAGTTTGACTTGCATTCAATAATAAAGGTTTATCCGGAAATAAAAATGCAGAAAAAGAAAAATTGGTTAGATTAAATGCAGAATTCCCGGCATAATCTGTGCAATTAACATTCCAAATATAAAAATTATCTCCTTCAACAATAACCTCTGAAAAATTTACATCTGTGTTATTCATAGGAGAATTAATAGTTTTATTTAAATGCCATCCAGTTGACCAATTTCCGTATAAAGAACAATTTTTGATTTCATAATTATCAACAACACTAAAATTCAAATACGGTATTGCAAAGGTAGAAAAGTTTTGATTTTGTATAGGATAAATTAAATTTACTGTTGGAGGAGTTAAATCAACATTCACACTTTTATTTAATGAAGCAAACTGGCAATTATCAGCATAATCACAGGCATAACAATTCCAATTATATGTTCCTTCATTAATACTTTTATTGAAAATATAATTTGCATTATTTATCCCGGAATTATTTGTTTCATTTAAATGCCAGCCATTTTTCCATTCACCAAATAAGCTAACATTAACTAAAATATTATCATCATTTGCAGAACAATTAAATCCTAAAATCGAAGAAGAACTATTAAAGTTATCAATAGGAGAATTCAGTGTCACAGTCGGAGCAAGGATATCTGTCTGGACTTTTAATTCCACAAAATCAGTACTAATTCTTGCCCAACGATTTCCACCAGCTCCGCCAGTTGGACCTGCTAAATAAGATCTTGCAAGAAGTTTAATATAACCACTTGAATTAATCCAATCACTAAAATTACCTGTCTTTGCAATATATTCAATATATTTTGCATTAGTTGTTCTTGTAACTTCAGTATTCCAAGTCCCGGAAGTATGATTATAAAGATATAAAATAAAACCAGGAGTTGTTCCGCCATTCTCCCCATAACCATCCCAGGTTAAATTTATTTTAGTAACTTTATTTCGTGCCTCGTCAATTTTAATTTCAAATCGGGTAAAAGCATATTCACCTGCACCGGATTGAAAATCCTGAACAACAGTATTATTGCTTTCTAAATCAGTATATGGATCATCAATTAAAGTAGTAGTTGTATTGATTATTCCTTCATATGCCTTATTAAAAGTAGTATTTGAATAATCATAAATAAAAAGACCATAACCCACACCTAAAGATAAAATTTCTTGATTATTTGTAGACACATTATAATATTTTGCAGTATCATTAGTAAAATTACAAGTAATGTGATAACTACCGGCAGAATAAATACTAAAAGTCCATTTTGCATATCCATCTGCACCGGTTAAATTTGAACCCATATAAACAGATTCATTATAAAAAGAAACATTATAATTACTCAAAGGTTGAAGAGTCACATTATCTTGAACCTTGCAATTAACTGTTGTAGAACCTCCAATAGGAATTCCCGCAGGATTCAAAAATGAATTTCCAAATTCAGATCTACCCCATAAAGTAAAAAAATTCACATTAGTCAAATTAGTATTTCCAACTAAATCATTTGCATAAATTTTCCAATAAATATTTGTTCCGGGAATAAAACTTGAATTGGACCAATTAAAAACACTTTGATTATTTAATCCGGTAATATTTTGAGGCGAACTATATAAACCGGTTTTATTCTCCCATAAACCAGTAGCATTTGTAGATAACCATGAAGAATTCAGGCCAATTGTATCACTCCAATTAGCGAATAAATTAATTGTATAACCTAAATAAACAGTATCAGAATAAATTCCGCCAACAGTTTGGTTTTGATTAGACCAATTTGGAGAAATAAAATCAAGTGTTACAATTCTTAAACTAGTTAAATTAAAATTAGTAGATGAATCATTTGCATAAGCCCTGAATGTATAAACCCCATGACCTAAACCCGTCTTATTTTCCCAGAAAAATTTTCCATCGTTATTATCAAAAGTTTCATTAGCACCTTGCCATTCAAAATAAACAGAATCTATATTTGAATCATTTACTGTTACATTAATAAAAATCCAATCCTGACGTAAAAATGAATTATTCAAAGTAGTATTAGTTGTAAAATCTATTTTTGGATAAACAGTATCAACATTAATTGTATAATTTGTGGAATTAAATGCAAAATTTCCCGCAGAATCATTACACCAGATATTCCAGATATAACTTCCATCATTAATAGGTTTTATGAAAGCATTCGAACTTCCATTAAATAAAGTTGAATCAGTATCATTTAAATGCCAGCCATTTGACCAATTTCCCCATAATTGACAGGAATCTAAATAAGAATCACTCGGAGTATAATCAAATTCAATATTACTTAAAGGAGACCAGGAATTATTAATTGGAAATTCTAATAAAATTACCGGAGGAGTCAAATCAATTCTTAAATTTCTAACTTCACTGAAATTTTTATTCCCTGCACTATCAGTGCAATTAACATACCAATTATGGTTTCCCTCGTTTAATCCATTAACAGTAAAAAAAGTTAAAGTCGCATTTAATGTCGAAGAATTTGTTTGATTAATAATAGAATCTAAAATTAAAGAACAATTAATCATTGACTCAACATTTTCATAAGCCGTAAAACTAAAAATTTTAGTAGTAGTATTAATTAACGAATTATTAAGGGGTAAATTCAATTCAATAAGAGGTTTAGTAGTATCATGAGTAATATTCCCATGAACATTATAATTTCCAAAATTACCTTCACTATCATTAGCTCTTGATCTTACTTCAATATTTTTCTGATCAGTAACGCTTGTTAAATCCCAATTAAATTGGTAAGGATTTGCACAATCAACATTTATTGAATTCCATCCCCCATTATAATAAGCATCAAACTCAATACAGGAAACACCTGAACCGGAATCAGTTGAACTTGCATTCACAAATTGTGATTCAATTACAATATAAGAATCATTAAAAGGTAAACCCTGAATAGTAGTAGGGCCAATATTATCAATTCCAATTTGAAGAATCGTAGAATTTTTTGTAGAATCATCGTCAGTAACATTTAAACGCAAATAACAGGTGCTTGTTTCCTGCAAGCATTCAGTCTGCGTAATTGTATTTAATGAGCAATAGTTATTTGAAGAATCGCAAATCAAAAAAGGACTTGCAAAATCCGTATTATTATCTATTTCAAATTTATAATTATTAATTGTTCCGTCACTATCTGTAGAAGAAGAAGCATTTAAAATTTCAGTTCCGGAAAGCCATTCACTTACGCTCGGATAATAAAAATTTGCAATAGGGAAATTATTAATATGCAAATTAACAGGAGTTGCAAAATCTGCGGCAGCATTACTGCTTGAACCATGACATCTTAAATCCCAGCTATTTCCTCCTGAATTTGCTCCGGCAGTAATATTAAAGGTATGAAAACAAGATTGACCAGTCAATAAATCCCCGCAACCATAAAAATCTTCATCATTAACTAAATCACTTGTTAAAGTAGTAATATCGATAAAACCTCCATCATCATATTCAGCAGTTATTTCAACATTATCACAATTTGTTCCACTTTCATTACAAGTAATATTACATACAATTGTGAAATTTGAATTAAATCCGGACTCATTAATTTCAAAAGGAATTGTAGGATAAATCATTTCAGCAATCAAAAAAGCAAAAGAAGTTGAAGTCCAGGCAACACCAATGTTCGAAAAATTTTCATTATCTAAATCATCACTTGCATAAACTTTTGTCCAGTTATAACTTCCGTCATAGATTGATAGATAGTCCTTAGAATAAACATTATCTCCGGATACAAAATCACAACCTGTTCCATCATCAACTAAAGTAATATTTTCGTTTGGACCGGTGGGAACATCAATTTCTGCTTTAACAGAATTTACACCAACTAAATTATCAGTAACAGTAACATTCAAACAAACCCAAGTATTAATTGCAATGTCAGTATCATTAATATTTGCATTATTAATTATTGGAGCAGTATTATCAATAGTAAAATTAACATTAGATTCGTCAGATCCTATACCACTTCGGTTATCAGTAGCATTACATCTAATTAAATATTCATTTGAATCAGAGTCTAAAGTTGTATCCCAAATAAAAGTATATTCACTTAAATTTAAAGTTAAATTATTTCCTATTAGATTCCAATTGGTTCCATTATTTAAAGAATATTCAAAACTTACATTTGAAACAATATCGGAAGGATCAGATTCACTCGCACTTGCATTTAAAACTATTTGACCATTCAATTCTTCAAAACCATTTGGATAATTTACTAAACAAATAGGATTATCATTTGCTAAATCAATAACAATATTAGTATTTGTATCTATCCCGATTAATCCGGCATTATCTGTAACATTAACCCGAATATCATAATTTCCATCACTTAATCCAATATCCCAACTAAATGTTAAACCATCGCTAGGATTTGTATCACTTCCAATTAAATTCCAAGAAACATCATAATAATAAAAACTTGCATTTTTTATCCAGGAAGTTGCGTCACTTGAAGTTGTTGCATTTAATAAATAAGGACTTGAAGAGATAATCTCTGAATTTATAGGATAATCTAAAACAGCATTTGGAGAAGTTGTATCGTGAGTAATATTTCCATGAATATCATAATTTCCAAAGTTTCCCTCACTGTCGTTTGCTCTTGACCGAACTTGAATTCCAGTTTGGTCGCTTACGCTTGATAAATCCCAAGTGGTTGAAAAAGGACTTGCACAATCAACAAATAAAGAATTCCACCCACCATCAAAATAAACATCAAATAGAACACAAGAAACACCTGAACCTAAATCATTTGAACTTGCATTAATTAATTGTGATTCAGTATTAATGTAAGAATCATTAATTGGAACTCCATGAGTTGTTGTCGGACCTAGATTATCTATGCCCACTTGAATAATCGTAGAATTTATTGCAGAATCATCGTCAGTTACTGTTAAACGTAAATAACAAGTGCTTGTTTCTTGAGAACATTCAGTCTGCGTTATAGTATTTAATGAACAAGTAGAACTTGCCGAATCGCAAATTGTTGAAGAGGTTGCAAAACCTAAATTATCATCAATTTCAAATTTATAATTATTAATTGTTCCGTCTGAATCAGTAGAACTTGAAGCATTTAAAGTTTCAGTTCCAAAAAGCCATTCACTTGCAATAGGATAAGAAAAATTTGCAATAGGTTTATCATTAACATGCAAAGCTAATTTTTCAGAGCTTAATACAGCTTGAGCATTACTTGAAGTAGAATTGCATTGTATAACATAATCATTACTTAAACTTCCGGTAATATTAAAAGAAGCATTTTGAGTAACCCCCGGGGAAATTGAACCTAAATTAACACTACTAACATTAGAGGATAAACCATTTGAAGTAAGATTTAAAAATTTATTAGGAGTGCAAATTAAAGAACCATCACAATATAATAAAGAAACTAAAACATCATTGCAAGTTTGCCCTTCACATTTCACCGAACATTTTAGATCGAAATATTCATTCTCATCAATTAAAGGATCAGTAATTGGAGAAGTTAAATTCACAGTCAATGTTGGAGAATTTAACACATTGATACCTGCATTCAAGGTATTATTATTTAAAACAGAAGTGATACTTGAAGTGAATAAAACATCTAAATTATAATTTCCTAATTGTGTAGCATTAACCTGCCAAGTCAATATACAAGTATCTTGCCCGGAAGTTGCATTTAAGGAAGTGCAACTTTGATTTCCGGTATTCGCAAATAATGGAACTGCACCAGGCGTTGAAGAGATTTGTGCTGTCGGCTCAATTCCTGAAGAATTATATCTTGCCATACCAACAATATTCCCGCAACGATCTCCTGAATTCCCAATGCATTTAACAGTTGCATTTAAAGTAAAAAGATTATTAATAGTTTTATTTGTGATGATTGCTGTTGAAGGATCATTTAAAGTAACATTTAAACTACCGGATTTTGCATAAGTTACATTGAACCATAATTGATCAACATAAGCAGTTGTTGATGTAGCTGCTGTACTCGTTTGCCTGCTTCTTAATCTTGCTCTATTTCCTGAAGTATCGAAAAAATTAGAACAAATCCAACTTTCACTTAAAGTAATATTCTGACAACCAGAAGCACCGACTATCCCAGGGCAAGCTGAAATTATATTAGACCATCCATCTCCGGAATTATCATAATCAATTGCACAAACTGTAGGATTAGTATTACTTGAACGCCATTCATAGCAAGCCTGAACATCTAATACTTCAACGCAATCAGTAATAGTATTATTATAAAAAATTGCATCTAACCCTGCATAATCGCTTTTTTTTGTAGTTTGTGCTTCTTCAGAAGCATCATTACAAGAAATTCTATCTGTTCCGCAAGTTGACGGATAACTACCAGAACACGCTACTACAACACCATTAGTATAACAAGTCACATTTTGCGGACGTAAACCACCTGTAGTTGTTCCACCAACAATTGGATCAAGGATATAATCTAAATAAAGAGAACTGCCTAATATTTTCAAATCAAAAGTATCTTCGATACCAAATAAGTTATTCAGTAAAACCTGATATTTATTATAAAAAGTAATTTCATCAAATTGAGTAATTAGTTTTGAACTATCTTTAGAATAAATTTCCACAACAGATTGATTTATACTTTTCGCATAAATAGTAATATCATTATTTTTTGTTAAATTCTTCTCAAAAGTTACTCTTACATAATCCCCGCTGGGAACATACTTAAATAAATTATCTTTTTCACCGGCTTCAAAATAAATGTCATTCAAAAAATTTCTTTCTGAATCTAAATGCTGTGCTTGAGTGATATAAATTTCATCTTTATCTATTAATAGCACATTTTGTTTAAGATTCACATTTTCAATATTTAAAGAAAAAAGTAATAAACTCCCAAGAATAAAAATACCAATTAACAAAGATAAAATTCTAATCTTCTTTTTTTCTAAACCCTTCTTTTTGTTCATCTTTACCTCTAAATTTCCCAATAAATATTCTATAATCAATACTTAAATTAAATACCGCATTTAGTTTAAATATATTTAGAATCTCGAAGATAATAGTTTTATTTTTAAACTAAAAATTTAATTACAGCACAAAAAATCAATTAAAACCAGGCAAATAAACTTCATCTTCAATTCTTAGTTTAGAAATAATAATAATCCCATAAATTAAAAAAGATCCTCCAAGAAGCAACACCGCAAAAATTAAATTCTGTGAAAGCCCGAAATCCTGCAAATCTTTAGCAATTGCCAAAAAATTAAAACCTGAAAGCAAAAACGCCATTTCTTTCATAAATTTTCCTCCGATGAAAAATAATAAAATCGCAAGTAAAAAAGGAGCTAAAATTCCCCCAAGTAATACTAAAGAATTATCAATTTTGCCATCACATAAAACTTCTGTACGAAAAAAATCATCTTCATAAACAATCTTTCGATAATCACAATTATAAAATTTAGAGATGGAAAAGTGACCAAATTCATGAATCCCAATTGTTCCAATAAAAATAAAATTAACAAAAATAATAATAAAAAATAAATGCCCTAAAATAACTAAAAAAGGAGGTCTGGGTCCTTTATTCAAATCTTCTTTAGAGACTAATGGAATTTTTTGTAAATCTTTAATGAAAATGAAAATGAAAAAACAAAAAACTAAATTTAATAATAAATTAAGGAGATAAACATTTCCGATTTGAAAAATCAATAAAGTTTCAAAAGATAAACCCAATATTGAATAAAACATACCAAAATAACCCAAAGCTTGATAATTATCATCTCTAAAGATTAAATCCATAAAAAAAAGAAACATTAGTAAAAAAGAAATAATAATAATAAAATTTGCAAAAGTAGAAAAGGAATATAACATTGAACCAACACCAATTAAATAAAACATCAAAAGGTATAATAATTTCTTATGTAAAGACATAAAATAGATAATTCTGAAAAATAATAAAGATTGAAATACAATCAAAAAAGAATATAAAAATAAAAAATCTTCAGGAGAATAATTTAGAAAACCAAAAAACCATACAAAAGAAAAAAGAGACAAAAAAAGATATAATAAACCAATAACAAAAAAATAAAAAGAAATCTTGTGATAATCTTTAGTTTTATAAAATAAAAAGGATTTAACAGATAAAAAAATAAATATCCCAAGAGAGATAATAAAATTTAATAAAAATAAAATTTTCATTTCCATATAAGAATATTACTTCTGCATATTTATAAAACTATTTTTAGGATAAAGGAAATAAATTAACCGCTTTCTTCTCCAAGAGTTGCTGAAATAACAATATTCCCTTGACAATCTCCGGCAACACCCTCCGGAACATAAATTCTCCAATATGTCGAATTTACTGCTTCATTCAATAAATCATTTTGTCTAAAATTTAAACCAGTATTTTTTATAACAGAACTTCCTGTTAAATTCAGATAATAATTGTTAAATTCACCAAAAGTTAATTCTCCAAAAGTAGAAGCAGTCAAATTATATCTTAAATAATCAATAGAAATATTTTGATTATTACTACAATTCATCGCAAAATCATCTCCTTCATTAATGGCATAACCTAAAAGGCTAATATTAATTTTTGTATTGCCCATGTTTGTAATATTCATTATAGATTCATTTGAAACAAGCAAACTATCAACTTTACCAAAATCAAATGAAGAATTAACTTCTATCGAAAGCAATTGATTAATAAAAGTGCTGTCAGACTCATCACTTGAAGCAGAATAATTATCTTCTATAGTAAAATTGCACATCCAACTTTCAGAATTTGCATAATATTCTACCTCAAAATCGCATAAAATTTGACTTTGATTTTCTGTTCCATAACTATCATTAACATAACAACTATTATTTGTATAGTGAGTATTATTATCATCTGAATCTCCATAAAAAGAAGAAGCTTCACCAAAAAATTCTGCAATTATATTAAACAAAGAATCTCCGTCATATTCCTCAATAATTACTTCACAAGTTACATTTCTTGTTGATGCAGCAAATAAATCTATCTGATTAAGAGGAAAAATCAAATCATCATCAACACTTAAAGAAAGAATTGCCGGAGGACTATTTAAAGTAATATTCTCTGCAGTATCATAACCTGCCCCGGTAACGATTACAGAGATATTTTTACTCAAATATCCATTCCCGGTATCATAAACTTTAATTTTTAATTCATCATCAATTTCACAAGGAGTAGATAATTGCTCACAATCAAACATATAAATATGATCTGCATTAGAATTGCCATTAATACCAATTATATCGGTTAAATTATCCTGTATGCCATTTAGAGGATTCCATAAAACAACTTCGTGATCATTAGCAATTTCTCCGTCATGTGCGTCATTAACTATACCAACAATATAATGAGCAGAAGAACAAAAAGGTAAAACTAATAAAATAATAAGTATTAAAAAAAAAGTCTTATTAATTATAGTAAGGTAATGATAATGAAACATTTTCTTTTACAATAACCTCATAAGTTTTATTTGGAAAGATTACAAAATTTTCACCAATCCCTTCTAAAAAATTAACATATCCAACAATTTCATCTCCTTCTTGAAAACTAACTGCTTCAATTTCAGGATTTAGTTTTACCAAAGTTTCAACATAAAAAGAATCAGTAATATTAAAAGTAACATTATTTTTTCCTTTAACTAAATCAATAGAATAATAATCAATAGATGAAATTACCGCAAAACAAATTAAAAATAAAGAAAAAGCAATCAAAAAAATAAAATTTAATTTCATTTTTTCACTCCGGAATTTAATTTTATATCTTCTTTAACTTTTTCAAAAACTTTTGAAACTTTATTTCTATGCGGGATAGATAAAGTTTGGTAAATCTTATCCAAATTCGAAATTAATTTTATATTTTTAGTTCTTATCAATTCGTCCAAACCTAATTCAAAATCAAAAACAGATATTTTTTCATGCAAATCTTCTAAGTCTTTATAAAGAACAACCTTTTCTTTTGAATCTAATAAAGCGTATTTTTTAGAAATATTAGAATAAATATTTTTAGCAAATTTAAGATCCTCTTCATTAAATAAACGATTTATTTTTTTTATTTGATCTAAAATTTGAAAATATTCATCAGAAAAATTACTTTTTTTATTATAGAATAAATAAACAAATAAAACAGCAAACAATAAAATAACTGCAAACCCTCCGGCATACTTTGTTCGGTTTAAATCCAGCAAAAAATAACCAGTAAGACTAAATGATGAATCTATTTCCTCATCAGCAATAGAAATAAAACCAACTTTTATTTCTCTCAATCTCTCAGGATTTAAATTTGATTCAAAAGAATAAAAAATATTTTTTGAATCTGATTCAAAAGAAATAACTGAATCTTCTTTGATGGTATTAACATTAGAATTTCTAAAAGTTATATCATTAATGCTTTCAATTATGTCTTGTGGAAAAACTTCAATAAAAGACTGATTCTCTTGCCTGTCAAGAATAGCATTAATATTCCTTTCGATAATTAAAAGTTTTCGATTAGTTCCATCAGAATATAAAATCTCAACTAAATAAAAATTACTTGCCATTTCTAAACCGGATTCATCAATAATTTTTAATGATTCTTTAACGCTTTTATCAATTCTCTCTTTAGACATCAAAGGATCAAATTCAAATAAAAATTCTTCAATGGATTTTTCATCAAATAAATTTTTCATCGAATCTTCCTGTAAAATAATAATATCTTCAGGAACTTTTTTTCCAATAACATTCATTTTTACTCGGCAAGAAGCAATTTTACTATTAAGCTCATTCTCAGTTAAATCCTGTAATTTATATTTTTCAACATCCTGCTTTAAAGAAATTAAATCAGATTTTGATTTATCGATTTCATTTTCCAGCTTTAAATTTAAAAATAAATCTTTTTCTTTTTGAGATTTAGTTGCAATAGAATTTTTTATTGCCATTAATTCTTCAATTGCAAAATCTATTTCAATCAAAAGATTATCAACACGCCCCATCAATTCTAAAGCCAAACCTGAAACATAAGTAACATTATTCAATAATGAAGTAGCATAAACCTGTGAAGATAATTCTCCCTCATTTCCTGCATCATCTATAACCGAAACACGATAATAATAAGTTTTGCCGTCTTCAACCCATTGATCATTAAAAGAATTACTGCCTGAAGTTTTATAAAAATCAGTAAAATCAGGATTCGCCGATAAAGAACGATAAATATTAAATTCTTTATAGTCCCCATTATAATGCCAATCCAATTTTATCTCTCCATCATAGCCAACTGCAACAATTTCTAAAATTGTTGGAGGGTTTATTGTATCTACTTTAACGACCCCTCCTGAAAGAATTTTTGTCCCTTGTCTTCCTTCTAAATCATTTGCTTTAAAATCAAAAGAAATCACACCTTCACCAAAATTTTTATCAATTGACAAATAACCTTTCCAAAATTTTTCATTGCCTAAAAGAGGGATAGGAGTTTTTACTAAACCTCCATCCATAGAGTAGGACAAGGTCGGTGCAAAAGATACAATCTTTGAAGTAATCAAACTAATTTCAACTATCCCTTCACTCAAAGGCTCTTCTTTTGAAAAAATAATTTGAGCATTAACAAGAGAATTGATACGTAATATAATTGATAATTCAGTTTCATTTCCAATAAAGCCTATTGATTCATCAATACATTTAACATAATAACGATAGATTCCATCCCCTAAACCCGTAAAACTTTTTTGATGTAATTTCCCAAGACTTGAATCAAAATTCATTTCCATATTTTCATAAGAAACGCCTTTAGATAAACTATATTTGCAATGAGCATCAAAATTAGTAGCAACTTTTACTAAAACATCTGAAAAGTCTAAAGAATTTTCAAAAGAATTATTTATAGATGAATTATAAATAAATTGAACAGATTGATCTTTTGCAGAGATAAAATAAAAATTATGAATAAATAAAAAAGACAATAAAAGAAATAAAATTAATTTTTTCATTATCTTAAACCCCTTAATTTATTTAGGTAAATTTTTCTTTCTTTCCTTATTTTATAAAAAAGGATAGATATTACCAAGATAAAACAAATATAAATAAAAGGCAAAAATAATTTGGAAATAAAATTCTTATCAGAAATCGCTTCTAAAATTGCACTTGATTCAAAAGTTTTTTTACCGCTATAATAAACTCTTCCGCTAATTACATATTGACCGGCTTTTTGCGGGGTAAAATAAAAATTAAATTTATCCACTTCATTTATACCAATATTTAATTTTTCACTTTCTAAAATTTGAACAATCCTGCCCCCTAAAGAAATTTTTCCTTTAAATTGAGCCTCAACTTCTTTTTCACCTTGATTTTTAAAATTAACAATAATAGTAGTTGTATCGCCTACATTCATTTTTCCGGGAGTTAAAATTCCTAAAAGCTCCCCCTTAACAGTTAAAGCACCTTCTTTTAAAATATCAAAAGTCAAAAGTTCATTTGAATAACATTCTAAAACAGAAACACTCGACCAATATTGACCCAAATCTAAACCTTTTGAATCTAATCTAAATTCGATATTCCCGTCTAAAGTCGGTAAAATTTCATTCGCAATTAATTCTTCAGTTTTTAATATTTCAATTTGATCCTGATCCCAAATCTCAACTAAAACAGTAGGTTTTAATCGAACATTCCCGCTATTTAAAACATTCATTTTTAAAATAATATCATCACCTTCTTCAACAGAAAGAATATCAAAATCTTTAGCAGAACAACTTACTTCTTCAATATCAGTAACTTGAACTTTAATTGCCAAATCTAATGATGAAATTATTTTTCCAACAACCCCTTCACCAGATTCACCATCAAGACTGCTGGTTAATACTCTTAAAAAACCGGAATAATTTCCGTTCGGAATATCACTAGGAGGAGTCACAGAAATTTTAAGATAATAAGGTTTATCTTTTGAAACAGTAATATTTTTTTTTGTGAAATTCAACCATTCAGCAATTTCACCTCTTGCACTTAATTCAAGATTAATTAGATAATCAGTATCCGCAGAAATCACAGCAGTTTTTTCGGAATAACCATTTCTCATAACATTTTCAAAACTCATTTTTGCAGGACTTAAACCAACATTCGCACAGGAAACAAAACTTAACATAAAAAGAAAATTAAATAAAATTACAATTAATAAAAAACCTTTTCTAAAATACACTTTTCTTACTTTTCTTTCTATCATTCGTTTTCCTCGCGAGTCCTTTTTAATATAAAACTTAATCAATTTCTATATAAGTATAATAAGCTGTTGAACTTGAAAAACCACTTGAACCATTTTCAGGAACAATCATTTGAAAATCATATTTTGATCCGTCATATCCTGTAATATCCTCTTCCATAATCGTAGCATAAACAGTATTTACTCCGTCACTTAAAGCCATCTCTTCAAAACTTGAATCTTGTGCTACATCATTGACGTAAGTATTTATTGTAGGACAAGTATTAGCAGGGATAAAGACAGAACCAACCCAAAGAGAATCATGGGTCCCGGATGCAGATGCATTAAAAGTTTTATTCAATTGATCATTAACATTATTATGGTACATCAAAGAAGCTTCAGTATTCAAATAAGTTGCATTCGAACAATTAACACTTGCCCAAGTAATTGCACCAGACTGCCTTGTTGCATAAACCCTGCCTGTAATTGTTGCAATACTCCAGTCATAAATTGTTGCACCTGTTGAATCATCTAAAGTGAAACTGCCTGTAACATTTCCAATAAACGCTTTCCATCTGGAATTTTGAACAGTTGAAGATAAATTAAAAGTTGAAAGATATCCTCCTGAAACATTAAACATTTTAGTTCCAACTGCAGACTTTGTTTCGTTTGTTACACTGGTAAGAGTATCAGAACCGCTTGGATTTGCAGCAAATAAAAAATTTAATGATAAAAATATCATTGTTATAACGATTAATATTAAACTTCCATTTACAAATATCTTAAGATTTCGTTTTTCAATATTTTGTTTAAATTTTTTTTCAATTTCCATCTTTTTTCGTGTTTTCACTTTACTTTTTTCCTTTCCGTTTTCCGCATAAAAAAATAAAAAATAAAAAATAAAATAGGCTTATTCTAGTTCAACAAAGAAATAATATGGTCTTGTTGAAGTGTCAGCATTATGACCGTCTTCTAAGACAATCATTTGAAAATCATGGCTAGCACTATCAAATCCAAGCATATTTTCTTCTAAGATTGACGCAAAAATAGTTTCATTGCTTCCGCCCTTTAGTAATACTTCTTCAAATTCCGCATTAACACCTGCACCGGTATCACCGTAAATTCTGGTAGACATGCATGTATTGGTGTTAATCAAAACATTATTCACATAAAATGCATCATGGTCTTGTAAACTAAATGTTTCATCAATACCATCCACATCATTATTAGCAATATTATATTCCAATTCTAAATTTGAAGTAAATGTTGTATTATTGTAACATTGTGTTCCAACCCAATTAATTGAATTATTCACTGAAGCATAAATTTCACCTTCAGGACTTGCTAAAGACCAGTTATACATTACATTATCACTTCCATCAGCTAGTTGAACAGTACCAGTTACATTTCCAAAATAACCTTGCCAAGTCTGAGTTGTAACAGTACTTGCTACACCCATTTCAGTCACATTACCTGCAATTGCAGAATGACTTCCGGCAACATCTAATGAACCTGTTTCATTGCTAATACTGGTTAACGATGCTCCTGAAGGAGAAATTGCTAAAACTAAACTTGGTAAAGCAAGAGTTACTAAAGATATAAATAAAATTAGAGAGAGTTTATTCATCTTTTTCATCACCTCCTTTCAACATATGTTGAGAATCAAGTAAATCAAGTGAATCATACAAGACCACAAGATTCTCTCGTGTAAATTTATTTAATTGAGTTTTAGAAATAAAATCAAAATCAATCTTTTGCTGGAAATTTTTAATAAAAGCACCAATTTTAGACTTCAAAACCTTTGAGTCAGAAACTAACACCAACTTTGGAACTTTCCCTGATTGGTCAATAAAAGCTCCGTCAAATTCATCTAAATCTTCTTCTAATTTAAATAATAATTTAACAAAAAGATCATGCAAAGATACATCATCAAGCATCCAAATGCTTAATATCCTTTTATGATGAGGAGTTAAATAAATAATTTTTTTTTCAGAATTTTTCCTTGTTAAAAGGGTAATATAGACTAATTCATTTGAAATGCTAAAAACAGTACGGGGTTTTCCTTTTAATACTGAACCGGTTTTCTGTTTTTTAATTAACCTCGCTGCATCAAGCAATTTTAACTGCTGGCTTACATAAGAAACAGTTGTACTCAATTTTTCTGCAATTTCAATTGGGGAAGAGGGATTTTCAGCCACAATTTGCAATATTTCCCACCTCTGAGAAGTAAGAAAAGAATCGAAATCCATGATGTAAAAAATAACAATCGCTATTTAAATGTTTTGTTTAATTAATACATTAAGCAATTAAATTCTTTATTTAAATTTATTTAAAAAAATCTTAAATTCTTAATTTTTATAAATTTAATAGAATAAGGAATTAAAGAGACTATTTAATTTAATACTAAATTAGTAAAGGGAATAAAGGAAGATTATTGCAGTTCTACATAAAAGTAATAAGGCCTTGTAGCAGTATCAGTTCCATGACCATCTTCTAAAACTAACATTTGAAAATCATGTGAAGCATCGTTAAAACCAAGCATATCTTCTTCTAAGATTGATGCAAAAATAGTTTCATTGCTTCCACCCTTTAGTAATACTTCTTCAAATTCCTCGTTAACTCCTGCACCAGTATCACCATAAATTCTTGTTGACATACAAGTATTAGTATTAATTAAAATATTATTCACATAAAATGCATCATGATCTTGCATATTAAATGTTTCATCAATACCATCGACATCATCACTTAAGATATTATATTCCAATTCTAAATTTGAAGTAAATGTTGTATTATTATAACATTGTGTTCCAACCCAATTAATAGAACTATTAACTGAAGCATAAATTTCACCCTCAGGACTTGCTAGTGACCAATTATACATTACATTATCACTTCCGTCAGCTAGTTGAAGAGTACCTGAGACATTACCAAAATAACCTTGCCATGATTGAGTAGTAGAAAAACCTACAATATTTATCTCTGTAACATTTCCGGCAATAGCAGCAACACCCTGAGCAACATCAGCGGGAGCAGTAGAATTAGAAATGCTTGTAAGAGAACCTCCGGACGGAATTACAGCAAAAACAAACCCAAAATTTATCACAGATATCAAAAGAACAATTAAAAAAATATTTATTTTATTAAGTTTAAATTCCATAATATCACCTAAAAAATCAAGAGAAAAATAATTAATAAACATTCTCATTTTTCCATCTCCAATTCTAATAATTTTAAAACAGCAATTTGAATAAACTGCTTATCAGTAGGATACTTAATCTTATTTATCTTCTTTCCTTCTCTGAACTTTTTTACTTCTTTTAAAAGATAATCATCAATTCTAACTTTTTTATCCATTTTTTATGAACCCAATATGTACCCTTAATGTACCCAAGATATTTAAACTTAACGATTCTCTCGAAAAAATATGCTAAAGTATTAAATTAAAAATACAGAATAATCTTTTCCGTCAATATTAATATGCCTGTTTGTCCTGCTTGAAGGAATATTCAACTTATTGAAAATAGAATCAACAACCAAAATTTTTCCTTCAGTAAAATTAATCATTTTCCTGCTGGTTAAAGCAAGTTTTTTCAAAGAACTAAGTTTACCTTCAATCAAAGAACCATTTAAAACAATTGAAACTTTATACCCCTTAAGATTTGAAAAACGCATCAAATCCCGTCCAAAATGAAACATACTAATTTCAGGATTATCAATAGGAGGAGAACAAAATAAAATATAACCCAGATTATCATTCATTTTTTTAAAACTAAAAGAATACTTTTTAGATAACTCAGAGATTTCATTAAAATAAGCATCGAATTTTATAAAAATAACAAATGTTTTTTTTAATGAATTATTTGAAATTTCTTTTTTTCCAGAAATAATACTGCTTGATTTTTTAACTCTAATCGAAGCAGATTCAATAAAATCTCCTTCCTTACTTTTAACAAAAAAAGATTTAACAGAAGTAAAATTTTTAAAAACAAAATAAAAAGAAATTAAAATAAATAAAAAAATAAAAGTAATTATATAACTCTTTGCAGTAAAAGTAGAATCAAATAAAATTGCAGCACCAGTCAGATAAGCATTACTAAAATTATTTTCACCATAACTAACATTATAATAACCATAAAAGTCAAGTTTGGGGATGAATATATCACCAATATCAAGATTATCAACATTAATTGGAACAATTAAAGATGAAGAACCATTTTGAACTTTCAAACTCACAATACCATTATAAGGAACATTCCCAATATTTTGAATTTTAATTTTATTATCAACAACTAAAACTAAAACCTCACTATTTTCACTGATATAAATTGGTTTTGAAGAAAAGATGTTTCCATAATAAGTATTAATTTTCCACCCCCCCCTTAAAGAATCGCTTTTAAAAAAATAAGATAAATTTTCAGAACTTTTAACCTCTTTTTCAAAAACAATATTATTATTTATATCAAAAATTTTAACAACCAAAGTTTCATTTTCAATAAGATTCCCAACCTGATTAATCAAATTTACTTGAAAAGTTAAATTTTTTGGCAGAACAATTAATTCTTCAGAGATTATTTGAATACTAGTAGGACTTGATAAAACTTCAATCTTTTCACTTTTCCTTCCTGAATTAATAACCTTTCCGAGAATGTTTTTTTCTTCTACGCTAAGACTAAAATTATACTTTGAAGGATTTGCTTTTTCAGGGATTAAAAATTCAGAATAAAAAGAACCATTCGTAACTTCAACAGTTTTTTCAATAATTCCGGGAATAGAAATTAAAATTCCTCCGTTAAACATCTGCTTATTTTCCTTTATAACACTTCCATTAATCCTTACTAAATCTAAAGAAGAAAAAAACTTATCATTTAAATTATAATTAATTAAAATTTCGTTACTGATTTTAAATTTATTACTTGTTTCTTTTTCATCACCAAATTTAACATTGCAAACACATTCGCCATTAATAGGAGCAGGAAATTCAAAGAAAAAATATCTTTTTTCATTCGAGCCAATTTCATAATAATTCTTGTTAACAATAAAAGTTTGATTACTGCACCCTAAAGATACCTCAACATAATCCGCCAAAGCAAAATTATTTTCAATAGTAAAATTAACCTTCATTTTGTCCCCAACATTATAAAGATTATCAAAATTATTTTGAAAAATTATAACAGCACTGCCAAAAGGTACAAAAAATAAAATTAAAATCAATATAGACAATAAAAATAATGACACCTTCATGATAAATTAAAATAAAGAATGTTTAAAAGATTTTAGATATTCTCTCAAAGATTTTTTATCCAATGATTTAGGTAGATATTTCTTAAAACAATCAAAAAGAAACAAAATTATCTCAATCCTTCAAGAATACTTTTTAATTGATCAATATCTTTACTCATAGAAGACTTCTTTTCCAAATCTTTTAATGCATCAACATACCTTTGAACCTTATGAACCAAATGATCCAAATCGTCTTTTGACGCTAAACCATTAATCTTATCTTTTGCAAACTGGGCATCTTTAGTATTTTGCTCAACACCAGCCTTCATCTCTTGCAGTTCAGAATCAAAAGAGTCAATCATTTGATATTTCTTTCTTACTTCAGCATAAATAGTCTCAATTTTATCAGTATTAATATTAATTTTAGATTCAATTTTTTTTATTTCAATTAACTCTTGCTTAACCTCTTCACTTAATTTAACAATCTCTTCAACACCCCTAAAGAATTTAATTTTTTGCTTGGCATCTTTTAATTCTTCCATAACACGATCCATAATTGTTTCATTTCCTTCCAAATTAGCTTTTAATGCCTCAATTCTTGCTTCCTGTTTTTGAACTTCAGTCATAATCTTTTCAGGTTGAACTGTTTCAACTAAATCATAAGCTTTAATTGATTTTAATTCAACTTCCTGAATAGTTTTATCTCTATCAAGAATCATTGCCCTTAATTCTCCAATTTGTTCACTAATACGATTAAATCTTTCAGAAGTTGATTTTCTAACTTCAGTAAATGCCTCTAAACTAGCTTTTATTTTTTCAATTTCAGCAGCCAATTGAGAAACACTAGCACTCGCTAAAGAATCATCTTTTTTCTCAACTTTTTTTTCCGGAACAGTTCCTTCTTCTAAAGCTGTATCTTCACCTTCCTTTTTCTTCTTCAAAAATTCAAACATTTTTTATCTCCTTTTCAACCTCTTCGATTAACTTCATAACAATTTTAAAATCTCTCTTGTTATGCGTCACATTAAAATATTTAATTTTCAAATTTAATAAATTTACCTTAATTGAAATAAAAAATACATCAATGCCTTTTGACTTAAATAATTTAATTTTCTGCCTAAATAAATAAATCTTTTTTTCCAAAGCAACCTTTAATGAATATTCAAGTAAATGAATTTGTTCACCTAAATCTTTGGACTTTTTAATCTTAACAAAAATTGCTTTATCAATTAATTTTTTTGCATAAAAAATCAAAAGCTTAGCTTTCTTTTTGTTTTCTTTTATAATTAATCTTTCACTATTTGATTTGCCAAAAAGGAAGGATTTATTTTTATAAAACATTAAATTATAATAGAAAAATTAATTTATAATATTTGCCTTTTAAGGAAATTTTAATTTTATTTATTCAAGGCATCTTTTGCTTTCTTAATTAACTTGCTATCAACAATATTAGGGATCTCTTTTGTTTTTAGCCCTTCTTTTTTAAAATTATTTTCAACTTTTTTCTCAACAAAATTTCCTACCTTTTCTTTATTTCTTTCATCTAATCCTTTTTCTTTTTCAGAAGAATTATTTACTAAATCCTTAACAATAACTTTTTCCCTCTCCTTTTTAGCGTCTTCAACTGCCTTTTTTACATCTGCTTCATTTGCAAGTTCCAATAATCGAGGTTTAGGCTTTTTACCCAATTTTTCCCATTCTTTTTCAATTCTCGGTTTTAATCCCTCAAGATAAATCTCAACAACAGAAAAACTACCTGACATAATTTTATCCTTAATTAGTTTTAATTCCATCTTTAAATCAAAAATATCAATACCTTCTTTTTCTAACTGCAACATTTGATCAGCTAAATCATCAACAAGATCATTATAACGATTATATTTCTCAAGCTCTTCGTCTGGTAATCTACGGGTGCTGTGTAAAATCGGCCTAAAATTAATAAAATAAGGTCGACCACGATTATATTCTGCATTTTGAAACATTGCAACACCGACTTCTGCACGAACTAAAGATTTCAAAAAACCCTCGCCATACTTGGTTTTAATCCTTTCAAGGTCTGACTCTTCCAAAGTCCTTGTTTGAACTTCAGTATTAATGTTAGCTTTAATTTCGCCCACAAAATCATTTAATACCTGTGAAATAAGCATTACACCAATACCCCACTTACGAAACTCCCTGCACGCCCTTTCGATTTGCAGGAATCCTTCACCACTACCACCAAACTTAGAAAGTAATCTATGAACTTCATCAAAAACAACTAAAACTTTCAAAGTAGGAGATTCCTTTGGATCTGATTTAAACACCTGCCTAATAACATTGGCAATAAAAAAATCTATATCTTTTGGATCTAGCTTATTTAAAGAAAAAATTTGAATTTGCCCGGGGTTAATATGCTTATTAATATCAATAATTTGTCTGGCATTAACTACCTGCCGAACGTTCCCTTTAAATCCTCTTGCATCACTTTCTTTTAATCCGAACTTTGAATAAAAAGACATCATCTTTTTATCATCGCACTTTCTAAGCATACCACTCCACTGAGCAGTTGGATCAAAAACAATAACCGCAATATCATTCATTAAAGCTTCTTCAATAATAACCTGTGCTGAAATAGATTTACCCATACCAGTTGCACCAGCGACGATTGCGTGTGTAGTCAATCTCTCCAATTCATAATAAGCCGGATGTTTTGATTCAGCAACTAAGCCTAATTTAACAACTTTTTCACCGGGACGAGGCAAAGTTGCATAATCTACTTCAACACGATATCTCTTTTTTCTTTCTTCATATTTTCTATAAAGCAAAAAATTCAAAGACACAAAACTTAAGAAAGAAATAATCATAATCATCACCCACAAAGGAATACCAAAAAAAGAATAGAGATAAATAGGTCTTGAAACAATAAATGATGCAGTCGAACGAGATAACAAATTTAAATAACGAGCTTCAATTTCTAAAACATATTCTCCCTCTGAAACATTGGCAGGTATATTAATCTCTTTTAATAATGTCAAAGAATTTTGAATCTCAGAATCATACTCCTCAACATTATAGACAACACCTTCACTATCCTTAATAACTGACTTTAAAGAAACTTTATAACTTTGATCTCTTAATAAATTTTGAAGACTTAATTTATATTTTAAATTTTCACCAGGTTGAACAATATTATTAAATAAATCAATTTCAGATAATAAAACCTCAACAGGAAATTTTTTTTCTACAATAGTAATAATAATAGGAATAACCAGATCCAAATCTCCGGCAATAGTTAACGTCCCATTATAAACACCTAAAGGTTTAGTACCATAAATCGTAAGAACCAAATTTGTAAATGAATCAGGATTTACAGAAAGAGCACTTTTATCTAACTCAATAAAACTTTTTATTTCCGGAGATAATGTAAAAATTAAATCCATATTAGTTGTTTTAAAATTATAAAGCCCGATAGTTTCTTCAATAAAAGTATTTTGCCTGACCTCTTTTCTAATCTCCTTAGTACTTACCCAAAAATCTTCTGCCCGGGAAATTACTTCAGGGTTAGGTTTCTTATTATACTTCCCGTCGTCATCATTATTTTCAGTATAAGGACCGGTAACAAATTCATAATTCAATGTACTATAGATCATCATAATATTATGAGTTACATTTGTAGTATTTGATGAAAAATTTAAAATAGCATAATAATTATCATAGAATAATTTTGTTGCAATAATTGGATGCTGACCCAAAGTTAAAGAAGGTCTAAATGAATAATAACCCAAACTATTTGTAGTAGTCGTGGAATTGCCTAATTGAATAGTAACATTTTCTAAAACATTTCCTAAATCGCTTGTTACATAACCGGAAACTAAAGGGGTAATTGTAACATTATAAGAATCAGCCTCAGGAGATAAAGTAATATTTCTTAAAAAAGTTGAACTGCTAAAATTCACTTCAATCGTTGAAATATGCGTTTGATAGCCCAACTTTAAACCCAATAAAGTATAATTTCCGGAAATCACAGTAAAATTTAATGTATAATAACCATTGATATCAGAAATCCCAGTATAACCAGCTAACTTAACAGTAGCATTATATAAAGGATTATTATCCTCATCAAAAACATAACCTGAAACATTACCCAAAATATTTTCTCCAATTCCCCCCCCGGCAGGACATTCATCATAAGGGTCAGTAAAGAAGTAATATGTCTGAGTATCATTAGGAATACCGGGAATCAATGTTTGGTAATTAACTAATTTTTCAGGATTAAAAGATTTTTGGACAGTTTCAATATACGTAACATAAACAAAATTAGTTCCGTCATATAAAATTCCCATATCAAAAATTTCATTTTCTCCGTCATACCTATAAGTATAAGTTGAGGGAATACCAGTGATGTTTCTGCTTCCAACCATTATACTCATATTGCCGATAAAAGTATTAATAGCACAATCAACTTTCCCTGAACACCCAATAATAGAATCCAAATCTGCAGGATTTGCAGGTTCTAAAGTTTCAAAACTAATAGCACTTGAATTTGAAATATAGACTTCATTTCCCCCTTCAGCATCAGACTGCACACAATCAAAAAAAACATCCATACGACCAATATAACCTGTACTAAAATCATCAAAAAGTAATTCTGTAAAACCAGGAACTCTTAATGCTAAACCATAAATACCATGCCAGTAAATTGTATCAAAAGTGTCATGAATAACTACCTCACTAATACTGCCTGCCTGACTGCTAAGATAACCCGCATAACCGGTAATAGAAATTTTTGACAAGAGGAATATAAATAACAAAGAGCTTGTAATGACAGTAATCAAAAATAAAGAGAAAATCAATTTATTTTCAAGTAAATCTTTTTTTAAAACATCTTTTGCAAGATCACCAACTTTTTTATTTTTATTATTAATAGACATATAATCAAACAATACATAAAATAATTAATAAACTTTCCTAAATAATAAGCAGAAAACACAAATAAAAATTAACTCTTATCCAAATTTTTTATCTCCTTTTCATTATCATCAACAGATAACTCTTTGTTTTCCTCTTTCTCCAAATTCTCTGCAGAATCTTCCTTTTTTTTAAATTTTATCAATACTTTTTTAAACAAATTATTAAACCAGTCCTTTATTTGAGTATATATCAAAGAAACTTTATTTTTAGATTTATTAAAGAATGTTAAAAGCTCTAAATTAATTCTATAAAAAAACATTCCAAAAAAAGATTTAGTATCTAAATAAAATATTTTAAAAAAAAGTTTTAATTTATAATAAATCTTTTTAAAAATAACCGGAACAAATAAATCAAAGAAATTTTTTAATTTTAATTTAAATCGAAATTTAAATAATTGCCAATTTATAAAAAATTGCTGTTTTTTTGAAATAGCTAAATCAAGATGTTCAACCTCAAATTGATCTTTTTCTTTTTTAATAACTTTTTTTTGTTCGATTTTTGTATCCTCTTCAAAAACTTTTTGTTGATTCTTTTTAACAAAATTTTCAATGTCTTTTTTATACTTTTTAATAAGCTCATTTAAATGAACTTGATATTCTTTCTCAATAATAACTTTTAAAGGCCTGTCGGCAAATTTTAATTTTTCAGAAAGATTTTTTTCTTCTGATTTAAATTGTGATTCATAATACTCATCAATTTGTTTTAAATTTTTAAATTTCATTTTAAGATAATTTATTTACAATAGCAGTCGCAAGTATTGCACTGATTATTAAAAGGAACAAAAGTTGAATTAAAATAAGAATATTCTTTTATTTTGCATGAATTCTGGCAGGCAATTTTACACTCGCCTTCGTTCTGAATTTTATGAATTAGATTTCCCATCATCAAAGCACATTCATCTTTTATTAAAAGATATTCCGGTTCCCTAAAATTATTTTTTACTTTTTCTAAAATATTTAATTGAATAAAAGTTAATAAAAAAATTAGTAAAATAAAAAAAGTCACTAAAGGATAAATAACTTTTATAATCTTTTTCCGAAACTTTATTTTCATTTACTTTTTCCCTTGGTCTCTGGATTTCTTCTTGCAAATCTTAACAAATTCAGCCAAAAGCTCTTTTAATTCTTTTTCTTCGTCTTTAATTTCTTCCTCTTTTTCAATTAAATCAAAATAAATATTTTGCCATTCTTTTTCTAAAGATTGTAAATGATTAACTTTCACAGATATCTTTTCCTGGAAATTTTTCCCAAGAACTTTTATAATTGAATTTGTTTTTTGTTTTTCCCAATAACCCCTCATATCTGAAACAACATCTCGCGGTAAAAACTTTTTATTGTACCAATTTTCCAATTGGTCTAAATCATTCATTTCACTAGACAAATTTTCCTGCAAATCACTAAAAAAACTTTTTTCATTATCTAAAGATCCTTTAATCAAATCTTTTTTTGGAAAGACATCTTCTTTAAGATCTTTTTTTTGTAGAGTAGGCTTTTCAATCTCAGGAAATGCCAAAGCAGGTTTATTTTTTGATTCTTCCTCTTCAAGATACTTATGAACAATTTTTCCTTCTTCATTAAAAAAACCACCAATCTTATCTGAAGCTAATTCAGGTAATTCATCCGGAACCTTGCTCCTCTTAAAAATTTTGAAAACCATTTTATTTTAAATCAAGATTATTTTAAATAACTTTCTTATTCTATCACCACCTTTACAGTTTTATTTAAATATTTTTTTGAAAGGATAACATGAGCACCATTTCCAAATGAAGTAATTTTTTTTTCAATAACTTTTTCAGGAACATTCAGCAACCTTAAAGTTTGATTTATTGAATCGATATTTTTAACTAACGAATTAATATTTTCTTTATTCATATATACAATTATATATACTTATTTATAAATCTTTCTTTTTTTACTTTGTTCGAAGTTTGATTTTACTATCATTTGGGAGTTCAAATATTCTTAAGGGCGGGTCTTCAAGCTTTAGCTTGAACTAGAAGCGAAAGTTTACATTTGCATTAATCCCAAAGGTAAAATTGAAAAAAGCAAGTGTGGGCTTGAGTAGGGGAATCCAAAATCAAAAAGATTTAATTTCGGGAAAAACTTTTTTTCAAAAAATAAAAATAAACTTTCACAGATTAAACCAAATCGTAATAAAGATAAATAGTCTCGCTATCTGTTGAATCATAATCCCTCAATTCTACCGGAACTTTTATTTCATAATCATAAATTCCATACTCTCCAACTGATCCTTTGTTAATACTCGCAACAAAAACTAAATCTTCTTTATCTGCAAAATTATATTCGTTATCCCCAAGATCATCAGAACTGTCCCAAAGAATCCCTGTTTTGAAATTTTCATTATTAGTAGAATTAATTATAGGCACATTCAAAATAACTTTATTATGAATTAAAAGATTATCAGTTTCTTTTGGAGAACCGCCGTCAGTAAAAACAGAATAAATAGAATCTTCAAAATCTTGCATACCCAAAATATCATCTATTTCAGAAAAATCGTCAATACTGTTGCCCCCGGTAAGATTCCTTCCAATAGCTAAAAGACTTAACCAATCAATCTCACTTTCTTTATCAGTCATAAACACATTGCCATTCAAATTAATTTCATTCCCCCAAGAACTCACATTCTTTAATAAGAAGTCAGACAAGATTTTAACCGCACTTACATTCCCATAAAATTCTTGCCATGCTCCAACATAAATAGTCTGATTAATAAAATTATTATTCTCATCAGATTCTAAAATTAAATTATTTAAATCAGAACTAACAAAAAGATTAGAAGTCCCAATAATAGCCCCCCATGAAACATTCACAAAAGAAGTAGAAAGACCACTAAGAGAAATTGTTTGGTTCAATCCTATTTGCTGTCCTCCAAAAAGAGGATTATTGTTATAAAACCCGACTAAAAAATTATCTGCATTACTACACCCATTATTTTTTATTGTAGCATTCAAAATAACACTTTCTCCTTCAAAAGGATCCAGATTACTAAAACTTAAATTTAAAAATTTTAAATCAGGCAAATTAGTATAAGAAAAAAAATCAGGAGAAGTTAAATTCAGAGAATTATTTGCTTTATCAAAAGAATAGCAATTAAAATTCCAACTACCAATCTGATTAATTAAGAGATCTACATAATAATCATTCTCTGCAAAGAAATCTGCAGTAAAGTTTTTATTCCCGCTGGAATTGATTGCTTCAATAATTACATTTTCAATCCCTGTTGAATCATTCGTATTGCAGGTAACTCTAACAAAAGTAGAATCCCCGCATGTATGAGTCTCATTTACTAAAACAGAATTCACAAAAGGGTTTGTTCTATCAACATTTAAAGAAAGATTATTTGCATAAAAAGAAGAAGCGGATAAATTATCTTGAGCTTTACAATTCCATTCATAATGTCCTTCTGGAAGACTTTTTGTAAATAAAACAGAAGAATTACTCCCAAAAACAGCCAAAGTTTCATTTAAATGCCATCCAAATGACCAATTACCATATAAGCTAATATTTGCTAAATTGGAATCTAAATCACCGGCCGAACAATTAAAAGTAATATTAATTAAAGAAAGATTTGCAAAATTTACAGGAGATTTCAAAAAAGAATCAGGAAAACTATTTAATGTAATATTATTAGCAATATCAAAACCGCCGTCAGTAACAATTAAAGAAATTTTTTCACTAACATAACCGTCACCTATATCATAAACCATCACATTCAATTCATCATCGATTTGACAAGGAGTCAATAACATTTCACAATCAATCATATAAGTTTTATTTGTTGAAGAATCACCATTAACACCGATTGTATCGGTTAAATTATCTTGAATTCCGTTTATAGGGTTCCACAAAACAACCCTATGATCATTTGCAATAGTGCCATCTTTAGCATCATTAACAATACCAACAACATAATGTGCTGCAGAACAATAAGGGATTAAAAAGAAAATAAGAAGGGCAACAAATAAAAAAATATTAAACTTCATTTTTTATCCTCCTCAATTATAATCCTTTTTTTCAAAACATCAAATTTAATTAAAATCTTCCTGCCGGATTTTAAATTAAGAGTATCAACTATTGCCTTGGGAATTTTTATTCTATCACCTGTTTGAATTTTTGCATCCTTAAATAAAACTTCACTCATTTTATAAGTACTATTAAAGTACTTTTAAAAGTATTTAAATTTATTTGTTAATAGATTTTATAAAGTCAAGAGACTAATAGATAATATGCTAAAAATACTCTTTGATGCAAAAAAAGCAAAAAAGCATCCATTAGAAATGATGCTTATCGCGATATTTTATTCTTCAATATCTATTTTTCTTGGTTCTTGGATATTTCCGGAATATTCCTCGTTAATAATTATTTTTTTAACTGTCTTTTCCTGTTCATATATTATTCAAAGCTCAATAAAAATTGAAGAAACAAAAGAAAAAAATTATAACACAGAATCATTTTTATTAAAAGAACATTCAAAATTATTAAAAATATTATTATTTTTATTTATAGGATTTGTTGTCTCTTTTTCCTTTTGGTCATTTATTTTATCTGAAGAAAAAATCTCAACACTCTTTAGCCTGCAGGAAGAAACAATTAAAGGTGTAAGATCAATGGCAGTAACAGGAGATGCAATTAACAAAGATGTATTCAAAATTATTTTTCTAAACAATCTTAAAGTTTTATCTCTTTCATTTTTACTGGCACTTTTTTATGGAGCAGGAGCGATTTTTGTTTTAACATGGAATGCAAGTATAATGGGGCTTGTAATAGGAACACTTTCAAAAAATCTTGGAAGTATTTTTGCAATGCCTGTTGCATTCACAAAATATTTTCTTCATGGAATTCCGGAAATGCTGTCTTACTTAATAATAATTCTTGCAGGAGGAATAATTTCAACTTCAATAATAAAAGGAGACATTTTGAAAGATGGAAAAACAAGAAGGATAATAACAGATACAATAATTTTAGTAATTATCTCAATAAGTTTAATGACTGTTGCAGCATTAATTGAAGTCTATATTTCCCCATTAATATAAAACTAAATATCTTTATATTTTAATTTTAAATCTTCTAAAGAAAGACCATTAATAGAATCTGCTCCTTCATAATCACGAAACGCTTGAGTGTTTCTTAGATAATTTTCTGTTTCTTCTCTTCTTCTTTTATTATTTTCGAATAAAATTTCAATTTGTCTTTCTCTGGTTAAAGGTTTCTTTATTCCAATATAATCAAAGATTTCTTCAACATCAAAATTATTTTCTATACTTCCCATAATTTTACCTTCATCCAAAAAATAATTTTTCATTTATAAAGATTTATATCATTCAAAATTAAATATATCCTTATTAATATAAAAACATTTATATAAGTTTTATACGAAAGTATTCGTATGGACAAAAAGCTCTTTTTAATAATAGGGTTATTAATAAGTATAACATCTTTAATTTCTGCAGAAGAGTTTACAAATATTATTTCAAATTCAGAAAATTGGCAGGATGTATATTCAATAATGCATTATGCAAATTTAAAAAATGTTGAAGGAGATTTTATAACCAGCACAGAACATGGAACAGTGATATTAAATGGAATTAATAAAGAGAATAAAATAAAAGTAATTACTTCAAAAGACAATCCTTATTTATTTAATTATAAAGAAACTATTGAATCTCAGGGTTTTCAGGGAGTTGAAGAGATTACAGTTGAAGATGCAAATCTTGAATTAATAAATGACTTACCGGAAATCCAAAATTTTATTCTTGTCGGTGATTCATTTGGATATAATGCAATTGCAGTAATACCTTACGCAATTTTAACAGACTCATGGGTCTTTCTGGCAAATAGACTAAATGCACAAGAAATAGATTTTATTTTATCAGAGAGAAATGTTAAGAAAGTATTAATTTATGGTTATGTTGATAGGGAAGTTAGAGATGCAATTGAAAAATATAATCCTGAAATAATAGATAATGAAGACAGATTCCAGGATAATATCGAAATTGTGGAAAAATTTTTAGCAATACAACCAACTAAACAAGCACTCTTAACAAATGGAGAATTTATTGAAAAAGAATTAATGAAAGGAAAAGAACCAATAATTTTTACAGGAAAAGAAAATGTTCCTGACCAGATTAGAGATTATTTAAAAGATTCTATGATTGAAATTGGAGTTCTAATTGGCAATGATTTAATTAACACTGCAACAAACATACGAAGAAGCACAGGAATTAGCGTAATGGTAAAATTCGCACGAGGTGCAAGATCTCAACAAAGTGGAATTTCAGCTGTTGAAGGGCTTGATTTATTTCCATTGCCAACACCAACAATGAATTTAGAATTGCATTCTGTAAAATATAATAAAATCAATTCTCAATTAGAAGTCACGTATAAAAGTTCCTCTAATATCCCTATCTATTTCAAAGGAACAATAACAGTAAAATCAGATACAGAATCAATTAAAGTTGGAGATACACAACCAACATTCATAACCCCGGAAAATTTTAAGACAGTAATATATCCTCTTGAATTAAAATCTTTAGAAAATTTATCTGCGGAAATTTATACAATTTATGGGGATTCAAAATCATCATCAGATAGGATATTAAAAAAAGAAATAGATATAGGTGTAATAGAAGTTTTAGATAAATGTAAAATAGAAATTAAAGATTTAAAATATAATAAACAAAGTAAATCATTTATTATTGAAATTAAAAATTTAGAAAACGCCAATTGTTGGGTTAGTGTAGAATTAGAAGATGTCTTAACAGGATATACAAAAAAAACAATAGGCACCGAAAAGTCAATAGAAATACCCGCTAAAAAATCTAAAGCAATAAGTATTAAAGAAGAAATGACAGAAGAAGAATTAATTTCAAATAAGGTTATTAACCTAATCGCCCACTACGGTGAAAGAGAAGAAAATTTAGTAAATATAATTCAAGGAGAATTTGAATTAAATGTCGATAATTTAACAACAATAACTTATGCAATATTAATACTTTTATTATTAATAATCTTATTAATAGTATTTTTATTTGTTTTAAAAAAAGATGATGATGAAGAGATTTAAAATCAATCTCATTTATTCGACTGCAAATCTATTTTTTCATTCCCTATTTTGGTCAATATCCTACAGCTTTGCTACGTCCAAAGGAGGGATTAGAAATTTCCTTCTTCAAACTTAAAGAATTTCTTCATTCCTCATTTGGTTTAATGTAACATAGAATTTACGACGTCCAAATGGGGGATTAGAAATTTACATTCTAAAGATTAGTAAATTTCTTTATTCTCTTTTACAGCTCTTTCTTGCTCTTCAAAAGAAATTAAACTTTTTTCAATATTTTCAACTAAAATAAAAATCTTATCAAAATCTTCTTTGTTTAAAGAAGAACTAAAAAGTTTAATCTTTAATGGAACAGACATAAATTTTAAACTTAAGAATAAAACAGAGTAACCCTTTTTTCTTAAATCAGATAATCTGGATTTAAGATCATCACTTTTATCTTTTAAAAAATCAAGTATTAATCCCTTAATAAAAATATTAAAATCTTCTTTTTCCTTAAAAACTCGATTAAACTGAATTTTTTCAATAAATTTGGGATTCTTATTTTTAATATCTGATAAGATTAAGGATAAATCTTTTGAAATAAATTTGAAAGTATCTTCAAAAGATTCTATTTTTACTCCTTGATTCCCAGAGACTATTTTTTTAAGCTCATCGTCCCTTTTCTTTAATTTCTCTTCGTCTTTAACCTCGCTCTTAATAACCTTATTTTCTTTAGAAATTTGCTTATTCTTTTTCATCTTTTTTCTTTAAAGTCTTTTTCTTTAATTTATCTTTAGTTTTGTCATCCTTATTATTAATATTATTTTCTTTAGAAACAGTTTTATCTTTTTCTTCAATAACATCTTTTTTTGAAGATTTCCCAAAATTCATCAAAACTTTTATAATTTCAAATTTATCTTTAAGAGATTTATATTTTTCACCTTCATCTTTTGAAAAATTATTTGTTATCCAATCAGATATATCATTTTTTTCATCGTTAACATGAATTTTAAATATTTCGTCATCCATATTCGGCAAATAATCTCTTAACTCTTTTACACTTCCAACCATGATACCATTATCAAAAGTTAAAGGTGTAACTTCCTTTTCGTCTAACTTTTCTTCAACTTTTTTCTTTCCGCTTTCCTTTTCATCTTCCTTTTTTTGTTCTTTCTCAAATTTTTCTCTGGATTTTTTAGCTTCTTCAATTGATTTTTTTATTTCTTCCTCGCTTGCAAGTTCAATTTTTCTTTCTTTAGGTTTTTTACCCAATTTTTCCCATTCCTTTTCAATACGTGGTTTTAAACCCTCGAGATAAATTTCTACAACAGAAAAACTACCGGACATAATTTTATCCTTAATTAGTTTTAATTCCATCTTTAAATCAAAAGTATCAACTTTTTCTTCTTCTAATTGAGAAACCTGATATTCTAAATCATCAAAAATATCATTATAATTATTATATTTCTCAAGCTCCTCGTCAGGTAATCTACGGGTGCTATGTAAAATTGGTCTAAAATTAATAAAATATGGTTGAGCATGATTATAAGCCGGATTTTCAAACATACCAACACCAACAGACGCCCTAACTAGTGACTGCAAAAATTCTTCGCCATATTTTGTTTTAATACGATTTAAATCTCCTTCATCACGAGTCCTCATCTGTACTTCTGTAGAAATATTAGCTTTAATTTCACCAACAAAATCATTTAAAACTTGCGAAACGAGCATAATTCCAATACCCCATTTACGAAATTCCCTGCAACCTCTTTCAATTTGCAAGAACCCTTCACCACTACCACCAAACTTAGAAAGTAATCTATGAACTTCATCAAAAACAACCAAAACCTTCAAAGTAGGAGATTCCTTTGGATCTGATTTAAACACCTGACGAATAACATTTGCAACAAAAGTATCCATCTGTTTTGGATCTAATTTATTCAAGGAAAAAATTTGGATTTGCCCGGGAGTCATATATTTATTAATATCAATAATTTGCCTGGCATCTTTAACCTGCCGAACATTTCCTTTAAATGCTCTTGCATCACTTTCTTTTAATCCGAAATTAGAATAATAAGAAATCATCTTTTTATCATCACATTTTCTAAGCATACCGCTCCACTGAGCAGTTGGATCAAAAACAATTACAGCAATATTATTCATTAAAGCCTCTTCGATAATCACCTGTGCTGAAATAGATTTACCACCACCAGTCGCACCAGCGACGATTGAATGAGTCGTTAATTTGTTTGGATCTAAATATGCAAGAGTCTTTTTTTCAGCAATATGCCCAAGGTACAAAAAACCATCTTCTTTTTTTGGAATAGTATCTAAATCTAATTTCATTTTATACTTCTTCTTGCTTTCAATATGTCTTTTAATTAAAATAAATAAAATTAAACTTAAAAGAAAAAAAGAAACAATTAAAATTAATACCCACATAGGAAAAAAACCAAACAAAAGAATATTCATAAAAGCAACTTTCAACACAAAAGGAGAGGTATCAATTATTGTTTCATCATCATACAAAAGAGTTGTTTTTAAAATATAATCACCTTTTTGTACTTCTAAAGGTAAATCAAAAATTTTAATTTCTTGAATAGAATTGCTAACATTAATTAATTCATTTCCTAAAAGATAAGTATTATTATTTTCATCAACTAAAGAATAATATAACGAAACATTATTTACCTCCTCTCTATTCAGCTTATTTAAATTTAATTTAAATTTAATGGGTTTACCCAAAACAAAACTTTTCCTTAATAAATCTATATTCATTAATAAAAGAGGATTTAAATCTGTCTCAACAATACTTAAATTTACAGAAATCTTTTCCTCAATATCTCCTCTTAAACCGATATTGCCTGTATAAACACCTAACTCTTTTCCTTTTATTAAAAAATAAGCAGACTCACTTCCCATAGACGGAATTAAAAGACTTACATTTTCAAATTCAATAAAGTCTAATAAATCATTTTCAACATAANNATTCAAATTTAAAAAAAGAATTAATAAAAAACCCAAAAAAAAAGAAGACTTATTTTTTTGCAGATTCATCTTTATTTCCCTCTTTTTTATTTATTGCTAACGGTTTCATAACCTTTAGTTTTTCTTTTTTTTGTAAATTTTCTTTAATATCTTTTACATTTTTAATGTTATTCGATTGTTTACTAATCTTTTTATTTTGTTTATCCTCTTCAATTTTCTCGTTTTCTTTAACTTCTTTTACATCTTTATTTCTTTTCTCTTCGCCTTTGTTTTCTTTTTCGTTTTCTTTAACTTCTTTGACAACTTTTTCACTTTTGTTTATTTTCTCTTTAACTTCTTTTACGCTGTTGTTTATTTTCTCTTCGATATTCTTTTCAAATTCACCACCTTCTTCATTCTTTTTAATCTCTTTTTCATCAATAATCTTTGAATCTTCTTTCTCTTCAATACTTTCTTCAATTTCCTTATCTTCCTTATTGCTTTTCGCCTCTTTTTCCTCTTTACCTTCTTTTAAATGTTTTTTAATTAAAGGTTTTGACTCTAAATCAAATTTCTTTGTTAATTTTTGTATTTCTTTTTTTAATAATTCTCTATCATTTAAAGCATCTTTAGATATATATTCCCCGTAATGTTTTTTAATTAAAATAAAAAGATTTGCAGCAGAATCATAATTTCCTTCATGAATAAGTTTTTTTAATTCAAGCAACTTAATATATAACTCCAATAATTCTTCTTTATTCTTTTCATGCTTATATTTTAATAAAAGTAAAAAAGAAAAAA
>DUKY01000016.1 GCA_013329055.1 Nanobdellota archaeon
GGGTTTCTAAAAAGATGAAATTTAGGTTAAATTTGCAGTATTAAATAGTTTTATGCCTCGCTAATTTCAAAAAAATTTTCAATAACAATAATCCTTATAAATGGATATAACTTTTTTTTGTCATGGAGGATATATATGAAGTGGTGAGTGCTCAAAAAGGTATTGAGCATATTAATTCAGGGATTTCACCGGAAATAAGAGAGATTGATAAAGAATTAGCAGAACTTCTTAAAAAGCAATCTGCAAAAATTAAAGTTATCGGTATTGGCGGAGGAGGAAATAATTCTTTAAGCCGAATGCGTGAAATTGGTATTAAAGGCGGCGAACTTATTGCAATTAATACAGATGCTCAGGATTTATTATATGCTAATGCTGACCAAAAAATTTTAATCGGTAAAGAATTAACTCAGGGTCTTGGTGCAGGGAGTAACCCAAAAATTGGTGCTGAAGCGGCAAAGGAATCTGAAGCAGAAATTAAGAAAAAAATTGCCGGAAGTGACATGATTTTTATTACATGTGGTCTTGGAGGTGGAACAGGTACTGGTGCAGCTCCAGTAGTTGCAAATCTTGCAAAAAAACAAGGTGCTTTGACAATTGGTGTTGTTACTATGCCTTTTACAATTGAAGGAAGAAAAAGGATTGAAAATGCTATGGATGGTCTTGAAAGAATGCAAAATTGCGTAGATACTTTAATTGTTATTCCTAATGATAAATTATTAGAATTGGCTCCGGATTTACCTCTTCAAACTGCTTTTAAAATTTCAGATGAAATTTTGACTAATGCTGTTAAAGGTACAACTGAATTAGTTACAACTTCCGGACTAGTTAATTTGGATTTTGCAGATGTTAAAGCTGTAATGGTTAATGGTGGCGTTTCATTAATTGGCATGGGAGAATCAGACACAGAAAATAGAGCATTTGATGCAGTCGAGAAAGCAATTCAAAATCCATTATTAGATGTTGATATTTCAAATGCTATGGGAGCTTTAGTTAATATTGTTGGAGGTCCAAATATGAGTTTGGAAGAGTGCAAATCAGTTATAGAGACTGTTGGAAATCGATTAAATCCTGATGCTAAATTAATTTGGGGGGCACAAATTTCAGAAGATATGGAAAATTCTATCAGAGTTTTATTAATTGTTACGGGAGTTAAAAGCTCACAAATTACAGGTCATTCAGATTCTAAAGAAAATCTTAGACAAAAAGAGATAGAAGAAGAGCTTGGAATTGAATTTTATGAATAACTCATAAAAAAAAGGTTTTATAAAGTTGAATGCTTTAGTAAATGTTAGATGAGTTTAGAGAATTTGCCATCAATCACAAGATATGATGGAGAAATCACAAGCAAAAGTCATTTTGGAAGAAGCACAGTTTTAAAAATTGATTTTGAAACTCCAAGAGATTATTTACCTAAAATCAGAGGAGAAGATGGGAATTTTCCAAGATGCGGTGAAGATATAATTATTTATTTCTGTAATAATAAAGCTTCAGAGGTTATTGAAGAAGCGTTAAATAAGGCTAATATTTCGGAATATAAAGGATTAAATTTGGGTCAAAAAATTGTTAGGGCAATAAGACATCCGAAAAAAGGTTTGGATAATTTAACTATTGCTTTATGCAGAAATTTTAAGCATTTTTTGAGAAATAGCGACGGGGTTTGCACAAAACCTTCAAAGAACTGCAAATATTGCGTAGAAAAAGAGACAAGCAAATATATTTGCAAAAAATAAATTATAATAATTAAATAATATAAATATATATAAATAAATTAAACATGGAGAATTTATGGTTATTGATGAGAAAAAAATAAGAGACACTTATTCTAAAATTAGCCATTTAAAGACATCCAGAGAGAAGATGGGTAAAGAAGAAGGAGAAATGTTTGATGCTTATGTTGATTTATTAGGAGAGAATGCTAGAGGATTAATTGATGAATTTAGAGAGATGTCAGAGGTTTATATTAAATCAAGGGATTTTGAACAATTACCTAGCAGAGAAAAAGGGATTATTTATTATCAATTATATTTAATGCATGTAGATCGAGGAAGAGAATATTTAGGGGAGTCAAGAAGACTTTGTGATGAGATTACAAAAGGAAATAGAGAAGAATCAATTTTAAGAGCAGATTTAGAAGGAATAACCGGAACAGCAGACATTTTAGTTGGAAGAGAATTTGCAAATAAAGCTTATCGTGTAGGGGGTTTACCTCAAACAGTTCCGTTAGACGAAAGAAAAAAATTATTCAAGAGATATATTGGTAGTCTTTTAGATCAATATGAACCGGGTAAAATACATTAGATTATAATTTTTAAAATGGACGAAGAACAAATTTATAGAAATCTTACTGAGGAATACAAAATATTAGACCAAAGTATTTTGGATTCTTATCCCGGAAAATTAAGTGATAATCAATTAGGTTATTTTTATCAAGGTTTAGCATTACTGCATATGAATAATGCAAAACAATTTTATTTGGATGCAAATAGTGCTACAACATTAGATTCCCCTCTTGCAGAAGAATTGAGCGATGCATTTGGAATTCAAGCAGGAGCTCATCATGTTCTTGCAAAAATATATCGTGAAGAATCTAAAAAGTTAGGGATTACAAATGATTCGCGTATTAATGAAAAAGAAAGTGAACTTGTAAAAGCGATATTAACGCAACATCCTATGTGGAAATTTAACGATGAGTTCTAATGATATTTGCACGATTTTAGTAGATGAATTATTTAATAGGGATAAAATTTATTTAGAAAAATCCATCGCAGGATTAAACAATCAACAATTAAGTTATGTTTTTAGGGGAATTGCAACATTACATTTTTCTAATGCCCAAAAATTTGAAAATTATTTTACAACAATGTGTGAGGAAATAAAAGATGCTACACCAAAAGAAATTAATTTTTTAAAAGAATCATTAGATTATCAAAGAAAGGCTCATTTATACATCTCACTTGCATTTAGAAAAAGAGCTAAAAGTTTAGGATTAGAAGATGATTTGAGGATAAAGGATTCAGATGAAATTGTTTATCATATTATTGCAAATCATCCGATGTATAAATCTTTTAAAACAGAAAAATAAATCAGATTTATCAAAAACTTAACTTTTTTAAACTAATTATTTCTATTATATATATGAAAATTTATGAATCAATTAAATCATTTTCTTTAAAATGCAAAAGAGTATGGTTTTCGATGAAAAAACCTTCAAGAAAAGAATATGAAACTATCGCGAAAGTTTCTGGTATTGGAATTTTAATTCTTGGTGCTATGGGTTTTTTAATCTCGATTATTATGAAACTTTTTATTCAATAGAATTAAAATTATAATTTTTTTTGTATTTCTTTGACAATTCCGCCAAATTCCGGACACATGCTTTTATATTCACACCAGTCACAAAGTATTGATTTTTTCGACGGAAATTCAGTGGTGGATTCAATTTCTTTGATTAGATTTAATGTTTCTTGTTTTAATTGTTTTAGTTGTTCATTTGTTCTTGTGGAGATTATTTTTGTGTTATGTGCTAAATAATGCCAGACTAAAAGTACTTTTTTGTCATTTCCAAATTTTTCTTTTATTGCTATTGAATAAAGTGCAAGTTGTCTGTCTGTTTCAAATTTTTCCTGAGGGGGCAAACTATTTGCAGTTTTATAATCATGAATCTCAATTATGTTTGTTTTTGTATTATGAACCAAACGATCAATAAATCCTTGTATCTGGAATTCTTCATCTAATTTTATTAAAATTCTGTCTTCAACGCTGACTGTTCCATCATTAAATGGTTTATTTCTCATATAATAATCAAGCAAGAATTGTATTCCTTTGTTGAAATAATCTTTATCTGTTAAATTATGTCTTACAATTTTTATATTTGGTACAAATGTTTTTTGCCATGTTTCTGCATAACGGGTTATAACTTCATCAAGGGTTGGGATTCTTCCTTCCATTACACTTTGATAAAGCCATTCTAAAGCATCGTGAACTGATGAACCTAAATGTGCTTCAATACTTTTTTCTATTTCGGGGATTATTTTGTCAATGTATCTTAATTTAAATTTATAAGGACATTGTTCAAAAGAACTTAATCTGGAATGAGAATAAATCACCATAAGTAACATAAAAAAAAATTACTTAAAAACTTTTAGATGATTTTTATGATGATAGGCTTTGTTGAAGGTTATAAAAAGATATTGAAATAAGAAACTTTATATATATAATTTTAAGATTTATTAATATGACAGAAAAGATATTCCTTAAAGATTACTCAATTTTACATTGGGAACGACCTGTTAAAGAAGGTGTTGATAGTATGTTATGGATGTACAATGGTTCTACAAAATTAGTTGAGCAAATTGGTTTTGACTTGTTAAATGAAACTATTGGGCAGTTCAAAATTTTTAGTTCAGCAACAAAATACCTTGCAGATATTGTTCATCTTGGTGAAGATTATCTTAGCATGGGAGAACCTATTTCTGGGGAGGAAAAAAGAGAAATTTTATTTGTAGGAGGATTAACAATTTATATAGAGGGTCAAATCCCTGGAACAGATATTCAAGGATATGATTTTGAAAAGCATGAAAAGATTTGGATTGCTAAAAGTCCTGAAGAAAAGTATTGTTCTTCTAATGGTTTAAGAGATTTAATTTTAGAAAATTCTTCTAATCCAAAAGAGAGAATTGAAGCGATACTTTTAGGTTATCAAACTCAGGAAGATAATAAAAAGAATGCTCAAGATAGAAGAGATTATGATAGTTGGAAAAGGGGACGTATGCAAGGACAGGACGAAGGACCTATTTTTTAGAGATGTTTTTATTAATTTTAACTTAAAAACTTTTAGATGATTTTAGAAAGAAATTTATTTTTTAAATTCATAATCTTTTCCTGAAACTTTTTCTTTTGCTTTTTGCAAAAAAGAATCATAATTCGGCAAATTTCTAAATTCTATTTCTTTACCTTGTTCTTTTGCTCTTTTTATTCCATATTCCATTCCTTTAGAGATTCCTCGATCTTGATATACTACTGTTTTTTTAGCTAAATTCCCCCAAGAAATTCCGGCATTTATTCCTAAACTTCTTTCTTTTTCATCTTTATCATTTAAAATTCCGTCTTGGGTATAAAATAAATGTGAAGCATAAGGATATTCACCTCTTGTTAAACTATCATGAACACATGCTCTTGCATATAAAATATTTAATTCAGTTTCATGATATCCTTCTCCTTTAAAAGGAGATTCAATCACAACTAATTTTTCTAAATCTGATTCCATAAACAGATTAAACTTTTTTATTTTTTAAAGAAATATATAATTTAAAAGATATTTTATCTCATTATCCTATATTTTTCAAAAGCTTCGCCAAAAGCTTCATTTATTTGTTTTTCTGTAAGAATAAATCTTTTTTCACCACGATATAAAACTAATCCTCCGGTTTTTAAATCAGTTATCATTTTTTTAGGTTCTTCTAAATAATGTTTTTGAAATTCATTAAGTAACACCTCATCTTCTTGTCCTTCCGGAAAACAAATAGAAGTATTTTTTTCTCCTAAAAAATAAATGTCTACTAGATTTTCTAATAAAACTAAATTTCCTTCTACTTTCATAAAATATTCTCTTTGTTTCATTACATTTGGTTTTATATGTGCATTTGTAATAAGAGGACCAAAAGAAAAATCTTGTTTTTTACAGATTTCTTCTAATGGATTAAAATATCTGTCTACAATTTCTTCATTGCCTCTAAAATTTCGTTCAAGATTTTCTTTAAAAAGATATGTTACAATATCAAAAGGCATTTTAACAGGAACTTCTTGGGAGATAATTCTTGAAATATATTTTTGAATTATGTTTAACATATAAAATTATTAGATTAATGCTTTTTAAGGATTATCATAAAGAAAACTGATTGGTTTTCACGAAGAAAATTTGCGAAACAAAAAGCGACCTCGTGAATTTTAATTTTTCTTTTATGAGATGGTTCCTACGACCAATAAATAAGAGAGATTGCTCACTTTTTGTTTCTTTTTTTGGAAAAAAGAAGATTTTAGCATCAAAAAAACAATGGGCCACCACACACTAAAGTGTGTGGTTTGTAAAGACCCTTGTTTTTAGGATGCTCAAGAATTGAAGACAAGTAAAAGACCACATCCTAAAGGAGGAGGTTTTCAATTCTTGACATAAGAAATATTTATATACTCTTTATATATAAGAGATATATACTAAATATATAAAATAATAAAAATGGTTCAAGCAATGATTGAAATTTCTAAAGAAGCAAATCAAATATTAAATATAATCAAAGCTAGATATAATTTAAAAACTAAAAGTGAAGCTATTTCAAAGATAGTTATTGAATGGGGTGCTAATATTATCGAACCAGAATTAAGACCCGAATATTTAGAAAAATTAGGGAAAATTGAAAAAGAAGGTTATGGCGAAACCTTTAATTCTATAGATCAATTAAGAAAGAAAATAGAAAAAAAGTAAATTTCGCAAAATGCCAAGGCAATATAAGACAAGTAAAGAGTTTGATAGAATTCTAGCTAAACTTGAAAAGAAAGACAAACAACTTTATGAGAATCTTTTTAATAAAATGAATGAAGTTTTGAACAGCATAGATATAGACCACTATAAAAATTTAAGATACGACATGAGAGAATTTAAACGAGTTCATGTAGGGCATTTTGTTTTAGTATTCAAATTTGACAAAATAAATAATCTTATTTTATTTTCTGATTTTGACCATCATGATAAGATTTACAAAAATTAGTTTCTTTTCAGTCAGGCGAAAACGACAACCATTTATCAAACACAATAATGCAAAAGAGATTTTTAAGTTTTTTTCGTAAATTAGCGAGGGACAAATTAAAACTAACATCGGGATATAGAGAAGTTGTTTGCAGTAGGCAAAATTTTTGGGAGTGCCGAGCCGAGGCATTTCTATTTAAAGTGCTGTTAAACTCCTCGAACGAAGTGAAAGTAATTTTGAGAGGCGTCCATTCTAATGAACGTAGTGATACATCGAGGACAAGAAGCTAGGGACAATTTTAGTATATCAAAGTCAAAGGCTCTTTTAGTTAATACATTAGGGGAGTTCCATTTATAAATAATAAAATTTATATTGTAGAGAATATACTTTGATTATAATGGCAAGAAAAAAGAAAATGTATGAGGATGGAAGTTTAGCCCATTTTGCAGATTTAGGATTCTCAAAAGTTAAAAAATATGCCAAAAGCAAAGATATAGTTGATAAACTACTAGGATTTAATATTCTTGCATTAATACTTGTTTTAGGCTTAGCTATCTCTGATTGGTTATACAATAATCCAGTTACATTTTCTTTAGATTACATAGTTATATTAGCTGTTAGTATTGTTCTTGCAGCGGTATTGGCATATTTTTATTCATTTATTTTAGAACCAATAGTGGATTTAGCTAATCGAAATATAAATGGTTTAAGATTATCAGTAATAATTCAATTTATTGCATTAACTGTAGTATTGGGAGGTCTTTTATTTAATCTAACAATCCTGACAAATATTGGGGTGGGATTATTGGGTATTCAAATATTATCTTTGTTTTTCGGAGGATTTATCAAAATTACTGATGAAAAATCGGAATTAACAGAAGACAAACCTAAAATATGGCAGATGCTAGGGAAAGTTGGAACACTTATAACAATAGGAACTTTTGTAGTGAATATAATTCTATTTATTATAAAAAGTATAGTAAAATGAATCATGTTGAGTTTATTACAAGAAATGGTTTTAAGTCTGCAAAAAAAGCAGCAAAACATGAAATAGATGGTTTTCTTGAAACAGTTTTCTTTAAAGAAGAAGTTCTTAAAAAATATGAATCTAATAAGGATTTTAAGATTGGAGATGATGGGACCGTCCTTTTTGGTTATGAATGGGGATTATTTAGAGGAGTTTACAGAGTTGCTAAAGGATATATTGCAGTAAATCTAGGAGATTTAGGTGAAGGTTTTCCAAATAAAGAGTTAAAACATTGGAAACAATATAACATTGATCCAAGAAAGATTAAACTTGAAGATAGATATTTTGATTTTAGGAGCAAGATAAAACGAATGATTTATTTTATGAATCTATCAAATAAAAGAATAAAAAATTATCTTGAAAAATTCTTCCCCGAAATAGCAATTGCTAATAAAAATATATTCATACTTGATGATACTGAAGATGTTTTGAATCATATTAAAAAAATAATAAATGATAAAACAACAATTGATGAATTTCAGAGTAGAATAATTTTTCTTAATATCCTATTGATTGAATCTATAAATACCAAATTAATTAACGAAGTTTTTAATCAAGTTGGAGAAGATTTGAACTTAAGTTATATTAGCATTGGTTTAAAAGAATGTTATTCTAATTTCTTAAAAAAAAATACTCCTGAGGAACTCAAAAAGTATACTAAAGGAACTATTACCCCATTGAAATCTCTTGAACTTCTAAGAAAATTTCTATTATTTATGCGAATCCATCATGATATTATTGTTGGGAAGAAAATAAAAACACATGTAAATCTAAATAGACGAAAAAATAAATTAAATGAAGATATAATTAAGAATTTTAAATTTTTCTACAAATATAAAACTTTCAAAAAAGAATTTCTCAATCGAAAATACTTTGATCATTATGAAACTACTATTAATGAAAATACAGCATTTCTAAAACTGTTAAATAAGTTTAGAAACAGTTCATCAGCTCATGGATTTGATTCAAAAGAATATAAAAAAATTCTTAAGAAATTAAAAGTCTCTGAAGATGAAAAAGATTATTCAAAAATTTATGAAGTTTTAATATCTCAAGTATCATATGACATAGAGCATATTTATTTTAACTTAATTTTGCCTGATCCTCCACTAAAAGAGCACTATATAAAATATACTAAAGAAACCTTGTTGGAATTAAAATCTTCATCTGGAAAATATCAATCAACATTTGAAAATTTATTTTCATATGTTCAAGAATTTCATAATTTATATCCTGAGATAATAAATGAAGTAAAAAAAATTTATTTATCTAAGAAAACGGATTCTGATTTCATTATTGAATTAGGATCTTTTATTGAAAATTTAAGTATGGAAATGAAGGATAAAACACAAAAATTAATTGATTATATTATTCCTGGCTTAAAATATGAAAAGGCATTATCAATAGCCCACTTTGCACATATTATAAAAAATTCAGAAAAGATAACCTCTTCTTTTCTAAAAAAAATTCTACCTATTGTTTATGAAGGGGTAAAAGATAAAAAAACAATAAATGTAAATTTTTGTTCTGAACATGTGATTTTTTGTTTGGTTGAAAAATGCCCTGAAAAACTGAATAAAAATAAACTAAGAAAATTATTCGAAGAAGAAAAAATAAATTTTGATTTAGTAAAAAATTTCCTTAAATAAACATATTGTTAGGAACCCCCCCCTTCTATTTTAAAATTGTCTCCTATCAGTTCGTGCCACTAAAATTTAATTGCATTTAAATCGGCATTTTACGAAGTTTTGCGAACAGAGATGAAACCGGGCCTCGAAAAATAAATTTGGGAGAGCAGGGGAAAACTTACGACGTCAACAATTCAAGCTATATTGAAAAACGCAAAAAAGAAATCTAAAATAAAAAAAAGAATTTATCCTCATTTATTGAGGCATTCATTTGCAACGCATCTACTTGAACATGGAACAGAATTAAGAATTATTTAAAGATTACTCGGTCATTCAGATATTAAAACAACCCAAATTTACACCCAAATCTCCCAAGCATTAATTAAAAATGTAAAAAGCCCATTAGATAATTTATAATCAATTTACTCTCTACTGTATTATCTCTGCTCAATAACACAGCAGTAGTTATGTAATGGCTAGGTTACTCTCTACTGTATTATCTCGCCAAAACCGATTAATCTCCAATGATTATCAATATTTCTTGCCATTCCAACATTATCGCCTTTTAATGCTACGATTGGGATTTTCAGGCTTAATTCTACTTCATTTTTATTAATTTTTTCAATTATCCCGACAGTAATTGTTGTATTTACATTTAACATTAACATCTCTTTAGTTTTCAAAGATTCTACAGCTTTCTTTTCTTCTGTCCCTAATACTTCTTTAAATAATTCAGATTTAATTTTAATGCTATGGCTTATTTCAGGTAAAACTCCTTTTAATGAAACTAAACATCCTGTTAATGAATCTGTTTTTGTTAAATAAGGATCTAATTCTGTTTCAATTGAAATACTTGCTCCGGGCAAAACTTCTTCTACTGATTCTGCACCTTTATGTAGTGAAAGTATTTTTGTTGTTAATGTTTGATATATTTGCTGATTTGCTTTTTTTATACTTAATCCGGGTTTAATTTCAATTTCATCACCAACTTTTAATTTTCCTTTTTTTAATATTCCGCCTAATACTCCGCCTTTTAATTTTTTTATTTCTGTCCCTGGTCTGTTAATATCAAAACTTCTTGCAACTAAGAAAATTGGCTCAGTATTAATTTCTCTTTTTGGGATTTCAATTTTACAAAGTTCCTCTAAAATCTTGTCAATATTTATTTCTTGCTGAGCAGAAATAGGGATAATGGGTGAATTTTCAGCGATAGTTCCTTTTGTAAATTCTTTAATTGTTTTGTAATTTTCTAATGCTTTTTCTTTACTGACTAAATCTATTTTATTTTGGGCAATAATTATATTTTTAATTTTTTTTGCCTGAAGTGCTAAAAGATGCTCTTTTGTTTGAGGTTTGATTCCTTCATTTGCTGCTACAACTAAAATTGCTGCATCAATTGTCGCTGCTCCTGAAAGCATTGTCGCCATTAACATTTCATGACCTGGTGCGTCGATAAAACTTACATATCTTTGGGGGATTCCTTTTTTTTCTGACATGAATTTATTGCCATCTTTATAAATTGTTAATTCAGCATAACCCAATTTGATTGTAATTCCCCGTTTTAATTCTTCAGAATGTGTGTCTGCAAATTTGCCGGTAATTTTACTTAATAGTGTTGTTTTCCCGTGATCAATGTGTCCTACAACTCCAACATTTAATTCAGGTAAAGATTCTGTCATATAATAGAATAATAGGTTTAGTTTTTAAAGATTGTTAAAGGGGACAAAGAAAAATTAATTTATTATTTTTTGCAAGGATATTTTTTTAACTTCGCAAGAACTTTATTTATAAAATGGTCCTCTTTTGCAGTTTTTTCTAATTGGCTTAAATTTGGTTTTCTTCTTGAATACAAACCAAAAATAATATTTTCACAAGCATCTTTTATTTGAGGTTCATATTCTTTTACAAAAAGATTAAATTTATCTTCAGTATAATTTGGTTTTTGAGAGAATTCTTCTTTTAGATGAGTCAAATAAGCAGAATATAAAGTTTGCACATCTTTATCTAATTCTTGCTCTCTCATCATGTTTTTCTTAAGGATTTAAACTTTATAAATATTATTAACTAGGGGTAACAACAATAGATGTATGAACAATAATTTTAAGAAGAATAAACATAATTATTTTTCATTAAAGAGGTTTCAAAAAAATGGATATAATTACAATAATGCTGATTATACTTGGTCTTGTTCTTTTTGAAATAATATCAAGTATTGATAATGCGATAATTAATGCTGAAGTATTATCGACAATGTCTGCAAAAGCAAAACGATGGTTTTTATTTTGGGGGATATTATTTGCAGTATTTGTTGTTCGGGGAGTTTTGCCGTTTATAATATTTTGGATGGGTAATCCTAGCTTGTCTATTAAAGAAGTTTTTACTTTGGCTCTTAGTTCAGATCCTGCAATGCTTGCAATCGTTGAGGCGTCTGCACCAGTGCTTTTAATCGGAGGAGGGGTATTTTTAATCTTCTTATTTTTTCATTGGTTGTTTTTAGAATCAAAACATTATGGATTACGAGGGGAAAAATATATTGAACGTCATGGAGTTTGGTTTTTTGCAGTAATATCAATAATTCTCTCGATAATAGTATGGTTATCAATTAAAATAAATCCTTTAATGGCTTTTAGTGCAGTTTTAGGCTCGACGGTATTTTTTATCACCCATGGATTTAAAGAAAATGCGGCTAAGATGGAAGCTCAAATGCTTGAAGGAAAAGCATCAATGTCAGATATGAGCAAGATATTTTACCTTGAAGTTATTGACATGACTTTTTCTATTGATGGTGTTCTTGGGGCATTTGCTTTTACATTATTTGTTCCTTTGATTCTTATTGGAAATGGAGTTGGTGCAATAATTGTTAGACAATTAACAGTAAAAGGAATTAATGAGATCAAAAAATACAAATATTTGAAAAATGGTGCGATGTATTCAATATTCTTATTAGGTCTTATAATGATTTTTGATAGTTTTGGATTTAATATCCCTTCATGGGCTTCTCCAATTGCAACATTTGCAATAGTTGGTTTTTTCTTTTATAAATCAAAGAGAGAATTAAAATAAAACTTATTTATTATATTGAGAGCTAAGATTATCAATAATACTATCAATATTAATATCCTTAATGCCAGAGCCAAGATTATAACTCTCATCAGTTATACTTTTAGAATATTTTCTCTTGTCAGACTCCCCGCTAAACAAATAAGAATTTGTTAATTTCTCTTCTAAAGGTTTCTCATAAGGTAAATTAAAAGGATTTTTTGCATCAAAATATCTTTCTAACATTTTATAAATTTTATCAAGTTTTGATTGATTAATTGAATCTTCATCTTTATTTGGCTCTATAGGTTTATTTTGAATTTTATAATCACCAGTTAAATAAAAATTAACAATTTCTTCATTAGTTCTTGTTGATGAATCTCCAGATTCTGAATAAGAGTAATTTTTTGGTTCATAAAATGCTTCATCAAGGGTCATGCCTTCTAGATATAATGCAGTTACAATATATTTACAAGCTTCTCGTAATTGATTATAATGCCCATCAGTAGCAGAGATGAATTTTTCAGGAGTTAATTCTATTCCTTGTTCTTGCAAATCCTGATAAACTTCTGCTAATCTCATTAAATATAATCTATCTGCATCTCTTTTTACTTCCGGATTATTTAATAAATTATCAATGTATTCTTTCATAATTTTTCTATTAAACTTAGACTTTATAAATATTTCGTTATTTAATAGTAGTTACAAAAATTAACGTTTAATCTTTATTAATGCTTTTGCTCTTCTTTGCTGACCAGGAGTCATACCCTTTTTACGATTTTGTGCTTCTGCATAAAATTTTTCCTCTTCGTTATCCGTATCAGATTGATTTGTTTTATCATCATTTTGGGTTATATTTTCTTTAGGAACTTCTTTTGCTTCTTTTAAACCTTCATAAGAAATAAGTTCTTTTTTCTTATCAGGTTTTTTAAAAAGATAATCAGGGGTAGAATCATAAGGGTCATACCCTGAAAAAGAATGTTGAGTTTGGTTCTCAAGCAAAAGATTGGAATGATTTAACAGGTCATCCAAATGCTTTCCATTAATACTTTGTCCATCTAATTTTCGGATAATAAATTCACAGGCTAATCTTAATGAATTAAAATGCAAATTAGTTAATTCAACAAATTTAAAATAATCTAATTTAATTCCTTTTATAGCTAAATTCTCATAATTTTCTTTTAAAAGATTAAGATATAATTTTTTTGCAGGATCCGATAAATCATGATAACTTAAAGATTTGGATTGAAAATCTTTAATGGTCTCATCTTTCATAGAATTATGAAGTAATCAATGTTTAAATAAATATTTAATTTATAATATCTATAACTATTCTTTTTTCTCAGCTTCTTTTTTTTCCGGAGCTTTGTTTTGCTCAGGGAAAATTTCTTGTAAAGATCTTTTTCCGACTTTTAAAGTTTTAAGATTAATTTGAGACATTGCATCTGAGATTATTTTTCCACGAACAGTTTTTCTTAATCTTAGACCTTTTGGTTTAAAGTTAGATCTTTTTTTCTTGCCTTCTCTTTTTGGTCTTTTATGCATTCCTTTTTCATAGCTTAATAATACTTTTTTTAGTCCAGAACCATCAACTTCTTTTACTGCTGTAAAACCGGATTTATCGCTTGCACCTGTAATTTCAAATTCATAACCTTCTAAGTCATCAGAAATATCTTTACCATTAATTTTATCGTTAAGCAATTTTCCGTCTAATAATGGTGCTTCTACTTCTAATTTATAGGTTTTTCCAGATTTTTCTGAAAGGTTTATTTTAAATGCCATGAAATAGTTACATAATTTTGGTTTTTAAATTATTTGGTTTAATGGATTGTTTAAAAAATAAGAATTATTATACTTTAGAAAATAAATGGTTTACTAAATTTCTACTTTTTTTTGGACCAATTATCTGCGAAGATATACTCTCAAAATTAGAAGCTTGTTTTAACTTAGTTAAGTATTCAATTTTTTTTGCATCTTCAGGTTTAATTTCCATAAATAGGGGTTTTAATACGCCATTTTCAAAATAAAATGATACTGGAGCAAAAAATTCTTTGTTCGGCCAAAAGCGATTATGAAAAACCTCATTTTTTTTAGAGGAATTTAAAGCAATATCTGAAGCTAAAAAAAGTATTCTTCCTGCATATAAATTATATGTCTCTTGACCTACACTACTGGTAGAAAAAAAATCATTATCTTCAATATGCTGTCCAATAATATCTAAAGGATGACCTTTTAAAAATTTCGTTTTTGTCATTCCTTTCTCGCTTCCATGATAACAACCGGTTACAATATAGAAATCATCGTGTAACATAGCACCTTTTTTAAGATCATATTGAGTATTGCTTATTTTTTGTAAATGTTCTATAATCCTATTTATTACATATTTTTCATCAGCCATAGAAAATTTATCTAGACTTCATTTAAATAAATTTGGGAACAAAAATCACATAATTTAAATAATAAAGTTCTTTTTAAAGGGAGATGGCTGAAGATAAAAAGAGTGATGTAATTATTGATTTAAGGAATGTCTATAAGCATTATAAGATGGGTGAAACAATTGTGAAGGCAATTGATGGGATAAATATTCGTATTAAAAAAGGGGAATTTGTTGCAGTTATGGGTCCATCCGGGTCAGGAAAATCAACGTCAATGAATTTAATTGGGAGTTTAGATGTTCCAACAAAAGGCGAAATTTATCTTGATGGGCAAAATATTTCAGAATTAGATGAATCAGATTTAGCACAAATTCGTGGCAAGAAAATTGGTTTTATTTTTCAAAGTTTTAATTTAATTCCTAATTTAACAGTTAAAGAAAATGTAAGTTTACCGATGATGTTTCAAGGAGTTAGCAAAGAAGAAAGAGATGCATATGCTGAAGAATTATTAATTAAAGTTGATTTAGGTGAAAGGATGGATCATTATCCGTCTCAAATTTCAGGGGGGCAAATGCAAAGAGTTGCAATTGCCAGAGCACTTGCAAACAATCCTGAAGTTATTTTAGCAGATGAACCTACCGGTAACCTTGATACTAAGACCGGAGAAAAAGTTATGGAATTTTTACAACAATTAAATAAAGAAGGCAAAACAATTATTATGGTTACACATGAACCTGAACTTGCCGAGGCTTATGCACAAATTGTTTATTGGTTAAGAGACGGCAAAGTTGAAAAAGTCACACGAAAAAAGAATGGATTTAATATTGAGAATGAAGAAAAAAAATTAATACAAAAACATCCTAATCACAAAAAAGTTGTTAAAAAATAAATTTATATTTCCCCGTCTACTTCTTTGTTCATTCTATCAAAAAAATTCGCCATAAATTCATGTCTTTCTTTGGCTAATTTTTTACCTTCGTTTGTTAACATTCTATCTTTAAGAAATCTAATTTTTATCAGATATTCTCTATAAGCTGTATCATCTTTTGAATATTCTTCTGAGTTATTGATATCTATATTTTTATCATGTAATTTTGAACCAATTTCTCCTGCAAATAAAAAAATTCTTCCAAGTCCAACTGCTCCCATAGCATCTAACTTATCAGCATCAAATAAAATTTTTGCTTCTTTTGTTAAGGGAATATTATCTCCTCTTGATCTATGAGTATTTATACAATGTGAAATTTTTTTTATTTTTTCTTCTTCTAAATTATATTTTGATAAAATTTTTTCTGCTAATTCTGCACCTTTTTTTGCATGACAAATTTGTCCTTTTGATTTATCTTCATAACTTCTTGCAATATCGTGCAATAACGATGAGAGTTGCAAAATCTCTAAATTTGCATTTTCAATTTTTCCTATATGCAGGCATAAATTATAAACTCTTAATGTATGATCCCAGCCATGACTTCCTTTAGAATTTTTATGAAAAGTTTCTGCTTCTTTTTTTATTTGTTCAATTAAATCCATAGAATTTAAATTAATTGAAAGATTATAAAATTATTGTTAAATTTTAATTTTTTATCATTCGTAAATATTCTTTCTATGCCCAATTTTTAAAACTTTTAAAATTTTAATGGAATTATCTACATCTATAATTAAACGATAATTTCCAACTCTTAATTTATATCCATTTATTTCTTCAAGATGCTCAAGAAAGCGAAATGGTTCTTCTTTACATTGTTGAAGTTTATTCCAAATTCTTTCTTTGATTTCTTTTTCAAGTTTGTTAAGAAAATCTATTGCTTTCTTTTCAAAAATAAGGTTATACATCTTTTTACAAACCAAGAATTTTTTTAGCTTCTGCTTGGGTATAAAATTCGCCTTTTTTAATCCTTTCTCGTGCATCTTTTATTTCAAGAATAGTTTTTTGACTAAGTTTTGGTTTTTTCTCGGTTAATTTAGCTAAATAGATGAGTTTTCTTACTAATTCATCATAACTCTCGCTCTTGTATTGTTTAAAATTATCTAGTTCTGTTTTTGTTGTTTGATTAAGTCTTATTGTTGTTTCCATATACAATTGTATACAAAAGTAGATTTTATAAATATTTCGTTTAATTGAAATAAATAGTGAAGATTCATCAATTAACCTTTCTTTGTTAATGAAACAACTTTTGCTTCTTTATAAAATTCATATAATGGTCCGATAAATGCTCCTGTTAAAAAAATCCAGATAAAATCTTCAATTGGAACTTTAAAAAAAGTTATACCTGATAAATTTTCAAAATACCAGGAAGCTTGTATCCAACCAGGAGTTATAAATTCCGGAATCAAATAAGCCGGTACTGAAATAATTACCAATAATATTCCGGATATTAAAGAATTGAGGATTAAATCTTTTCGCTTGAACCAAATAAAAAAGATTAATATTAAAAAAGAAATAATCGCAGAATAAAAAGTATTTAATTTAAGGATATAAAGAGAAACAAAAAAGATTATGGCAAATACAAAAACCAAAAGAAGAATCTTGTTTGATTTTAATTTTTGTTTTAATTTTTTAAATTTCAGTTTTTTTCTAAAGAGAGTAATGTATATTACCGACGCAATTCCTGCAATTACAAATCCAAAAAGAAAATCTTCAAGACTTATTGTTGTATTTGTAATTGTTTGAGGGTGCCACCAATCAAGGAAATAAATAAATCCGGTAAAAATCCCAATAATTCCGAATATTAAAGAAATTGCCAGCATTTCTTTTCGCACATCTTTACGCAAATAAAAAAGAATTGACCAAAAAACAAGCAAAACTAAATCACCGATTAAATAACTATATTGATAAGTCATTTAAATAAAATGATTTTTTGATTTATAATCTTTTTTAAAAATTATCCCATATGAATAATTTTTTTTGAATCATAAACAGGTTTTTTTCCAAAAACAGCTATACCATGATTATAAATTTCTTTTTTTCCTTCTTTTGCATGCCACTTTTTTTCTAATTCTTTATCTTCTAAAAAAGTTCTTTCAAATGAAGAGGGATCATCAAAAAATATTTTATTTTTATCATATCCAATAGCTACAACCCAATGAAACTCATTATAAGCACTCAGAAGAATTAAAACAGGTATTTTTTTATCAAGATAATTTTGAATATCTTTGATAGTCATTCTTTTTGATTCATATTTTAATTTAAATTCATCTAATGTTTTGAGTATTCCTTTGATTGTAGTTCCTTTTTTTGGATTAGTTTTTGCATCTTTCATTAAAATTTCTTCTCTTAATTCTATCCCATAATATACTAATACTGCCTGCAAAGCATTTGCTCCGCAATCATATTCATAAGTTTGCCTTAACTTTGGAAAATCTAAAAGTTTCATATTATTATAGATTATTTTATTATATAAATATTATTTTTTAATGGGCTTTGTAGAAAGTAAAAAATAATTTTTGAATTTTATACTAATTTCTTGGAAATTCAAATATTTTTAAGGGCGGGTCTTTTTGCTTTAGCAAAAATTTATAGAGGGGATTTATAAAATTTAAAAAACAAAAAATAAACTTTCTACAAAGCCTTTTTAATGTGATAAAAAGTTATATAAGCTTTTATTAACAATCTTTAATAAAGAGGATACAATGATACAGGATTATTTTTCACTTTCGTTTAAAAATTTAAAACATAGAGGAATTAGATCTTGGCTTACACTTTTAGGAATTTTTATCGGAATTATGGCAGTTGTTTCGTTAATTACTCTCGGGAATGGGTTAAAAATGGCTGTTAATTCACAATTTGGAATAAGTTCTACACAAGTTTTAACAGTTCAGGCAGGAGGATTGAGTTATGCAGGTCCGCCAGGAACAGGAGTTTCAACGCCATTAACAATGGATGATTTAAGAGCTATAGAAAAAGTCAATAATGTTGAAAGAGTTATTCGAAGAAATATTGCTACGTCAAAATTAGAGTTTAATGAAAAGGTTACATTTAGCATTGCTCTTAATATTCCTGAAGGAGAAGACCGGAAATTTGTTTATGATCAATTAGAGATTGAAGCCGAAGAGGGTCGATTATTAAAAGATGGGGATACAAATAAAGTCTTTTTAGGGTATAATTTTTATGCAGATAAAGTTGGATTAGATAAACCTCTTAAAAGGGGGGATAAAATTTTAATTCAAGACGAGAATTTTGAAGTTGTTGGGATTGCAAAGAAAAAAGGAAGTTTCTTACTGGATAATGCAATTTATATGAATGAAGAACCATTAAAAGAATTATTTGAATTTGGAGATGAAGTAGATATAATAGTTGTTTTAGTTAAAGATAAAGATCTTATGGATAAAACTAAAGAAGATATTGAGAAAGTTTTAAGACAGCAAAGGGATGTTAAGTTGGGAGAGGAAGATTTTGAAGTTTCTACTCCTGATGCTATGCTTTCAACAGTGAATAGTATTTTAGCGGGAATACAGGCATTTATTATTATTATTGCTTCTTTGTCGATTATTGTTGGTGCAATAGGGATTGTTAATACTATGACTACTTCAGTTTTAGAAAGAAAAAAAGAAATTGGGATAATGAAAGCTATTGGTGCAAAGAATGAGCAAATTTTCTTTCAATTTTTTATTGAGTCCGGATTTATGGGTTTAATTGGCGGGGCTATGGGTGCATTATTTGGAATAATTATTGGATATTTTGGAACAATGGGAATTAATAATTGGATTGGTGCAGAATCACAACCGGAAATAAGTTTTATTTTAATTGCTGTTTCTTTAATGGGTAGTTTCTTGATTGGTTCAATTGCGGGAATTACTCCGGCAATGCAGGCAGCAAGACAAAATCCTGTGGAGGCATTGAAAAGTTAAAATGGAAAAATTAAATTTTTATCTTTTTCAAACACAAGATAGGGAAATTAAAGGAGTATTTGAAAAATGTTTAGCATAGAAAATATAAAATATTCTTTACGAAATATTAAACATAGAAAAACCAGAAGTATTTTAACAATTCTTTCAATTTTTATAGGAATTACTACAATATTTATTTTTATTAGTTTTGGCTGGGGGTTATATGCTTATATTCAGGATTTGTCTTCCAGTACTTCAGCAGATAAAATAATCATTCAACCTCGTGGAACAGGTGCTCCTGGATTAGATACAACTTTTAAACTTACAGACGAGGATTTAGATGCAATTGAAAAAACTGCAGGAGTTTATGAAGTTACAGGGGCTTATTTTAAAGTCGCAGAGGTTCAGCAGGGACATCAAAAGTTTTATACTTTTTTAGTGGGAATGGATCCTAAAAAACCAATGTTAATGGAAATTTCAAATATTGGAATTATTAAAGGAAGAGATTTACAACCAAGAGAAACAGGAAGTGTTGCTTTAGGTTACAATTATTTAATTGAAGATAAAATTTTTCCTAATTCTTATGATATAAATGATAATATTGAAATAAATGGACAAAAAGTTAAAATTGTTGGGTTTTACGAAGCTGTCGGAAGTCCGCAAGATGATGCACAGATTTATACTACTAATGAATTCATTGAAGAGTTATATCCAAATGATACAAATTCGTATGGTTGGGTTGTTGCAAGAGTAGATGTAAACAATATTGATAAAGTTATACAGGATGTTGAAAAAAATTTAAGAAAAGAAAGGGGACTTGAAGAGGGTAAAGAAGATTTTTTTGTTCAGTCTTTTGAAGATATGATAGATAGTTATGCCAGTGCATTAAATATTATTATTGGTTTTGTAATTTTAATTGCATTAATCTCGGTTGTTGTTTCAGCAGTTAATACTGCTAATACTATGATTACTTCAGTTTTGGAAAGAATTAAAGAAATTGGTATTATCAAATCAATTGGTGCCAGAAATTCTGAGATTTTTACAATATTTTTATTTGAGTCAGGATTTTTGGGTTTTGTTGCGGGGGTTTTGGGAGTCTTACTTGGTTATATTAGTACATATATTGTCGGTAGAGTCTTAGAGTCATTAGGCTGGGGATTTTTAGCTCCGTACTATAATATTTACTTGTTTATAGGTTGCATATTATTTGCAACAATTACCGGTGCAATTTCAGGGGTTTGGCCTGCAATGAATGCTTCAAAAATTAATCCGGTTGATGCTTTAAGATATGAATAAAAGTTTATTTTTCAAATGTATCAAGAAGAAAATTAATATTATTTTTGTATTTAATTTTTTTTGAAAAATCAGAATCCATTTCTCTTATAATAAAATTATCTATAAGTGGACTACTTCCCTGATAAAATGCTGTTGGTAGTTTATAATCATTTATTGAGGCAATTAATTCTGTTAATGTCCCAATTCCACCTGTAATTCCTATTACAGCTTCACTTCCTTTTACTTGCAATATATTTCTTATTGGATAATCTTGATTTGTATAAATGGGTGTATCAGGTTTTATTAAAACTTCTTCTCCAACTTCTTTCATTAATTTTAATTTAGGATAATATCCAATAAATTCACGGCCATGATTTTGTTTGTATGCTTTTGCGACTAAACCTTGCATCCCTGAACTAGGTGATGCTATCAAGATATGCCCTCTTCGAGCAATAGACATGCCTAATTCTTGTGCTTGAGGGATATATTCCTTGACTTTTTCAGGATTCCAAGAGCCTACAACTAATATCTTCATAAAATTCGAGAAGAGATAGTTATTTATAAATCTTAGTTTAATACAAAATAATCCCAAAAGAAAACTTATTTATGTTTATGCAAATCTCTTTTCTTTTTTCTATTTCTATAAGCAAAGAAAATTAAAATTAAAATTACAGCTCCAATTAAATAATAAATATTATAAGAGTTTGTTTTTTCATCAGCTTTTCTTCCTTGAAAATATGAAGAATCAAATAAAACTTCGCTTTCAACTATTCTTCTAACATTGATATTATCTGTATAAATGATATTTATCTTAATTATTCCATTTATAGGAGTTGCCTCAAATTCAGCAGTAGTATACTCATTTGAGTCTAAATCCCCTATAATATTTCGGTTTGATCCTTTTACGATAATATTATTTTGTTTTGGAACTTCAATTGTTATTGCTTCAACATCATTTTTTCCGATGTTTAATATCTCAAATGTAATTGTATTTGTAGTATAATCGTAATCTTTTACATGAACTTCAAAATCAACCCGTGGATCTTGCACATTTAACATAAATTGTTGTGTTTCATAGACTAAGTTTGATCCTTTCTTATATTGAACTTCAATAGGATTATCGCCATTTAATGCATTTGCATCAACTCTTACTTTATATGGTGCTGTCAAAAATGAACTATAATCTTTATTATAAATTCCGGACTGAAAAATAATTTTTGGTTCATCAGTTGGATCAAATGAGATAGGATATTTATCCAGCAATTCAAATTCAACCTTTCCACATTCAGGATTTGAAACTCCATTTACCTGAAAGACTACTTTTACATAATCTCCGGGAATTGCAGGATAAGGGTCCTGATTGATTAAAGAGATATCTAATTTACATGCTTCAGATGAAACAAATGTAAAACTAAAAAACATTATTAATAAATAAATTAATACACTCTTTTTCATATAAGTTTAAGAGATTGATTATTTTTAAAACTATTTATTTATAATTTAAAATTAACTAATTTTTACAAGATCTTAACCAAAATTTATAAACAAGAAACGCCAAGTTTTATTAAAGATGGAATAATTCAAAATCAAACTGTGCCTTCGCACAGAAAACTATTAAAGATTTTGAATACAAAGAAAATCTTGGAAAAAATTTTCTAGCATTTCCATTTCAGGAGAAATGAAAATACAAAGAAAATCTTGGAAAAAATTTTCTAGCATTTCCATTTCAGGAGAAATGAAAATACAAAGAAAATCCATAAAAAAGGAGAAATGAAAATATGAATAAAAGAGGGCAAATGACTATATTTTTAATTATTGGGATAATCCTTATTGCTATTGCAATAATTTTATTTTTTTTGAACAAACAAGATATTTTAAATCCAAATCAAATAGAGGTAGATAAAAAAGAATTTTTACAGACATGCATTGAAGAACGAATTACAGAAACAGTTAATTTAATTGCAATACAAGGCGGATCAATTAATCCAACTTTAAAGAAAACATATGATTTAGAAGATGGACTTGGAAAGAAAAATATTTCAATATTATGTTATAATCAAAATTTTTACACGCCATGCATTAATCAGGAACCAATGCTGGTTAATCATGTTAGAGAGGAAATTGAAAAAAATATTAGTCAAGATGTTAAACAATGTTTTGATGATTTGGTTATAAGTTTAAATAAAAAAGGATTTGAAACAAGTGCATTATACAAGGGTTTTGAAATTAAATTACAACCTGATAAAGTTATTTTAGAGATTTATGGAGAGATTACAACTACCAGAACAGATGAAACTAAAAAGGAAAAAGATTTTGAAATTATAGTTAAAAGCAAGTTCTATAATTTAATAATTGTTGCTCAAGAAATACTCAGCCAAGAAGCAAGATTCTGTCATTTTGAAAATCTTGGTTATATGTTATTTTATAAAAATTTTAATATTGATAAATTCAAAACAGGAGATTTTTATACATTTTATACTGTAGAAGACAGAGACAGCCAAGAAAAATTCAGGTTTGCAATAAGGGGGTGTGCAATTCCTCCGGGAATATAAAGAGATGGTAAAACATAATCAAAAAATTAATTTAATGTTAATTGTATTTTTTCAAATAATTTTAATATTAAATATGACTTTTGCAGAAAGTTATTTTTTACATCAAGCAGACCAAATAACAGAGAATATAATTAGTGATAAAAATGACAAAGATTTATCGGATTTAATTTCAAAATTTTTAATTGATTTTTTAATTATAAAACAAATTGGAACAGTTTCTGCAATTGGCTGGAGTTGTTGCCCTGAAACAATTATAGGTGCAAAATGCCAAGAACTTGCAAGTGTTGATACTGAAAGCTGTGCTGTTGAGATGATTCCTTCTAAATGTGAAGAATTTTCAGATTGCCAACTTGGTTGCTGTGTTGATGAAATTGAAGGGCTTTGCAGTACAAAAACTCCTAAATCAATTTGTAAAAGGGATAATGGTACTTGGAGTGAAGATGAAAATTGCTTGATTCAAGAATGCCAAAAAGGATGCTGTATGTTAGGGGAAGAAGCTTCATTTGTTACTGAAACCAGATGTGAACAGCTTTCGGATATCTCCGGAACACAAAAAGATTTCCGAGATATAAATAATGAAGTGGATTGTCTTATGCAAAAAGTAAGTTCTAAGTTAGGAGCCTGTGTATTGGATTTTGAACCAATAATGAATCGTACTAATAAAACTAATTCATCTATTACAGGAGCAATAATCTCTAATTCAACAAATAATAGAACAAGCACAAATTTTACTGATGATGAAACTTGCAGGATTGTTACAGAAAGCGAATGCTACGAAATGGGGGGAACATTTGCCGGGGGTTATTTATGTTCACACCCTGATTTAAATACCGGATGCAAAAGACAAACAACAATTAATTGTGTTGATTCAAGTGATGAAATTTTCTGGTTTGATTCTTGCGGTAATAAAGAAAACATTTATTCTTCAGACAGGGATGCTTCATGGAATGGAGGGATGATGATGAGTAAAGAAAAAAGTTGCAATCCAGATGTATCAAATGCAAATTCAAAGGATTGTGGGAATTGCAATTATTTTTTAGGAAGTATTTGTCAAGAGAGTAAAAACCCTAAGGTAAAAGATGGAAATTTTATCTGCAAAGATATGGATTGCATTGATGAAGATGGAACTAAAAGAAAAAACGGAGAGAGCTGGTGCATATATGATTCTTATATTGGAGACGGAAAAGATACTGTTGGAAGCAGACACTGGAAAAGAATGTGCATTGATGGAGAGATAAAAGTAGAACCTTGTGCAGATTATAGAGGAGAAATTTGTGTTCAGGCAAAAAATGAAGAAGGCGAATCGTTTTCATATGCAGCATGTGTTGTGAATGAAGCACTTGCATGTATTTTAGAGTATAATTCTTTAGAAACAGAAGAAGAACGGGATGCAAAGTGTTTAGAGAATAAAGATTGCATGATTAAAGAAGTTAAAGTGAGTAAAGACTTTACTTATGATATCTGTACTTCGAGATATCCTAAAGGATTTGATTTAGTAGAAACTGAAAAGGGTAAAACTCAAGAGAGATTATGTGATATCGGTTCACAAAATTGCACAGTTTTATTAAAGAAAGGTTGGTTTAAAAGTGATTATACTTGTGAAAAAAATTGTGAATGCAAAACTAAATTATTTACTCAACAATTAAATGATGTTTGTATTTCCCTTGGAGACTGCGGTTCTTATATTAATTTTGTAGGAGACGGGAGCGATAATATTATTGTTAAAAATACTGAAAAGATTTCTTGGAGAGATTATATCGGTTTTGCTGAACCTGTAAAAGGTCAATTTGCTGAACCAAAAAAGAATCGAGGACCAATGGGAGGAGAATCTAATGGAACAGACAGAAAAAGCAATGTTAAAGGGGATGATTTAAGTGGTCTTGATATGCTTGGAACTATTGCTGGGGGTCTTGGGACATTAGTGGGAGGGGCACAATATTTATATGGGGGAGAGATACTTTATGCTTCAGGATATGGTTTTTTTGCTGCAGAGGGAGCTAGTGCAGGAGTTGGAGTTACACCAGTATTTGCTTCTTTTGGAGCAGCAGCAGCAGGTTTTGCAATTGGTTCAATAATTGGTTCTTATTGGGCTAAATCAATTGGAGCTACTAAAGAAACTGCAATGATTATGGCAATTTCCGGAGGGGTTGCAGGAGCTGCAATAGGTTATGCTTTAGTACAAGCATCAATTTCTACTTTCAACATTTATGTTATTGTTATAGCAATAATTATTATGATAATTGCTGCACTTTTTGGACCTAGATATAAAACTGAAAAAGTTACTTTCAAATGCCAGCAATGGTCTGCACCTACAGGAGGAGAAAATTGTGAAAAATGCAATGAAGACCCATTAAAACCATGTTCGGCATATAGATGCAGTTCACTTGGACAAGCTTGTCAACTTATGGAAAATGATACTAAAAACCCGATTTGCATTGGAAGTGATGATGATGGTAAACCCCCGATTATATTTCCATTAAATACATCAGAAGGATATAAATTCTTTGAGAAAACAAATGATGGAGTAAAGATACGAACAGATAATCAAAAATGCATTCCTGAATTTACAATGTTTGATTTTTCTTTAGGAACTGATGAACTTGCTCAATGTAAGTATAGTTTTGAAAAAACAAAAGATTATGAAGAGATGACTGAAACATTCTTGGAATCAAATTCATATTCAATGAATCATTCAACATCGTTTATGATGCCAAGTATTCAAAGTTTAGAAAATGATATTAATGACACAGAAATTACTGTTATTCAAGATTTAAAGGAAACATATGCTAAATTAAATTTATATGTTCGTTGCCAAGATGTATATGGTAATAAAAATGTTAGAGAATATATTGTTAATCTTTGCATTAATGACGGACCTGATTTAACTGCTCCATACATTAAACAGATGGATCCAAAAAATGGAGGCAACATTAAATTTAATTCTACACAAGCACAAATTACTGCTTATGTTAATGAACCTGCAGATTGTAAATATGATACCATCCCGAAAAAAGCATATGAACAAATGAATAACTCGATGCAATGCAATACTCAATTAGATGGTTCTGGTTTATATGGCTGGCCATGTCAGGCGACATTTAGTAATTTAAAACCTGGTGCAAATAAATTTTATCTAAAATGCAAAGACCAGCCTTGGTTAAATGAATCAAATACTTCAAGAAATGCTAATACAGAAGATTATATTTATACTTTAAATGTTGCTGAAAAAAAGTTTAATATTTCTTCTATTTCTCCTCAGGGTATAATTAAAAATGGTTTTGCTCCTTCACAGGTTAATTTAGAAGTTCAAACAATTGGCGGGGTAGAAAATGGCAAGGGAACATGCGAATATAGTTTTACACAAAATGGTGAATATTATCAATTCTTTTCTACATTTAGTGCCAAACATAAACAAACATTTGAATTAATGGGAGGAAATTATACTATTTATGTTAAATGCGAAGATGAAACAAATGATCAAGATAGCAGAATATCACAATTTGATTTACAGATTGATTCAACACCTCCGGTTGTAATAAATTATACTGAAGGAGAAAAAATTGAATTTTATACTGATGAAGATGCTGAATGTTATTATCATCCTTCTAAATGTAATTTTGATTTTGAAAATGGCACTTTAATCAGTACTAAATTTACAACAGAACATCAAATTACATTTGACCCTAGCATAACATATCATATTAAATGCACAGATGTGTGGAAAAATACTAATCCTGATTGTGCAATTATTTTGAATGCTCCGGATTTAGACCTTCCAATGATTGTCAGGGCTTATAATTCAAATTCTGAATTGAAGATTATGACTGATAAGATTTCTAAATGTTATTATGATTTTGAAACTTGTTTATTTAATCCGGTTAATGCTCCGTCTATGACTGCAGATTTGACAAAAGAGCATACAGTTAATTGGATTCCCGGAAAAGTTTATCATATTAAGTGTGCAGATGCCTGGGGCAATTTTCCAATTGATTGCACACGAAAAATTTCGATGTAACGTAGAATTTCGAAATTTTTCGTGCCACTAAATCACCAAACGCCTTGCCTACGCAAGGAAAAAAACAAGATTTAGTTTGCATGAAAAATCTCGATGTAAAGAATGAAGTGCCACTAAATCACCAAACGCCTTGCCTACGCAAGGAAAAAAACAAGATTTAGTTTGCATGAAAAATCTCGATGTAAAGAATGAAGTGCCACTAAACCCCCCGCTGTGTCTACACACAGAAAACTATTAAGGATTTAGTTGGCACGCAAAATTTCAATGTAAAGAATGAAGTGACACTAAATCACCTACGCCTTGCCTAAAGCAAGGAAAAAAACAAGATTTAGTTTGCATGAAAAATTCCAATGTAAAGAATGAAGTGACACTAAACCCCCCGCTGTGCCTTCAACAAGAATCAAAGATTCTCGAGCATGACAACTTCACGAAACAACAAGAAGTTGTCATACGCACAGAAAAATATTAAAGATTTAGTCGGTGCTAAAGATTCAAAGAATCTTGGTTCCACTAAATCCTGCTGTGTCTACACACAGAAACTATTAAGGATTTAGTCGGCATGAAAAATTTCGATGTAAAGAATGAAGTGCCACTAAATCACCAACGCCTTGCCTAAAGCAAGGAAAAAAACAAGATTAAACCCAAAAGGTAATAAATAACAAAAATTTAAAATTAATGTGAAAAAAGAGATGAGTTTTGATAAAAGAGGACAGATGACGATGTTTATTGTAATTGCGATTTTAATTATTAGCGGAATTGCACTACTAATATTTTTTAATAAAGGGACTCCATTAATCGGAAGTCATCAGGAAATTAATAAAAAAGAATTTTTAGAAAGTTGTGTTGAAGAAGAGGTCAAAAATACATTAGAAATAATTGGTTTACAAGGAGGATATTTTAGCGAGAGCAAAATAATGACTAAGCCATTTAGTTCAGGAAGTACATATGGACAAAAAAACATTGCAGTTTTATGTTATAATAAAAATTATTTTGATCCTTGCATTAATCAGGATCCTATGTTAATTCAGCATTTAAATGATGAAATTAAATTGGGGATTTCTAAAACTGTTAAAGATTGTTTTGATGCTTTAACATTAAGTTTGGAAAATCAAGGATTTGAGGTACAAGCAAAATATAATGGGTTTGATGTCCAATTATTGCCTGAAAAATTAAAATTAGATATTAAGGGGGAAATTACAATAAGTCAAACAGGATCTACAACAAAAGAAAAAGATTTTGAAATTCTTTTTAGAACCAGATTATATGATATCGCAATAGTTGCCCAGAATATTATTAATCAGGAAGCTTCAACATGTTCATTTGACCATTCAGGGTTCATGTTATATTTTAAAGAATTTAGTATTGATAAAATAAGAACTTCAGATTCATTTGATATATTTGCAGTTAAATCTAAAGATAGTTATGAAATATTTAATTTTGCATTAAGAGGATGTGTAATTCCTCCGGGAGTATAAAATGGATAATAAAATTAAATTCAAATTAGGACTAATTGTTTTCTTAATTGGATTTTTAATTATGAACAACATTTATGCTTTGGATATTAATTGCTGTCCAAAAATGATTGATAAATCCATATGCCAAGAAATCCTTGATACAGATACATCAACATGTTCTGTATCTCCACTTCCGGTTAGATGTGAAGAGTTTTCGGATTGCCAATTAGGATGTTGCATTGATAAAACTGAAGGTCTTTGCACAACTCAAGCTCCAAGATCAGCCTGTGAAGATAATAATGGAACTTGGGAAGATGATGCATCATGTTCTATTTCAGAATGTCAAAAAGGTTGTTGTGTAATTCAGGAGAATAGTTTATTTGTAACTGACCAAAGATGCGACCAGCTTTCAAATATTTCAGGAGTTGAAAAAGATTTTAGAGAAGTACAAACAGAGATGCAATGTCTGATGTTAAAAGGAAGCGGTGACAAAGGTGCTTGTGTTTTTGGATTTGTACCACGTATTAATGAAACTAATAATACAAAAAATAATTCCAAAACTATTAAACCTTATACTTCTAATAATACTATTAATAATTCTAATTCTACGAATAATACAAATTCGTCTATCACAGGTTACCTTGTTTCAAATAATTCAAGAATGCCCAGAGAATCAAATGAATCAGAAGAAGATAATGGTGCTTGCAGGATTACAACTGAATCTGAATGTTATGACATGGGGGGAATGTTTGCTAATAGCTATTTATGTTCTCACCCTGATTTAAATACCGGATGTAAAAGACAGACAAGTATTGATTGTTCTGATACAAGTGATGAAATTTTTTGGTTTGATTCCTGCGGGAATAAAGAGAACATTTATTCTTCAAATAAAGATGCTTCGTGGAATGGCGGGATGATGATGAGCAAAGAACAAAGTTGTGGAGCAGGTTCTTCAAATGCTAATTCACAAGATTGCGGTAACTGTAATTATATTTTGGGAAGTATTTGTGCTGAAAGTGAAAACCCTAAAGTTAAAGACGGAGATTTTATCTGCAAAGATATGAATTGTGTTGAGAAAGATGGGACCAAAAGACAAAATGGTGAAAGCTGGTGTGTATATGATTCTTATATTGGCGACGGAAAAGATACTGTTGGAAGCAGACACTGGAAAAGACTCTGCACTGATGGGGAGATAGATGTTGAACCTTGTGCAGATTATAGAGCAGAACTTTGTGCACAAAAAGTAACAGAAGTTGAAATGCCTGAAGGGGGAAAAAAATCACTTACTGTTGCTAAGTGTGTTATTAATGAAGGGTTAAATTGCATCTTTGATTATAATGACCCCAAGGATGCTGAAAAAACTGCAAAATGTTTGAAGAATACTGATTGTATGATTAATCATGTTTATGTAAGTGAATACTTTCAATTTGATTTTTGCACTGCAAGGTATCCAAAAGGATTTGAATTAAAAAATGAAGATGATAAAGAAGACAGGGGGGTTAAACAAAAAGCATTATGCTCAATGAGTTCACAAAATTGCACAGTTATCTATGAAAAAAAGAGAAAAGGAATGTTTGGCAGTAAATGGGTGTGTGTTGCTAACTGTGAATGCCAAACAGATGCATTTATCGCAGAAATGAATGATCTTTGCATCTCTATGGGAGATTGCGGAACTTACATTAATTATATTGGAGAAGGAACAAAGAATATTGGTTTAGTGAATAACCCTGGAGATGTTGCTTGGGAAGCATACAAACATTTTGCAGAACCAGTTAAGGGTCAATTTGTTGCACCAAAAGAATTTAGAGGTCCACAAGGAGAGGCTGGAGGAGAAGAGGAGATTAATACTTATAGACATAAATATACTAATGGTTATAGCGGAGAAGTTAATATTTGGGGAACTAATCCGGATGATGGATGGATTGCTAATTGGAACGGGCATGTTGAGATAAAATGGCTTTCAAAAACTTTTGGAATGGATGATTATGATGCTTATATGTGGTCGCAATTAACAACAGTAATTATTAAAAAAGAACTTTTGGGAGTTTATGAAACTGGTAGTTATGGAATTCCTTCAATTGTATGGGTGATTATTGATTGGATACAGGGAATTGGAAAAACTAAAAAAGTAATTGTTGAATTTCATTGTAATCCTTGGAAAGCTCCGTTAGGAGGGATAAATTGTGAAAAATGCAATGGTGATTTATTAAAACCTTGTTCAAAATATAGATGTGATTCTTTAGGGCAAGCGTGTATGTTATCAAATTTAAGTGTTGAATTTCCACTTTGTTTATCTGCAGATGCTAATGACGGTAAACCGCCAGTTATTTCTCCACTTAATGTTTCTAAAGGTTACAAATTCATGGAAGAAACAGCAAATGGAGTAAAGATTAGAACTGAAGATGGAAAATGCATACCGGAGTTTACTACTGTTAAATTTTCTTTGAAAACAGATAAATTTGCTCAATGCAAATACAGTTTAAATAGAACTAAAGATTATACAGATATGGATTTATCTTTTGCAGAAACAACTGCTTTTACGAAAAATCATACAACCTCTTTTATGATGCCTAGTTATGATAGTTTAATTAATGAACTCGATCCTGAGGTAGAATTTAGTCGGGATAAATTTGCAAATTTCGATATGTTTGTCAGATGTCAAGATGGATATGGCAATGTGAATAAAGTTGAATATGTTGTTAATCTTTGTGTTAATGATGGACCGGATAAAACTGCTCCGTGGATAACAAGAGTTATTCCGGAAAATGGGAAAACTTTAAGATTTAATACTACAAGTAGTCCAGTTACAGTCTATGTAAATGAACCTGCAAATTGCAGATATGATACAATTGCAAATAAAAAATATGAAAATATGACTTATAACATGACATGCCAAACTGAACTTTCACAGGTAAGTCTTGGTGGCTGGCCTTGTTCTGCAAATCTTACTAATTTAAGTTTAGGAAATAATAATTTTTATTTTAAATGCAAAGATCAGCCTTGGTTACCGGAAGATAATGAAACAAGGAATGTTAATTCAGAAGATTATGTTTATTCGTTGTATGTTTCAGAACATAAATTTAATATTAGTTCAATTTCTCCTCAGGATATAATCAAAAACGGATTTGAGCCTGCTCCTGTAACATTAAAAGCTCAAACTTTTGGGGGAGTAGATTCAGGAAAAGGTACATGTGAATATAGTTTTGCACAAAACGGAAGTTATTATCAATTCCTTAAAACATTTGGATATACTCATACGCAAGTATTTGATTTAATGGGAGGAAATTATACTATTTATGTTAAATGCCATGATGAATCAGACGACGAAGCTTATGGAACTGCAAATTTTGAATTACAAATTGATACAACTCCGCCAGTTATAATTAATTATTCTGAGGATGGAAAAATTGAACTTTATACAGATGAAAAAGCTGAATGCTTTTATCATCCGACTAAATGCAACTTTGATATTGATAATGCTACTTCGATGACTGTTGGTTTTTCACAAGAACATTTTGCAAATTGGGACCCAGGTATTACTTATCATGTTAAATGTGCAGATGTTTGGGGTAATACTAATCCAGATTGTGCAGTTATTTTGAATTCTCCGGATTTAGAACTTCCAATTATTACCAGAGCATATAATGCGGGCAATTCATTAAATATTATTACTAGTGAAATTGCTAAATGTTATTATGATTTTGAAACGTGTTATTTTAAACCGGAAAATGCTCCATCTATGACTCCGGATTTAGAAACAGAACATACAGTTAATTGGATTCCTGGAAAGGTTTATCATATTAAATGTGCTGATGCATGGGGCAATTATCCTATGGATTGCTCACGAAAAATTTCGATGTAGGGAAATTTCGAAATTTTTCGTGCAACTAAACCCCCCACTGTCCTTCAACGAGAATCAAAGATTCTCGAGCATGACAACTTCACGAAACAACAAGAAGTTGTCATACGCACAGAAAAATATTAAAGATTTAGTTGGCATGAAAAATTTCAATGTAAAGAATAAAATGCCACTAAATCACCAAACCTTAAGCAAGATTTAGTTTGCATGAAAAATTTTAATGTAAGTTTAGAAAAACTAAATCAACCAACGCCTTGCCTACAATGAGAATCAAAGATTCTCAAGCATGACAACTTCGCGAAACAACAAGAAGTTGTCATACGCAAGGATTAAAACAAGATTTAGTTGGCATGAAAAATTCCAATGTAAAGAATGAAGTACAACTAAATCACCAAACGCCTTGCCTACGCAAGGATTAAAACAAGATTTAGTTTGCATGAAAAATTCCAATGTAAAGCGAAAGTTTAGTGCCACTAAACCCCCGCTGTGCCTTCAACGAGAATCAAAGATTCTCGAGCATGACAACTTCATGAAACAACAAGAAGTTGTCATACGCACAGAAAAATATTAAAGATTTAGTCGGTGCTAAAGATTCAAAAAATCTTGGCACAACTAAATCACCAAACCTTAAGCAAGATTTAGTTTGCATGAAAAATTCCAAGAGTAAATTTCAATTTGGTTAACTATATAAATAATAAATTACATAAAATAAATATGAAAAGGGGACAGGTTACATTATTTATAATCATGGGTATGATGATTATTATATTAGGTATTTTATTATTCCTTTTTTCTCCAAAAATACAAGATCTTTTCTTAACTGAAACAAAAAATCCTTCTTCGTTTATTCAGGATTGCATTGAAGAAGATATCAGTTTAGCAGTTAATGTATTATCTTTAAATGGGGGAAGCATTAATCCTGAACATTATTTTGTTTATGATGGTTCAAGATTAGAATATTTGTGTTATATCGAGGGATTTTATCAAACTTGTGTTGTTCAGCAACCTATGTTAAAGAGACATATTGAGATGGAAATTGAAAAAGCAATTACTCAAAAATCTGAAGAATGTTTTGCGGATTTAAAAGAAAGTTATGAAAGGAAAGGTTATCAAGTAAGTTTATCTAAAGGAGAGATTGATGTTGAACTTTTGCCTCAAAAAATTGTTACGACTTTTAATAATTCTTTAACTTTGACTAAAGAATCAACAGAAAGTTATAAATCAGTAAGAGTTGTAATAAATAATAATCTTTATGAATTGGTAAGTATTGCTAATAGTATTATAGATTGGGAATCAAAATACGGAGATTCTGAAACAACAGTTTATATGAATCTTTATCATGATTTAAAGGTTGAAAAGAAAGTACATTCCGAGGGTACAACGGTTTATGTTTTAACAGATAGAGATAATTTAAATAAATTCCAATTTGCTTCAAGAAGTGTGGCATGGCCACCAGGATATGGATTTTAAAATGAAAGAAGAATTTAAACAATGGTTACAAATGGCTAAAGAAGACAGTAACGAAAAATTATTAAAAGATTTTAAAGATAAACTTTCAAATCATATTCCGATAACTAAAATGTTATTATTTGGTTCAAGAGCAAGAAGAGATGAAAATAAATGGAGTGATTTTGATTTAATAATTGTCAGTGATAATTTTCAAAATAAAGACACATTACACAGACCTTTTGAGTTATATGATTATTGGGATTTAGATTATCCTGTAGATTTTATATGCTACACTCCTAAAGAATATAATAAACTCAAAAATAAAATGGCTATTTTAAAAAATGCATTAAAAGAGGGAATAGAAATAAAATGAAAAACAAAATAATTTTTAGTTTGGTGTTAGGTATCTTTTTAATTAGTTTAGCTTATGCAGATATATCTTATTGTTGTGAAAAAACAGTTAATGGTGCGTGGTGCCAAAATTCTCCAAAAGAAAATTGTGACGAGGGATTTAGAAGCACTCCTGCTTCATGTGAAGCTACTTCTTATTGTAAACTTGGAACTTGTATGGATAGTCAAGAAGGGACTTGCATGGAAAATTCTCCTCAAAAAGTTTGTGAAGAAAGCGGGGGAGTTTGGAAGTTAGGTTCTGCTGATGAAATTCCACAATGTTCTTTAGGTTGCTGTGCAATTGGTGACGGGGCAGCGTTTGTTACTCAAACAAGATGTAAAAGACTTTCATCAATTTATTCATTAAAGACTGATTTTAGGACAGATGTTGCAAGTGAATTTGAATGTATTTCAAGTGCTAAATCAAGTGCTAAGGGTGCTTGTGTATTTGAAAGTGAATACCAAAGAACTTGTTTACTTTTAAGTCAGGCAGAATGTTCAGAGAGGGGGGGAACAAATGAAAGTGAATTTCACGAGGGATATTTATGTTCTGATGAATCATTAGGTACAGATTGCGGTCCAACTGAACAAACAAGATGTGTTGAGAATAGAGATGAAGTTTATTTTGTTGATAGTTGCGGTAATTTGGCGAATATTTACGATGCTTCAAAAATAAAGGATAAAAATTATTGGTCTAAGATTTATGATAAAACACAAAGTTGCGGGACTGATTCCGGAAATGCTAATTCTGCTTCTTGTGGTAATTGTGATTATTATTTAGGTAGTATGTGCAAAGAATATAAAAGAGATGCTGATAAAGTTCAGCCAAATTATGGGAATTTTATTTGCAGAGATTTAAGCTGTAATTTTGATGGTAAAAAATATAATCATGGTGAAACATGGTGTCAAAATAGTGAAGGTGTAGATAAGAATTTACCTGGAAGCAGATATTTTAGGGCAGTATGTTACAATGGGGAAGTCAGTATTGAACCTTGTGCAGATTTTAGACAAGAAATTTGTTTAGAATCAAAGGTTGAAAGTTTTTCTGCTGCTGGTTGCATTGCAAATAAATGGCAAGATTGTTTTAGTCAAAGTAGTCAAAAAGATTGCGAAAACCAAGATAGAAGGGATTGTGTTTGGATGGAGAAGGTAAATCTTACCGGGGGAAATACTTCTAAAGGAGTTCAATGTGTTGCTAAATTTGCTCCGGGATTTAAATTCTGGGAATCCGGAAGTCAGACACAAACGAGTACAACACCCACAACAACTACTGGAAATGCTAGTGCTGGTGCAGGTTCTAATAGTTCTAATTTTGGTGCGATGCCTTCTCAATCTCAGTCATTATGTTCACTTGCAGATTCTAAATGTACAGTGCAGTATGAAAAAAAATTGTTTGGCAGTAAAAAATGTGTTAAAAATTGTGAATGTTTAGACCAAAAATGGCAGGAAACTCAAAATGAAATTTGTGTTTCAATCGGGGATTGCGGAAATTCTACTAATTTTATTGGTGTTAAGGGATATTAATTACCAGAAAAAATTATTTTGAATGGATTAACTTTATATAATTTAAAGAATTAGAAAATACATGAAAGGAGTTATTTTAGCAGGAGGAACAGGATCAAGATTATTTCCTTTAACAAAAGTTACAAATAAACATTTACTTCCAATTTATAATAAGCCAATGATTTATTATCCCCTTCAAACATTAATTAGTGCAAATATTAAGGAGGTTTTAATAATTTCAGGTCCAGAACATGCAGGGCATTTCTTAAATTTGCTTGGTTCAGGAAAAGAATTTGGAGTAAAATTTACTTATGAAATTCAAGAAAAAGCGGGAGGAATTGCTCAAGCTCTTAGTCTTGCAGAGGATTTTTCCAATAATGGTCCGATTACAGTAATTCTTGGGGATAATATCTATGAAGATAACTTTAGTGAAGAAATAAAATCTTTTGAAAAAGGAGGGATGATTTTTTTAAAAGAAGTACAAGATCCGGAAAGATTCGGTGTTGCTGAATTAAATGGAAAAAATGTAATTAAAATAGAAGAAAAGCCAAAAATACCAAAATCAAATTATTGTGTTACGGGACTTTATGTTTATGATAATGAAGTATTTAGTGTCATTAAGACTTTAAAACCATCTAAAAGGGGAGAACTGGAAATAACAGATGTGAATAATTATTATATAGATAAAAATGCTATGAAAGCAGAATTTGTAAAGGGTTTTTGGAGTGATGCTGGAACTTTTGAAAGTTTAATTAAAGCTTCTAATTTAATTAGAGAGAAAATTAATTAGTTTTTTAAATATTAAAAAGATTTAATATTTTGCTAATTCTTTAAATAAAAGCTCATCTTCTTTTAATACAATTTCCCCAGCAATTTTTACAAGTTTCAAAAATTTAAGATCATTTTTTGAAAGTTTGTCTTTTTTTGAAAATTCATATACAATTTTTTTAGTTACTTTTATATCACTATCCATTTTCTTCATCTCCCAACATGATATTAACAAAAGTTCTACTTAAATAATTTTCTAATATTTTTTCACTAACAGGTATACAATTCTCTTGAATCCAGACTTTAATTTCATCAAATGTTACTTTACTATTATATTCGGCAATCTTTATAATAAAATTAGTTGCTTCTTTATATTTAATTTTCAAATGACATTTATTAACTAACATCAAAGTTTTAGCAATAGCATACGCAGTTTTTTTATTTCCATCCATAAAATAATGCCTACGAGCAAATTCATTTAATGCAAATGCACCAATATTTGAGGGAGAATTTTTTTTTATTCTGATAATTTAACAATTTATACATTGAATTATAAATTCCTCCTTCATCACGAATACCATTTGTTCCTCCATTTTTCGAGGTTTATTCCAATAAGAACTTTTACATTTTGGACAAACTTTAGGGATAATATTTTTTCGAGGCTTCCAATTATGATAGCACCTAAAACAAAAAAGATTATTATCCTTAACCCTATATACCTATATTTAGGCATATATCAAAACTTTTCTTTTTTAATTAATGGGATATTTTAAATAATCAATAAATTTATTTTCTAGATGTTAATTGGTCTTGTTGGCAAGCCTTCTGTGGGAAAGAGTACTTTTTTTAAAGCGGCAACTTTGGCAGAGGTTGAAATTGCTTCTTATCCTTTTACTACAATTAAGGCAAATCATGGTGTTGGTTATGTTAAAGTTGATTGCATTGAGAAGGAATTTCACACAAAATGCAACCCAAACAAAGGTTTTTGCATTAATCAAAATAGATTTGTTCCTATTGATTTAATGGATGTTGCGGGTTTAGTTCCCGGGGCTTCAGAAGGGAAGGGTTTAGGAAATCAATTTTTAAATGATTTAAGGGATGCTAATGCTTTTATTCATATTGTTGATTCTTCCGGAACAACAGATACTGAAGGTAAACCGACTAAAGATCATGACCCTTGCAAGGATATTATATTTTTGGAAGATGAGTTAAATAAATGGTATTATAATATTTTAATTAAGGCTTGGAGAACTTTTGCCAGAAAAGCTGAGATGCAAGATATTAGTTTTAGCGAAGCGATTGTAAAACAATTTTCCGGCTTGAAGGTTACTGAAAATCAGGTTAAAGATGTTTTATTGAAAGCTAAATTACCGGAAAAACCTACAAATTGGTCTGATGAAGATTTAATGACTTTTTCCGCGAGATTAAGAGAAGTTAGTAAGCCTATGATTTTGGCGGCAAATAAGTGTGATTCAGATAAGTCTAAAGAAAATATTGAGAAAATGAGAAAAACTTTTCCAAATATACTGATTTATCCTTGTTCTGCGGATTCAGAACTTGCGTTAAGGCAGGCAGCTAAAGCAGAGATTATTGAGTATATACCTGGTGAAAGTCATTTTAAGATTAAGAAAGAATTAAATCCTAAGCAATCTGAAGCTCTTAACAGGATTCAGGAAGATGTTCTAAATGTTTATGGGGGTACAGGAGTTCAGGAGATTCTTAATAAAGTTGTTTTTGATTTGTTGGATTATTTGGCTATTTTTCCTGCTTCTGCAAATAAGCTTGGAGATAGCAAAGGGAACATACTGCCTGATTGTTTTTTGTTAAAAAATGGTTCTACTGCATTAGATTTTGCTTATTATTTACATACTGATTTTGGAAAAAATTTTATTAAGGCGATTGATGCAAAGACTAAGCAGATAAAAGGTAAAGAGTATAAGTTAAAGAATCGAGATGCACTAGAGATTATCACAAGATAATCTCTGTGCCACTAAACCCCAACTGCTGTGCCTACGCACAGAAAGTACCAAAGGTTTAGTTGACACTAGAGATCATCACAAGATAATTTCTGTGAGGCTTATCCAAATTATTTTGTTGACACCAAAAAATTTGTTTTAGAACTAGAAAAAATTATTAAAAAAGCTGGATAATTTATTTTATTAAAAGTTTGAACTAAATTTACTCCTTAAAAATTATCAGTTTTAAATTTTAAAACTTCCATATAATAATTTTTAGATTAAACTGAAAGATTTCTTTTAAAATAATTATTTTACCACACAAAATTAACCTAAAAATAAATATTTTTAATTATTTTTTAAACATAAAAATTCTAATAATTTTTTGAAACTTTTTTATTTAAATTAATTTCAATTTTATTTTTTATCTTCTTTAAAAAAACAAGGTTTAAATAGTTACAGCACATTTTTTTCATAACCATGGTGTATAAGAGGTATATCAAAAAAAAGGTGAATGGAGAGTGGAAAACTTTCGGTCCGTATTACTATGAAAGTTATAGGGATAGTAATGGGATAACCAAAACAAGATATATCCTGGAACCGAAAAAGATTACAAAATTGCGTGCTGTAACCGAAAAGATTTATAGGGAATCTCGAAAGTTATTTGTAGTTTTGGGAATTTTATGTCTTGTTGTTTTGTCTTTTTTCCTTTTGTCAAATATTGATTTGACTGGAAAGGCTGTAATGTCTATTGATCAGGATTATTCAATAGGCGAACAAATTACAGGGGATTTAAAATTATTATTAGAGTCTAATGAGTTTATTCCGGGTTCAACAAAAGTTGTGATAAATAATGCGGGTGAAGAATTTATTTTTTTATTGAGTGATTTAGTTAAAGAAAATTTAAGTGAAGGTGAATTTTATTTAGTTGGTACAAATGTTTCTGGTTTTGGTTTGGGTTATGGAATAAGTGAAATTGAATATCCGAAAGTTGCGTTTGTTTTAGATGTATATAGAACCAATTTGACAAATCAAATTGGTGAAGAAATAGTTGAACCAGAAGTAGAGATTATTCCAGAAGAACAACCTCAAGAAAACATTACTGAAATAGAAAACGAAACTATTGAAGAACCGCAAGAAAATGTTACAATAGAAGAACCAGCAGAACCAGTTTTAAATGAAACAGAAGAAATAATCCCAGAAATAGAAACAACTGAAACTCCTACTGAAACTATAACCCCTGAAACTGAAACTTCAGAAACTCCAACTGAAACTCCTACTGAAACTATAACTCCTGAAGTTACTCCTGAAACTTCAGAAACTCCAACTGAAATTCCTACTGAAACTATAACCCCTGAAGTTACTCCTGAAACTACCCCTTCTGAAACCCCAACTCCAGAAATAACACCAGAAACTACAAAAGCAGAGAAAGAAATAGAAAAGGAAGTTAAAAAAGAAGAAAAACAAGAACCTGCATCAGAACCAGAAACAGAAACAACAATTACAGGAGAAATCATAAAAACTCTTGTTAATACTTTTAATGCTATTTTATCTATTACAGGAAATGCTGTAATTGGTGAAGAAATTTCCGGAGAAGTAGCTTACGGAGAAACTTTCACTTATGATTTAGCTGAAAACCAAACTGCTAGAATTATCTCTTCAGAACAGGATATTGAACTAACCATTAATAATAACCAAGCTATTATTACTACTAATTATACTGGGGGAATTGAAAAAGAAATTTTAATTGATTTATCAAACTTGAATTTGACTGCTAAAGATGGAGAATTTAAAGTTAGTTTAGTTTATGAAGGAACCGAAATTGTTTCTGCAAGTAAAAATATTAATGTTGAAAATTTGACAATTGTTAATGAAACAATCCAAAATATTACATTAATTAATGTTTCAGAGATTATTGAAAATATTACGACAAAACAATATAAAGCAATTATTGGCAGACCCGTTAAATCACTTAAAATTTTAAACATCACTCAAATTAAAACTCAAAATGTTACAGATATTAATATTACTCTTCCAAAAAAAGCAACAAATATTTCAGTTTTAACCGGTCAGGAAATTAAAGATGCTTTAAAAGAAATTGATGATTTTGAAGAAACAGTAAACAATACTGAAAAAGAAGATTTGGTTTCAGGGGTTATTACGGGGCAAGTTTCTTTAGATATTGAAATGGGAGAGAGTATTTTTTCCAGAATTTGGAAAAAAATTTCTAAGTTGGGTATTACAGGAAAAGTAATTGATGAAAAAGATATTGAGTCGAGTATAATTGAAACTAATGACAATAAGATTGTTGAAATTAATGAAGTTGTGGATTTTGAATTACTTGAAGAAGTTGCTGTGGGTTATTATACTGATGCACCTTTGGCTGTTGAAGAAAATTTGGCAAATGGTAAAAGAGTTACAATTTCTGCTCCTGATGAATTGAATTATACAGATATTTTGGCTTATTCTTTAGTTGATAAACAAATTAAGTTAGTTGATGCAGAAAAGAAAATTAGGCTTTATTGGTATACTACTTCTGAAAGCCCTATTATTATAAGTAATGAAACAATACCTGAGACAGTTTTTTCAAATGAAACTGCTATTATTAATGAATCAATAATTGAAGAAAACATTTCTAATGAGAGTCTAGAAGAAAATTTGACAATTATTAATGAAACCGTTGAAAATGTTACAATTATTGTAAATGAAACAATAGAAGAATCTGAAAATACAACAATCCCTCAGGAAAATGAAACAGTTATTTCAAATGAAACAAGTAGTTTTTCAATTACTGGACAAGTTACTAAAGAAGATAATAAATCAAAAGAAAAAAATAATTCTAAAAAACAGGATATTGAAGAAACTAATGAGTCAATAATTCTAAATGAGACAGTGATTAATAATTCTATTGAAATTAATTATTCTGAAGTAATCATAAATGAAAATCCTATTGTTAATAATATTGTGAGGGTGCAAGTTGGTTTTGATGCTTATGATTTGGATAATGATTCTTATGTTGATTATATTGAATGGATTGTTCCGCATTTATCTAACCAAACTTATGATATTATTTATATTACTAAAGCAGAACATTTAGATGAAAATAGAACTTTTATCGAGGATATTTCTGATGAGGTTAAATATTTAGACGGAAATTGGAGTAAACCAATTAATGATAGTGAATATGTGAGAGTTACTTTTGAAATTCCATTAGATAATACGAGGGATATTACTGTTTTTGCTCGTAGTGCTTGTCTTTCCGGAGAAGGTTTTGTTATGATTAATGATACTCAAGTCCCTTGCGAAATTTATCAAAAGAGGAAACGAATTGAGGAGATTAGGAGGGAATTAGGATGAAAACAATGATAGATAAAAAAAGAATCACTAAAAATTTGCAAGCAAATTTTGGTGCCACTAAATCCCCAACGAGGGTAAAGGATTTAGTTGGTGAGGAAATTCGGAGGGAATTAGTATGAACACAGAGAAATTAATTCTTTTTGAAGGGAAAAAAATTAGAAAAATTTTACATAATGAAGAATGGTATTTTTCAGTAATAGATGTAATTTTTGCACTTACTAATTCAGATAACCCACGAAATTATTGGAATATGCTAAAAAGTAGAGAATTCCAAAATGGGATTCAGTTGTCCACAAATTGTGTACAGTTGAAATTAGAATCTTCTGATGGAAAATTTTATTCTACAGATTGTGCAAATAAAGAGAATTTTATGAAAACCTTAAAATTCTCTAACTTTCTTTTTGAAGGCAAGCAAAGCTTGCATGAGATTTATCAAAAAGAAAATAAAGAGAATTTTATACCAACCCAAAAATTCTCTAACTTCCTTTTTGAAGGCAAGCAAAGCTTGCATGAGATTTATCAAAAAGAAAGCAAAGAAGGAATTTTTAGAATTATTCAATCAATTCCTTCAAAGAATAGCAATAATATTATTGTAAATAATGAAAAGATTATCAAAGAGGTGGCAAAATGAATAAACAAGAACTTATAAATTTAATAAAAACAGGTGAAGGTTTAATGTTAGAATTTAAAGAGGGATTTAATCTTCCTGCTCTTGGAAAGGAAATTTGTGCATTTGCAAATTCAAATGGCGGAAAAATAATTTTAGGAGTTAATGATGAGGGACAGGTTAAAGGATTTAATCTAAGTAATTTTCAAACATCACAAATACAACAAATAGCAAGGAGCATGGACCCTTCATTTGAAGTTTCAGTAGATAAAGTTGATAATCTTGTTGTAATTAATGTTCATGAAGGAAAAAATAAACCTTATTCTATAAATAGTAAATTTTATTTAAGAGTTGGGGCTAATTCTCAGCAATTAAAAAGGGATGAATTAAGAGAATTTTTTAAAGAAGAAGGATTAATTTCATTTGATGAAAAAATAAATAAAGATTTTGATTTAAAAGAAGATTTTGATGAAAACAAATTTAAGAATTTTTTAAAATTAGCTAAAATAACAGAGAACCAAGATAAAATTTCTATTCTTAAAAATTTAGGTTTAATTGAAAAAAATAATTTAGTGAATGCAGGAGTTTTGTTATTTTGTCACAGGATTTCTAAGTTCTTTTTGCAGGGAAAAGTTACTTGTGTTTTGTTTGAAGGGACTTCAAGTAATATAATTGATAAAAAAGAGTTTGATGCAGATTTTATTTCAAATTATGAAAATGCTTATAATTTTATTGTTTCAAAGTTAAATACAAAATTCATTATTGAAAGATACAGGGAAGAAAAATTAGAGCTTCCAAAAGATGCGATTCGGGAAGCATTAATGAATGCTTTTGTCCACAGAGATTATTTTTCTAATGGACATGTTCAGGTTAATATTTTTATTGATAGAATAGAAATAAGCAGTCCAGGGGGTTTAATGAAAGCATTAAAAAAGGAAGACTTTGGGAAATTGAGTTTACCAAGAAACTCTTTATTGTTTGATTTAATGGCAAGAACAGATTATGTTGAAAAAGCAGGTACGGGAATTAAAAGAATTCAAGATGCTATGAAAGAATATGGTTTAGAGGTTGAATTCAAAAGTACTGGGTTTTTTACAGTTATTTTTAAGAGGGAAAGATTTGGGGCTTTAAAGAAAGACGGTGTAAAGGTGACAGAAAAGGTGACAGAAAAGGTGACAGAAAATCAAAATAAAATAATAAAATTGATTCAAGAAAATAAATTTATCACTATCTTAGAACTTTCTAAATTGATTGGAATGAGCAAGAAGAATGTTAAAGAGAACTTAAGGAAAATAAAAGAAAAAAATTTACTTAAAAGAATCGGTCCTGCAAAGGGGGGATATTGGGAGGTAACAGAATGAGAAAAAAAGAATTTGATTATTATATATTTATTGATTATTCTGAAGATTTAATTGGATACAATATTATTGAAAATAATAATGTAGATAAAATACTTCCAAAAATCTCGAGATTTAGACATTATAAGGGTTCTAAAGATAGAAAAATTTATTTACAGCATATCAAAGATATGATTCAACGAGAAAAAATAAAATCTTACTTTTTAAAATTAAAAATTTGTGATATGAGAGATAATATGGAGGTATTTATTGATGTTTTGGATTTTATTAATAAACATGATAACTGTATTATTTTTATTTGTGTAGATAACAATCAATATTCTAATTTTAAGAAACTTGTAGGAATTGTTGATGGTGAAAAGACAAAAGTTGTAAAAGAAAGCAGTTTGAAGAAAAAAAGTTCGGAATATCAATTAAGTTTAATCCTTGATAATTTATTAAATATAGAAAGGAGGAAACGATAGAGTAAGTAGGTCCGTCTATCCTACTAACCGCATCAAGTACGGGATTCGTCAGGACCTGTTCCTCTAACTTAAAAAAAGAAGCAAAATGAAATATAAAAAGGTTTTGGTTGATATGAAAAATAAATTATTAATTCTAACTTTAGTTGCTTTGACAATTATAGGGGTTGTTATCGCACAAAACCAAAGTTTAGAGGAAGAATTAGCAAGTCTTGAAGAAGAGTTAGTTAATGCAGGATTTGACTGGTTAGTCAATGCAACGATTGATGAAAACTTAGATACTTCAACCATTGAAGTTTTCACCCAAAATGGAAATGAAACTCTTGCAGTATTTGAAAACATTCAAGAAGAAAAATTTTACAAAATTTATTTAACTAATTTAAACGGAACACAGGATGTTTTTGATTTAAGGATTAATGGAAGTATTGAATTTGACCAGATTTTGGACCCCGCTCCAACAATGTCAACAGTTAAAATAAACTCCACAACAAACGCATCAAACGAAAATCTTAAAGGATATTGTAATGCAACAGATGCTGATGGAGATGATTTAGCATATCAATATCAGTGGTATAATGGTTCAACTGTTTATTTGAATGGAACTTTGTTTAAGGAAGGAACGATTTCTACAGGAAATCTTCACACTTGTGGGATTAGAGCAAATGATTCAAGAGTATTATGCTGGGGGGAAGGAGCCAATGGAAGATTAGGAGATGAAGGGACTGGAGATAATACCGTTCCAAATATTACGACAGATAATTCTCCCTATTCAAGTGTGAGTGCGGGATATCAACACACTTGTGGTATTAGACAAAATGATTCAAGAGTTTTATGTTGGGGATATGGTGATTTTGGGCAACTTGGAGATGGAAATTCTACAAGCCATAATGTTTTAAACCCAAATTTAACTACAGATTCATCTGCCTATTCAAGTGTAAGTGCAGGATATATACACACCTGTGGAATTCGAGCAAATGATTCAAGAGTTTTATGCTGGGGATATGGTGGTTCTGGAAGATTGGGAGATGGAGATTCTACAAGTCATAATGTTTCAAACCCGAATTTAACTACAGATTCATCGGCTTATTTAAGTGTTAGTTCAGGAATTTCTTCTCATACTTGTGGTATTCGAGCTAATGACTCAAGAGTTTTATGTTGGGGAGATTCAGGATCTGGAAAACTTGGAGATGGACAAGCTTCAACAGATAGAACTTCACCTTATCCCACGACAGATAATTCTTCTTATTCAAGTGTAAGTGCAGGATATTCACACACTTGTGGAATTAGAACTAATGATTCGAGAATTTTATGTTGGGGGCAAGGAGATTATGGACAGCTTGGAGATGGTAGTACTTCTGCACATTACAGTTCTGATCCAAATGTCACTACTGATTCTTCTGCTTATGCAAATATAAATGCAGGAGATTACCATACTTGTGGTATTAGAGCTAATGATTCGAGAGTTTTATGTTGGGGAACTGGAGATGATGGGCAAGTTGGTGATGGAACAAGTACTGAGAGAACAAATCCAACCCTTACATCAGATACATCTGCTTACTCAAGTATAAGTGCTGGAGGAGACAATGCTCTTGGCAGGAGTCATACATGTGGTATTCGAGCTAGTGATGGAAGAGTTTTATGCTGGGGGGATGGAGGTTATTATCAAACAGGAGATGGAGGGACTACAGATAATACTGTACCGACTCTTACATCAGACAGTTCACCTTATAAAAAAGGATTTTCTTCAGGCGAAGAAATCCTAATTTCAATCTTAGGAAATTCTTTTTTAAATAAAAATAATATCTGGAAATTGAGTTGCAGAGCTTATGATTTTACAGAATATTCATCTTGGATGAATAGTTCAACTGTTACTATTTCTGATGGTCGTTCTCCAATAATGGTCATAAATTCTCCGCAAAATATTACTTACACAACATCAACAATAATATTTAATATAACTGCTACAGATGAAAGTGGTGTTGGTGTTTGCAAATATTCTTTAGATGGAGCAACCAATAAATCAATGACAAACATTACTGCAAGTCAATGGAATGCAACAAATTCGTCTATGACAAATCAAACTCATACTGTAAAATTCTATTGCAATGATTCTTTAGGAAATATGGGCGACACTCAAACTATATTTAGGATTAATAATAATCCGATAGTTCAAACAGCAACAATAAACTCAACAACAAATAAATCAAATGAAAGCATAAAAGGATATTGCAATGCAACTGATACAGATGGCGATGATTTGATTTACCAATATCAATGGTATAATGGTTCAACAGTTTATTATAACGGAACTTTGTTTAAGGAAGATAGTATTTCTGCTAGTTTTGAATATACTTGTGGTATTCGAGCAAGTGACTCAAGAGTTTTATGTTGGGGAGAAGGATCATACGGAAGACAGGGTGATGGAAGTACTACAGATAATTTAGTACCAACCCTAACCTCAGACATATCCCCCTACATAAGTGTAAGTACAGGATATCAACATACTTGCGGTATTAGAGTTAATGATTCAAGAGTTTTATGCTGGGGAGAATCTTTATATGGAAGATTAGGTGATGGACAAAATGGAGTAGATGTTTTGAACCCAAATTTAACTACAGATAATTCTTCTTACATAAGTGTAAGTGCTGGATACTATTTCTCTTGTGGAATACGAGCTAATGATTCAAGAGTTTTATGTTGGGGAGATTCATTATATGGACAATTAGGAGACGGACAAACCACTTTTGATATGAATACATCAACTTTAACAACAGATACTTCAGCTTATTCAAGCATCAGTGCAGGATATCAACATACTTGCGGTATTAGAGTTAATGACTCAAGAGTATTATGTTGGGGAGAAACTGCAAATGGAAGAGTTGGTGATGGACAAACAACCACAGACAGAACTTCACCATATCAAACCACAGATTCATCTGCCTATTCAAGTGTAAGTGCTGGAAGTTTGCATACTTGTGGGATTAGAGCAAATGATTCAAGAGTTTTATGTTGGGGGGAATCTTTATATGGAAGATTAGGAGATGGACAAAATGGAGTAGATGTTTTAAATCCAAATCTTACAACAGATTCTTCTGCTTATACAAGTATAAGTGCAGGAATGAGACATACTTGTGGAATTAGAACTAATGATTCAAGAATTTTATGTTGGGGAGAAGGAGAATATGGAAGACTTGGGGATGGAAATAATTCTATACATAATGTAGTAAGTCCAAATATTACTACTGATTCTTCTGTCTATTCAAGTGTAAGTGCAGGAGATTACCATACTTGCGGTATTCGGGCAAGTGATGGGAGAGTATTATGTTGGGGACAATCTGATTATTATCAACTCGGAGATGGACAAAATACTTTAGACAGAAATGAATCAACTTTAACAACAGACACTTCTGCCTACAAAAAAGGTTTTGGTTCTGGTAATGAAACTTTAGTTTCAATTTTAGGAAATGCTTTTATTAAAAAAGGCGAAATATGGAAAATGGGTTGCCGAGCTTATGATTTTAATGGTTATTCCTCTTGGATGAATAGTTCAACTATTACTATTTTAAGTGGTCCACCAACAATGGCAACTGTTAAAATAAACTCAACGACAAGTACTACTTCAGATAATATTAATGGTTACTGTAATGCAACAGACAAAGACGGCGACGATTTAGCATACCAATATCAATGGTATAACGGCTCAACTGTTTATTTTAACGGAACGATTTTCAAGGATGGAAGTATTTCTACTGGATACTATTTCTCTTGTGGAATTCGAGCGAATGATTCAAGAGTTTTATGTTGGGGACAGGGATTATACGGACAACTTGGAGATGGGCAAAATACTATTAATAGAACTTCCCCTTATCTGACAACAGATATATCTTCTTACAAAATGATAAGTGCAGGATATTATCATACTTGTGGTATTAGAGCTAATGATTCAAGAGTATTATGTTGGGGAGAAACAGCAAACGGAAGGGTTGGTGATGGGCAAACCACTACAGATAGAACTTCACCATATCAAACCACAGACACATCAGCTTATTCAAGTATAAGTGCAGGACTATTGCATACTTGTGGTATAAGAACTAATGATTCAAGAGTATTATGTTGGGGAGAATCTTTATATGGAAGATTAGGTGATGGACAAAATGGTGTAGATGTTTTAAATCCAAATGTTACTACAGATAATTCTTCTTATTTTAGTGTAAGTGCAGGAGGGTATCATTCTTGTGGAATTCGAGCAAATGATTCAAGGGTTTTATGCTGGGGATATGGACTTTATGGACAAGTAGGAAATAGTGGAACAACAGACAATCTGATTCCAAACGTTACCACAGATACATCTTCTTACAAAAGTGCAAGTGCAGGATATTATCATACCTGTGGTATTAGAAATAATGATTCAAGAGTTTTATGCTGGGGAAGGGGAGATTGGGGAAATTTAGGGGATAGTGAAATAACAAACAATTTGGTTCCAAATTTAACAACAGACACATCTCCTTATACTATTGCAAATGCAGGATATGTACATACATGCGGAATTAGAACAAATGACTCGCGAGTATTATGCTGGGGATATGGAGCTAATGGACAAGTAGGAGATGGAGAAACAACAAACAATCTTGTTCCAAATATTACCACAGATTCATCTATTTATTCAAGTGTAAGTCCAGGAGGTTATCATACTTGCGGAATTCGAGCAAATGATTCAAGAGTTCTTTGTTGGGGATATGGGACATACGGGCAACTTGGTGATGGTAATAATGCTTCACATAGTGTTTTACGTCCAAATATCACTACAAGCTCATCACCTTACAAAAAAAGTTTTTCATCCAGCGAAGAAATCTTAGTCTCAATTTTAGGAAATGCATATCTAAATGTCGGTGAAAATTGGTCATTAGGTTGCAGATCTTATGATTTTACAGACTATTCATCTTGGATGAATAGTTCAATCTTAACAATTAATTTCCCCCCAGTTATTCAAACAGTTAAAATAAACTCAACAACAAACAAATCAAATGAAAATATAAAAGGATATTGCAATGCAACAGACACAGATGGGAATGATTTAATTTATAATTATACTTGGTATAATGGCTCTACTGCTTATATCAACGGGACTTTGTTTAAAGAAGGAACTATTTCAGCAGGATATGGGCATTCTTGTGGTATTAGAGCTAATGACTCAAGAGTTTTATGTTGGGGAGAAGGATCAAATGGAAGACAAGGAGATGGACAAGTAACAGATAATTTAATCCCAACTTTAACTACAGATATCTCTGCCTATTCAAGTGTAAGTGCTGGTGGATATTTTCATACTTGTGGTATTCGAGCAAATGACTCAAGAGTTTTATGTTGGGGAGATTCGGCATATGGACAAATCGGAGATGGGCAAATCACCACTGATAGAACTTCACCATATCAAACCACAGACACATCGGCTTATTCAAGTATAAGTGCAGGAGATTTTCATACTTGTGGTATTCGAGCAAATGACTCAAGAGTTTTATGCTGGGGAGAATCTGCAAATGGAAGATTAGGAAATGGACAAACCACACCAGATCAATCTAATCCAAATGTTACAACAGACACATCTGCCTATTCAAGCATTAGTGCAGGAGAACAACATACTTGCGGAATTCGGGCAAATGACTCACGAGTATTATGTTGGGGAGATTCGGCATATGGACAATTAGGAGATGGACAAATTACTACTGACAGAACTTCACCGTATTTAACAACAGATTCTTCTGCCTATTCAAGTATAAGTGCAGGGGGTATTCATACTTGTGGTATTAGAACTAATGATTCAAGAGTACTATGTTGGGGAGAATCTTTGGATGGTAGATTATGGGATGGGCAAGATGGGGTAAATGTTTTAAATCCAAATTTAACTACTGATTCATCTGCTTATACAAGTATAAGTGCTGGAGGGTATCATACTTGCGGGATTCGACAAAGTGACTCAAGAGTTTTATGCTGGGGATATTCGGCTTATGGAGCATTAGGAAGCGTTTCTGGAGGTCTAACTACTGATTCTTCTGCTTATTTGAGTGTAAGTGCAGGGGGGGATTCTGTTAGAATTCGTGGACATACTTGTGGAATTCGTGCAAATGATTCAAGAGTTTTATGTTGGGGAGAATCTGAAAATGGAAGATTAGGAGATGGGCAAGACGGGGTAAATGTATGGAATCCAAATTTAACTACAGATTCTTCTGCTTATAAAAAAGGTTTTTTTTCCGGAGAAGAAGTTTTAATCTCAACTTTAATGAGTTCTTTCATAACAGCCGGTGAAAGTTGGAAATTCAGTTGCAGTGCTTATGACTTTATAGAATATTCATCATGGGTAAACAGTACGGCAATGACAATTTTAAGTAGTCCGCCAACAATGTCAACTGTTAAAATAAATTCAACTACTAACACAAAAAATGATCCAATTTATGGTTATTGCAATGCAACTGACGAGGAAAGCGACGATTTAATATATCAATACCAATGGTATAACGGTTCAACTGTTTATTTTAACGGGACTTTGTTTAAGGATGGGAGTATTTCAGCAGGATGGTATCATACTTGTGGTATTAGACAAAATGATTCAAGGGTATTATGTTGGGGAAGGGGAGATAATGGAAGACTAGGAGATGGAATTACTGCTAACCATAATAATTCTAACCCAAATATAACTACTGATTCATCTGCTTATTCAAGCGTGAGTGCAGGATATACTCATACTTGTGGAATCAGATCTAATGATTCAAGAATACTTTGTTGGGGGTATGGACTATGGGGAAATCTGGGAGATGGAGAAACTACAGATAACTCAAATCCTAATGTTACTACAGATTTTTCTGCCTATTTAAGTATAAGTGCAGGATACACTCATACTTGTGGAATTCGAGCTAATGATTCAAGAGTATTATGTTGGGGAAGGGGAAATTATGGAACCCTTGGAGATGGTAGCACTTCTACACATAATACATTAAACCCAAATTTAACCACAGATACATCGGCTTATTCAAGTGTAAGTGCGGGATATGTACATACATGCGGAATTAGAACAAATGACTCGCGAGTATTATGTTGGGGATATGGTAATTTTGGACACCTTGGAGATGGTAGTACTTCTGCACATAATGTTGGTAATCCAAACATTACAACAAGCACATCTCCTTATTCAAGTATTAGTGCAAGTGCGGGATACCACCATACTTGTGGCATTCGAGCAAATGATTCAAGAGTACTTTGTTGGGGATATGGTAATAATGGACAATTAGGGGATGGAAGTGCAACGGCTCATAATAATTCTAATCCTAATGTTACTACAGATTCATCTTCTTATTCAAGTATAAGTGCAGGGGGATATCACAATTGTGGGATTCGGGCAAATGACTCAAGAGTTCTGTGTTGGGGATATGGAACTCAAGGACAGCTGGGAGATGGAGCAGGTGCTGGAAGACCAAACCCCACTCTTATATCAGGTTCATCCATTTATTCAAGTGTTAGTGCAGGAAGTTATTATCATACATGCGGAATTAGAGCTAATGATAGTAGAGTTTTATGTTGGGGATATGGAAATGACGGGGAATTAGGAGATGGAAGTACCGCTTCACATAATGTTTTAAACCCAAATATTACCACAGATTCTTCCCCCTACAAAAAAGGTTTTTCATCCAGCGAAGAAGTCTTAGTTTCAATCTTAGGAAATGCTTATATTAATGCAGGTCAAAATTGGTCATTAGGTTGTAGATCATATGATTTTTCTAGTTATTCAGATTGGATGAATAGTTCAGTTATGACTATTAACACTGCACCAGTTATGCAAACAGTTAAAATAAATTCCACAACTAACACCTCAACAGAAAGCATAAAAGGATACTGCAACGCTACTGATTTTGAAGGAAGTGATTTAGGATACCAATACCAATGGTACAATGGCTCTACACTTTCTATTAATGGAACGATTTTCAAGGAAGGGAGTATTTCTGCAGGATGGTATTCTGCTTGTGGTATTCGAGCAAATGATTCAAGAGTTGTTTGTTGGGGATATGGAGCATTTGGAGTATTAGGAGATGGTAGTACAACAGATAATCTTATTCCAAATGTAACAGCTGATACATCAGCTTATAAAAGTGTAAGTGTTGGAGATTCTCATGCTTGTGGAATTAGGCAAAATGATTCACGAGTTTTATGTTGGGGAAGATGTTCAAATGATGCGTGTGGAGATGGGCAAACAACTATAGATAGATATACACCATATCCTATGACTGATTCTTCAGAATATTTGATGATAAGTGCAAGTAACTATTATACTTGTGGTATTAGAGCTAATGATTCAAGAGTCTTATGCTGGGGATGGGGAGACAGAGGAGAAATGGGAGATGGAATATCAGCAGATCATACAAATCCAATTGCGACATTAACAACAGATACTTCCGGATATAAATTTATAATAACAGGGGATGACAGTAGTACACACTCCTGTGGAATTCGAGCAAATGATTCAAGAGTTCTGTGCTGGGGAGAAGGCAGTGATGGCCAACTTGGAGATGGAGATAATTCTTCACATAATAATCCTAATCCAAACATTACTACAGATTCTTCAGCTTATACAAGTATAGCTTTAGGATATCTTCATACTTGCGGAATACGAGCAAATGATTCGAGGGTTTTATGTTGGGGAAATGGCTATGCAGGACAATTGGGAGATGGAATTATTGCATCACATGAAGTAGGAAATCCTACATTAATTAATGATGCCTCCCCTTATTTAATTATAACATCGGGATATGAAAATACTTGCGGAATTAGACAAAGTGATAAAAGGGTTTTATGCTGGGGAAGTGGAACTCTGGGAGGGATCGGAAATGGAAATAATGTTGATGTGGGAACGCCAACACTTACATTAGATTCATCAGCTTATTCAAGGATTACGGGTGGATTTGAGTATTATTGTGGTATTCGAACAAATGATTCAAGAGTTTTATGTTGGGGATATGGAGATTATGGAGCATTAGGAGATAGTAGTACAGCAGTGCATAATACATTATTTCCAAATTTAACTGTAGATAATTCTTCTTATGTAAAAGGTTTTTCTTCAGGTAATGAAACTTTAGTTTCAACTTTAGCGAGTTCTTTCATTAAAAAAGGTGAAAATTGGAAGATAAGTTGCAGAGCTTATGACTTTACAAGTTATTCATCTTGGATGAATAGCACAGCAATGACTATTTTAAATGGTCCGCCAGTAATGGCAACAGTAAAAATAAATTCAACTACTAATACAAAAAATGACAGCATTTACGGTTATTGTAATGCGACAGATAAAGACGAAGACGATTTAGCTTATCAATACCAATGGTATAACGGCTCAACAGTTTATTTTAATGGGACGATTTTCAAGGAAGGGAGTATTTCTACTGGACATTATTTCTCTTGTGGAATTCGGGCTAATGATTCAAGAGTTTTATGCTGGGGACAGGGATTATATGGACAACTTGGAGATGGGCAAAATACTATTAATAGAACTTCCCCTTATTTGACAACAGATATATCTTCTTATTCAAGTATAAGTACTGGATATTTTCATGCTTGTGGGATTAGAGCTAATGATTCAAGAGTATTATGTTGGGGAAGGGGAGAGTGGGGAAATTTAGGGGATAGTGAAATAACAAACAATTTGGTTCCAAATTTAACTACTGATTCATCTGCTTATTCAAGCGTAAGTGCAGGGGGTTATCATACATGCGGAATTAGAGCTAATGATTCGAGAGTTCTATGTTGGGGATATGGTAATTTTGGGGAACTCGGAGATAGTGAAACAGGAAATAACTTACGACCAAATATCACAACAGATTCATCTTCTTATTCAAATATAAATACAGGAGGTTATCATACATGTGGAATTAGAACAAATGATTCAAGAGTATTATGTTGGGGATATGGATTATATGGACAACGTGGAGATGGACAAACTACAAATACCCAATCAAATCCAAATGTTACGAAAGATACATCTGCTTACTCAAGTATAAGTGCGGGTGAGGTTCATACTTGTGGGATTAGAGCTAATGACTCTAGAGTATTATGCTGGGGAGAATCACAATATGGAAGGTTAGGAGATACACAAAATGGAGTAGATGTTTTAAATCCAAATTTAACTACAGATTCATCACCTTATACTATTGCAAATGCTGGATATTTACATACATGCGGAATTAGACAAAATGATTCAAGAGTTTTATGCTGGGGATATGGAGCTAATGGACAATTGGGAGATGGAGAAAATCCAAATAATTTAATTCCAAATATTACCACAGATTCGTCTATTTATTCAAGTGTAAGTCCAGGAGGTTATCATACTTGTGGTATTAGAGCTAATGACTCAAGAGTTTTATGCTGGGGATTTGGGACATATGGGCAATTAGGTGACGGAAGTAATGCATCGCACAATACATTAAACCCAAACCTCACAACAGATTCATCACCCTACAAAAAAGGTTTCTCATCAAGCGAAGAAGTCCTAGTCTCAATCTTAGGAAGTGCTTATTTAAACGTAGGTCAAAATTGGAGTTTTGGTTGCCGTGCTTATGATTTTACTAATTATTCATCATGGATGAATAGTTCAATTTTAATTGTTAATACTGCACCGATTATGCGAACAGTTAAAATAAACTCTACAACAAATTCTTCAACAGAGAATATAAAAGGATATTGCAATGCAACAGATTTTGAAGGGAGTAACTTAGCTTATGGTTATACTTGGTATAACGGTTCAACTGTTTATTTTGATGGAACTTATTTTAGAAAAAATTCTCTGGCATTAGGAGAAAATCATGTCTGTGGAATTCGAGCAAATGACTCAAGAGTGCTTTGTTGGGGAGATTCAGCATATGGACAATTAGGAGATGGACAAACAACTACTGACAGAGCATCACCATATTTAACAAATGATTCTTTAGAATATCTTGGAATTTCTGCAGAAAAAGAATATACTTGTGGTATTCGAGCAAATGATTCAAGAGTTTTATGTTGGGGAAAATGCGATTTTGGAAGATGTGGAGACGGAAATCTTACAACACATAATAATTTAAATCTAACATTAACGACAGATACTTCTGCCTATGCAAGTATAAGTGTAGGAGAAGATCATGTCTGCGGTATTAGAGCAAATGATTCAAGGGTTTTATGTTGGGGAGAATGTGATTCTGGAAAATGTGGAGATGGAAATATATCTAACCATGATGTCGGAAATCCAAATTTAACCACTGATACATCAGCTTATTCAATAATTGCTGCAGGAGGATATCATACTTGTGGAATTCGGGCTAATGATTCAAGAGTTTTATGTTGGGGATTAGGTGGTAATGGAGAATTGGGTAATGGCTCAATAAGTGATTCTGGAAATCCTCAAATAACAAGTGATAATTCTGCTTATTCAATGATTACCACTGGATATATATTAACTTGTGGTATAAGGAAAAGTGATTCAAGAGTTTTATGTTGGGGATATTGTGATCAATATGGAACTTGCGGGGATGGAAATTTTATAGATCATAATAATTTAAATCCAACATTAACTACAGATAGTTCTTCATATAGCACAGTAAAAACAAATGATATGTATGCATGTGGTATAAGAAATAGTGATTCGAGAGTTTTATGTTGGGGATACAATTATTATGGAACATTGGGAGATGGAACAACCACTGATAAAGCAGATCCAACATTAACAACTGATAATTCTGCTTATTTGGATGTTAATATGAATTATCATCACACTTGCGGAATTCGTGCAAATGATTCAAGAGTTTTATGCTGGGGTAATAATTGGTATGGTGAATTAGGAAATGGCACCACTTCTAGTTATACCTCTTATTCACCAAGAGTCACAGTTGATACTTCACCTTATATTTCAGATTTATCTGTACAAGGCAATGAAACTTTAGTTTCAATTTTAGGAAGTGCTTTTTTAAATGCTGGAGAAACTTGGAAGTTCGGTTGCAGAGCATATGATTTTTCTAGTTATTCATCGTGGATGAATAGTTCAACGATGTATTTTGCTCCTCCGAGTTGTGAGATTCAAAGTATTACTGAATTAACTAATACTTCTTATCAGGATGTTGATGGTAATTATATTTGGTATTATAATCCATCTTACGATGGTTCTGTTCAGATTTTAGTAAATACTACTGATACAGATGTTGATACTATAAGTTTCCCAACTACTGTTAGTGCAGGTGCTAACGACACTACTGACCCATATTCAGTAGATTATACTTGGGATACTGCAGATACTTATAATCAAACTACTACGATAACAATTAATGATTCTTCGGGTAACCTTGGAAATTGTTCATTTGATATTTATAGAGATAGTGGTGCACCGATATATCACGGATATAATTATGTTGGTGGAGCTAGTTATGTTAATGGTACTGATTATTGGGTTACAGGGGGAGATAATTTTTTAATTAAGGTTAATCATTCTGATGTTGGTTCAGGTGTATGGAGACAATATTTTGGATATAATAAAGATGACTGCAATCCAAATGGATGTGGTGGTTCGCCTTATGAAATTAAATCTTATAAAGATACTGTTTATGCAGATTGGTATGTAAATAATAGTTATTTAGATATTATTAGTGCAACTTGTAATATTTCTGAATGTTATGATAGTTTGAATGTTAGTAATGTTTGGAATACTACTGTTGCTTTGATTAGTGAAGATTGGGATTTTAAGATGCATACTTATGAGTATGATATGGTGACTAGAGGTTTAGGATATACTGATATGGGCATTTGGTTAAAGGTTGATAATTCTGCTCCTATTTCAAATGGTACAACGCAAAGTTCATCATATGTTAATGATTTTAATGTTAGTACTTATGATTTTGATAATCGGTCAGGTTTAAGTTCATGTAGTTATAGAATTCATAATGGCAGTGCTTATTCTTTAGGATGGACTTCTAGAACTTGTAATGCGAATATTAATGTTGATATTTCAAGTTATTGTGCTTCTGGGCAAAACTGCACTATTGTGTTAAATAGCACAGATCAGGTTGGACTTACAAGCAGTACTTTTAATGTTAGTGTTTCTATTACAAGTGTTTCGTCTGGAGCAGGATTTTTTATTACTAATAATACCAATGGAAATGTTGCATTGTTTGATAAAAATGGTAATTTTTATCTTAAGGGCAAGAAAAATTCTAATCAGGGTACTTTGAATGCTCCGGCAAATTCTTTTGTTCTGCAAAATTCTTCAGGAACTACTATTGCTTATGTTAATTCAACAGGTTCTTTATTTATGAGGGGAAGCATTTCTGAGGGTTCAAGTTTGACCGGAAAAACTAGTTCAAATTTAGAGTTTAAGAATTCAACAGACAATTTAATTGGATTTTTTGATAACCAGGGTAATTTAAAACTTAAGGGATATGTTGTGGAAAATTATTTTAGTTATATTTTAAGTTTGTTTAACAGAATGGGATTATTTCAATCTGGAGGTTATAGAAAATAGGAGATAAAATTATTAAAGGCTTACTGATATATAATAATATAAAAATTAGAGGTTAAATGATAAATAAAAAAATTTATAAAGACAAAAAGTCTAAAAATAATATGATACTCCCCGGTGATCCTAAGGGGTTGCCGGATGATTTTTCTAATGCTATTATTTTTGTGGATAATGCTTCTAAGGGTATTTATAATGTTGTTTTGAGTGGGGTTAATTTATATGGAGAAAAAATGAATAACAAAATTGGTGTGTTGAGTTTAAAATTGAAAGGGGGAAGTTTTAAAAGTCTTAGGTGCTAAAAGAGATTATGGAAAATGTTAGTTTCGATATACTGAATAAGAAGATTATTGATTTAGCAAATGCTGTTGAGGAGATTAAGATTCAGATAAATCTTTTAAAAAATAATTCTTTAAACATTTATGATTCTGAATTAAGAGAAGAGTTAAATGAGTGGGATAAATTGAGTACACAAACTTTAGAAAACTTTGAATCTAAGATATGAAAAAAGGAGAGATATTTAATGTTAACTTAATTGGAAGGGGGCATGAACAAAAAGGTTTTAGACCAGCAATTGTTTATTCTAGTGTTATTGCAGGAATTGTAGCAATAATTCCTTTAACTAGCATTGAAAAGGCATTAAAGTATGATGGTTCTTTAAAAATTATAAAATCCAATACTAATGGATTAAATAGTGATTCTGTCGCTTTGATTTTTCACATAAAAACAATTGATGCAAGATTCCTAAAGAATAAAATTGGTGAATTAGATGAAAAGAATTTGCATTTAATAAATAATAAATTAAGAGAATTTTTAGATCTAAAATGATAAATAAAGAGGTGATAAAAATACAAATGAATTTTTTACTCTTTGTAATTGGTATTGTTTTACTTCTTAGTTTTGTTTCTGCTATTCCTCAGACTTTTAGTATTCACGGTAAATTAGAAAATAATGCGGGTAGTCCGCTTGAGGGGACTTATAGTAAAATTTATAAATCTTCACTACATATTTTTAATAACATGTTCCCAGTGATCTTTTTAGGTCACTGGATGACTTTTCATTCTAGTAAATTTTTGGAGATTTTGAAATAATGGCAAATTCTACTCTTGTTTTTGTAGATGCAGGATTCTTATCTGAATTATCTAAACATTTTGGTGAAGGTAAACATTTAAAATTTGATTATCTTAAATTTTTTAAATTTCTGGCAGAAAAAAGAAAACTAAATCTAAAGAAGGTTTTTTATTATACTGCTCCACCTTTTCAGTCTAATACTCATAATAAAAAAGAGGTTTTAAGAAAGAAGGGTTATGATAGTTTTATTAACAAAATTAAAAAAGACCTTTTAATTCAGATTAGAGAAGGGAGGGTACAAAAATTAATGAGTGTTTATGGAGAGGAATTTAATCAAAAAGGAGTTGATACTTTAATGACTTTAGATTTGGTTTTAGTGAAAGATAAATTTCCAGAGATAGATGAACTTATTTTAATAACTAGTGATACTGATTTTTGTCCTGTGATTAAAGAAATCAAAAGATTTGGGATTAAAACTATTTTATATACTTATATTGAAAGGAAAAGAGATTCTAAATTTTTTCTTTCTCATCACTTAATTGACTGTTGTGATAAAGTTGAATATCTAAAAAAGGAGGATATGATAAAATTTTCGTTTAAAAAATGATGAATAAAAAAAGAGGTTTGTTGGTTCTTTGTATGATTCTTTTACTTGGGAGTTTAGTTTCTGCTATCCCTCAGACTTTTAGCGTCCATGGTAAATTAGAAAATAATGCAGGTAGTCCGTTAGAAGGAACTTATAATATGAGTTTTAATATTTATACGACTTATACTGGTGGAAGTGCGTCGTGGACTTTGTCAAATCAGGATGTGACGACTGATTCAAATGGTATTTATAATATTGTTTTGACAAATGTTAATTTGAATTTTTCTACACAATATTATTTGGGTGTTGCTGTTGGTAATGATTCTGAAATGAGTCCGAGGATTAATTTGACTTCTTCGCCTTATGCATTTGAGGCACAAAATGTTAGTGTGTCTGGGGTGAGGTTTAATTCTAATGTTGATTTTGGAACTGATTATAATTTTACTTTTGATTCTGGGACTTTGTTTGTTGACGGGAGCAAAGGGTATGTGGGGATTGGGACTACGAGCCCACAAGCAATTTTCCATATTCAAACTACTGGGACTGGAAACAAAACTGGTTTAATTGTGGGTAGAAATACGGCAAACACCAACGATATTTCCAGTATAGTCTTTAATTCTGCGGATTTGGGAGACCAGGGTGCGATTGATTCTATAATTTTAAGTGGTTCTACGGCTGATTTAGCATTTAGAACTCGTACCGCAAGTGCATTAACGGAAAAGGTCAGAATAACAACAACCGGCTACGTCGGAATCGGCACGACGAATCCCACGAGTAAACTTGGCATTAAGGATACAGCGACAAATGGAGCATTAACTTCTACTTTGAGATTATGGCAAGAAGGTTCTGGAAGTGGAACGGGAGCATCTATTGAACTTGGCTTTGCTGATAACTCGTTAAGTTCAGCGAGTATCGGCGGATTTTATGATGGAGCAGGAAGAGGGTTGTCTTTTAACACAGCTCTTTCAGGAGTGGCATTATCGGAAAAGGTGCGAATCACAAGTGCTGGCAACGTAGGTATCGGCACAACAACACCACAACAAAAACTTCATGTAAACGGAAGTATTCTTGCTAATGGGACCATTAATGCTACAAGTGATGTTTGTATTCAAGGGGGGGCTTGTTTGTCCACAGTTAGTTCAAGTGCGGGGGGGTGGACGAAAACAGGTACACAGGTTGCTTTGACAACTGCGACAGATAATGTAAGTATTGGTTCAACGGATTTTTTTGTGGATAATAGTAAGGGCTATGTGGGTATTGGGACGACGACGCCTAATGCAACATTACATATTGTAAAACCTGGAGTATCAGGGGATAATGTAACTATAATTCATTCAGGTGGAGGGGCTAATGATTTAATGTTGATAGGGAATAGTGGCTATCCTTATGCTGTATTTTCTGAAGCTAACACGAATGACCCCGGTAACTTGCAATTAAAATATGGAGGGAACACAACAATTAGCTTACTTGCCAATGGAAATACTTATTTTAATAATGGCAACGTAGGTATCGGCACAACAACACCCCAACAAAAACTTCACGTTAACGGAAGTATTCTTGCGAATGGGACGATTAATGCAACTACAGATTTATGTATTCAAGGGGGGGCTTGTTTGTCCACAGTTAGTTCAAGTGCGGGGGGGTGGACGAAAACAGGTACACAGGTTGCTTTGACAACTGCGACAGATAATGTGAGTATTGGTTCTACGGATTTTTTTGTAGATAACAGCAAGGGGTATGTCGGTATTGGGACGACGAGTCCGGAAGGAAGACTAGAGGTCTCAAATTTAGATACAGACACAGCTAATACTCTCTTGATTAGAAAACCAACTGAAGCTACTGGAACAGATGTTGGAGGTTTAAGATTTGTTACGGGTTCAGGGGCAATTAGCTCATCAAACGCAATAGCAGGAATAGAAGCAGACATTACGCAAGCAAACCCAAGTTCATTAAAAGGAGAATTAACTTTCAGTACAAACAGAGGGGATTCATATACTGAAGCTATGAGAATTGATGACACCGGTTACGTCGGTATCGGCACAACAGCCCCCGCAACTCCACTCGATATAGATACTGGTTCAAATTCTTTAGGTTTACGATTGAGGGGATTAGCAGAAACAGTTGAAATAGGAGATATGTATATGGGTACTAATGGAGAAATGATTATTTCTACCGTTGGAGGAAGTGGTGGTCAAGCATTTATAGATTTGAGATCAGAAGATGATAACTATGGATTAATACTTAGACAATCAAATGGAACAGGAATATCTCCTTACGCTAACTTTTATGTTACTGATGCTGCTACAGATTATCTAAATATTGTTGTTAATGTTGCACAAGGTACCAAAGGATTAGTTATTGATGAAAATGAGAACGTCGGAATCGGCACAACAACCCCACAACAAAAACTTCATGTAAACGGAAATATCCTCGCGAATGGAACGATTAACGCAACTACAGATTTATGTATTCAAGGGGGGGCTTGTTTGTCCACAGTTAGTTCAAGTGCGGGGGGTTGGACTAAAACAGGAACACAGGTTGCATTAACTACTGCGACAGATAATGTGAGTATTGGTTCAACGGATTTTTTTGTGGATAACAGCAAGGGGTATGTAGGAATTGGGACGACGAGCCCTGCGACACAGCTACATGTTGTAAACCGTGGATTGTTTGACACTGCGGGTGTTGGAACCGCTAGTGTTGTTTCGTTGGGAGTTGGTAGTGAAAACACAGGATTTACATGGAACACTGGTAATGCTCTTGGTATTAGCACTAACGGTGGTGAAAGAATTAGGATTGATAATACAGGCAGCGTCGGCATTGGGACAACAAGCCCCGGAGCAACTTTAGATATAAATGGTGCAAATGATGTTACACAGCTCCGTATACGAGATGATGATGCTAGCCCAACAGTTGCAACAGTAAATATATCCAGGTCAGATAATTTAGCAATAAACAATTACAACAATTCTCTTTTATATTTAAGAGATCATTCATATAATGTCCCCCTTTATATAACAGACAATAACTTCAATCCTTTATTTATAGTTAATGGTTCAGGAAATGTCGGTATCGGAACTACGAGTCCGGGGAATCTCTTAACAGTTGGGGAACCAGCTTCAGCTAAGAACAATGTAAATGCTACCTTAAAGATTCAGGGAATGAGTGTTTCGGATGGAGGGGGAGGTTATTATGGAAGTTATGGTGGTGCATTACTTAGTGCTACCAACGAATTTACGACTGGTGCGAGAATGTATTTGATTACTAACGCATTGGGACTAAATAAATTTGCTATAATAAGAAGTGCAGACGTTGCAACTACTCCCACGCTGGGAACTAATGGGGTCATAACTTCTGGGACAGCTGATTTCGTGATGGATAATACAGGCAACGTCGGTATCGGCACAACAGCTCCTACGAAAAAGTTTGAAGTTAATGGAACAGCTGGGGCATTTAATGTTAATCCAGATAATGCTGGAGGTCCTTTACTTAATACTACTTCTGGAAATGTCACAATTACTTCTGCTGGTGGAAGTGTTATTATAAGATTAGGTTAATTTTCAAAGAAAAGTTTGAAGTTATAGAGAATTGATTTTTAGAGAATTCTTTAAAAAATCAATTCTCTAAGAAGACATTTGAACCAACGGAAATTGAGGAAAATTATTTATTCAAATGTCTCTATACAGAATTGTGGGGGATTACAATTCTCTAAGAAGACATTTGAACCAACGGAAATTGAGGAAAACTATTTATTCAAATGTCTCTAATGGAACTGCTGGGGCATTTAATGTTGATCCAAATAATGCTGGGGGTCCTTTACTTAATACTACTTCTGGTTTAGAGATTCATTGATATGAATCTCTAATAATCTTTTTGAAGGCAAGCAAAGCTTGCATGAGATTAAACAAAAAGATGATAATGTTACAATTACTTCTGCAGGTGGAAGTGTGATTATAAGATTAGGTTAATGATGTTACAATTACTTCTGCTTACTCGCAACTTCGCACAGTGGAAGTGTGATATAGAGATTCATTGATATGAATCTCTAATAATCTTTTTGAACAACGGCACAGCAAAGCTTGCATGAGATTAAACAAAAAGATCATTATTAGATGGGGTTAATTATTTAAATTTGAATTGTGTGATAAGATATATAAATATAATTTCTTTTTAACATAAATGGAATTAACTAAAGAATTAATATTAACAACGATAAAAAAAAATAAAAGAAAATTAAGTGAACATAATGTAAAAAAAATTGGATTATTTGGTTCATTTGTGAAAGAACAACAAAAATCCACAAGTGATATTGATATTTTAATTGAATTTACAAAAGTGAATATTGATAAATATCTTTATGTTTTAAATTTATTAGAAAAATTGTTTAATAAAAAAGTTGATTTGGTTATTGAAAAAAATTTAAAACCGGAATTAAAATATGTAATAAAAGAAGCTGAATATGTCAAAATATGATTTATATCTAAATGATATTCTTAGAGCAATTAATTCAATTGAAACATCCATTCTAAAAAAGACATTTAAAGATTTTGAATTGGATAATAATTTAATTGATGCCTCGTCCATGAGACTTCAAATAATTGGTGAATCAGTAAATAAATTATCTCCAATACATAATAAATATAAGAATGTTAATTGGAAAAAATACCTTCAAACAAGAAATATAATTAGTCATGCTTATTTTGCAATTGATTTAGATATTATCTGGTCGATAATAAAAAAAGATATTCCTAAACTAAAAAAAGAAATTCAAGAGATAATACAAAAAGAAAATTTACTGGAATAAATTAATTAAACAATTACCAGTAAAGGTGGAAGTGTTATTATTATATGGGGTTAATTATTTAAATTTGAATTGATTAGGAGCTTTATGAAAAAAGAAAGATTTTTATTGTATGATTCAGGTAAAGAGAAAGTTAGTATTGAAGTTTTTTTCAAAGATGAAAATATATGGTTGACACAAAAATTAATGGCTGAGCTTTTTGGAGTTGATAGAAGTGTAATTACAAAGCATTTGAGAAATATCTTTGAAGATCAAGAACTAAACGAAAGTTCAGTATGTGCAAATTTTGCACATACTGCTAAAGATAAAAAAATTTATACTACTAAGTATTATAATCTTGATGCAATTATTTCTGTGGGGTACAGAGTGAATTCTCAAAAAGCAACTAAATTTAGAATTTGGGCGACAAAAAAATTAAAAGAATACATCTTGAAAGGGTTTGTTTTGAATGATGAACGACTAAAAAATTCTATAATTATTCTTTAATCTCCCAATGTCCCCCTTTATCGGGACCTATTCTCTTTATTTTCTTCTGACTCTTTAATTGGTTTAAATTAAACTTGATTCCATCTTCGGTAATTCCTATCTTTTTTGCTAGTTCTCTTCTTGATATCTTTGGATTTTCTTTAATTAACTCCAATATTTTCTGGGTAGTTTTCTGGGTAGTTTTCTGGGTAGTTTTCTGGGTAGTTTTCTGGGTAGTTTTCTGGGTAGTTTTCTGGGTAGTTGTTTCTCCAGCCATTTTACCGAGCTCTTCTTGAGTTGGTCTAAATAAAGTAACAGCGAAGAATTTACCAAACTGAAATACTGGCTCTTTTAATCCTGCTTTCTTCATTTCTCCCTTAATTCTGCCTATCCCACTCCCTATATGTTCAACCAATTCTAATTTATTGAATAAACTAAAAATTGTAGGATTCCTAGATAAGCTTCTCGTTCCAAATTCCGACTCTTTAATAATTAATCCCCCCGGGTTACTTATCTCAACCCTATCATCAAAAATATCCACCTGAATAAAAGCTCCTTTTTCAGAATAATCTCTATGAGTCATAGCATTAATGATGCACTCCTTTAATGCTTTATCTGGAATTTCTAACATTTCTTTTCTAGGACCAAATCCCTCCATTCTATAAACTATTTTCAAATTGGTATAAAGAAACTTTAAAACTTCTTCATAATTAGAAGAAATATCTAATTTGAAATCTTTTTTATCTAAAATAAATTGTTTATCTAATCCCTTAAATAAAACACAGGTTACGATTGCTTGAGAGATAAACTTCTCAACATTATCGCAAAAGAATAATACTCCCGCATTCTTGAATTTTCTATTTTCAGTGAGAACTCCCATATTCTTTAGAATAGTCTCATCAGGAATAACTCTGCTTAATTTTGCCTTATTCAAATAAGAAGTAAGCTTTGTTTTATCATAGCCATTATCAAAACTAAATGTTGGATGGATTGCTTCATCAAAAAGGATCTTTCTCTCCTTGTTAAAGAATTCCCTAATTTCATCTGTTGATAATTTTTGAGAATTGCTTCCTTGCCTTAGATAAAAACCTGCTGAGCATCTGTAAGGTTTGTTTATTCCTTCATCAACATCTACGATAAGAATATTATCTATTGTCTCTAAGTTAATTACAATAGAAGGATCGCACCCCTTGCTAAATCCTGAATTTCAGATTTCAGCTTATTTGTTATTTGAATACCCTTAACTTTACCATGATCATCTACTCCAATAAAGATTCTTCCTCCTTCGGTATTCGCAAAAGCTACAATTTCTTTACCTAAATTTTTAGAATCATAATTCTCTTTAAACTCTAATTTCAATCCTTCTCCCTGTTTTAATAAAAATTCAAACTCTTTTTTATCCATAATTTCCATAAGATTCCTATGTTTTAAAGTTTAACTAAAACAAGCTTCATGTAGAATCCATTGACATATGTCCCTTGATTGCACAGGTTAATAGTTAAAAAGTTAAAGAAAAATTTAAATAGTTTTGAGGAGATTATCTGAGTATGGATTTTAATATAATTATTGAAAAAGGTGAAGATGGATATCTGATTTCAGAAGTAGTTGAACTTTCAGGATACCATACTCAGGCAAAGGATATGAATGAACTTATCACACGAACAAAAGAAGCTATTTCTTTATGTCTGAAAGAAGAAGGTGTTGAATTTGAGAAAACTAATTTTATCGGAGTTCAGGAAATAGAGGTGTGATATGATTTTCATTGTCTTTCTTTCTGCAATCGCAATCCTATTTTTTTTCATCGTCAGTATTTCTATGAAAAATATTAAAAATATGAAGATACTTTTTATTATATTTAGTATATTTACTATTATTCCATTACTTGTCCTAATGTCTTCCGTTATTAACTTAGCTATGGACAGCACTCTTTTTAATATGGGCGATGGCTTGGGTTATATAACTCTAATGTTTTTCTTTGGCCCTATGTTTTTAATCTCACTCATTTTGTATTTTATTAATTTTTATTTTTTGCAAAAAACAATAAAAGATGAAAAAGTCGTTGCTAATTGGAATTTTTATAAATATGTAAACATAGCAACAGGCTTTAGTATAATGTTTGGTATAGTGTTTACTTTATTTGTGGAAAATGGAGGATTTGACGAGGTATTAGAAAATATTTTTATAATCATTATAGCTTCTGTAATAATATACTTACCCTTTGGGAAAATTTTTAGAATAATAAATTCGTTCGAAAAAAGATATTCCTAAACTAAAAAAAGAAATTCAAGAGATAATAAAGGAAGAGAACCTTCAATAAAAAATTAAATATTTAAATAAAAGAAAAAAATTAATTCTTTTTAAAATATCAGTTATACGAAAAAATCGTGCAACTGAAATTAGAATTTTTGATGGAAAAACTTGACAGTTATTTATGAAGATAATTTAATTAATTCTTCTGTTGTTAATACTGGAATTAAAGATTGTTCTTTTAAGTGCTTGTCATTTGACCAAATTACAGAATTGGTTGAGAGTGCTAAAGCTAAAAAATCTATGTCTTTTTCATCTGAAATTGACTTCTTTGCAGTTTTGAAGAAATGCTTATATTCTAATTCATTGATAAATCTAACTGATTCTTCAATCTGTTTTAATCTTGATTTAAATTCTTGCAAAGAAAGTTTTGACTTTAGCAAACAAACCTTTTTATGTTTCTCAAATTCTGATTTTATAAATTCAGGAGCAATAAATTTAGAATTTAGTGAAAAGAATAAAAAAGATGCTGTTGAATTTGGGTTCATCAATGAAAATAGTATGTTGCTATCCAATACTAATTTCATCTACAATAATTTCCTCTTTTTCAAATCTTTAAGTCTTTCTTCTTTTGCTTTTCTTCCAAGCTCAACAGACCATTTGATTAGTTCTTGTTCTTCTGGAGAATTTAATTTTTCTAACATCTCTTGTTTCCAAGCTAGTTCTTTTGCCTTGGATTCAATGCAAGAACGAACAAATGCAGACCAGTTTATCTCTGAAAACCTTTTCATTTGTTCTCTTACTTCTTCAGGAATAGATAAAGTGATTGATACCATTAAAAAACATAAATACGTTGAAATATTTAAATCTTTGGTTTTGGAAAAATCAACAAATGCTTCAAATTTATGGCAGGTAATTTAAGAAATAAAATATATTCCTGCATATTAGCTAAATTTATTATTTTATAAAAATGTAGTCTACAACTTTTATTTAGTTTTATCTAATCAATCTTTCTAGTTTTGTAACTCTCTCTAAAAGATCTTTTATTTCTTTTTTATTTTCTTCAAGAATAGTCTTACTGTCATTTGGAATTTTACTTTTTTCAATCCCAAAATATTTTTCAGTTTCCCGTCTAAGAATTCCCGCTTTATCCAATTTTTCCCATTTAAATTCCGGTTCATTTCTTCCAAAATGCCCGTAAGTTGCAGTCTTTTTGTAAATCGGTTTTTTTAAATCAAGTTCACGAATAATATCTGCAGGTTTAAGAGGGAAATATTTTCTAACTAATTCTTCAATTTTTTCTTCGGGAATTTTATTTGTTCCAAAACAATTGAAAAAAATTGAAATCGGTTCAGCTAATCCTATAGCATATGAAATTTGAACTTCGCATTTATCCGCCAGACCTGAAGCTACGACATTTTTTGCAATATATCTTGCTGCATACGCAGCACTTCTGTCAACTTTTGAGGGATCTTTCCCTGAAAAAGCACCTCCGCCATGTCGACCATAACCGCCATAAGTATCAACAATAATTTTTCTTCCTGTTAATCCTGAATCTCCGACAGGTCCGCCAATAACAAATCTTCCTGTAGGATTTACATGGAAAATAGTTTTTTCGTCGAGTAAATTCCCGCAAACTGGTTTTATCACTTTTTCAATCATATCCCTTTTAATTTTTTCAAGAGAAACATTTTCATCATGTTGAGTTGATAAAACTACTGTGTGAATTTTTTTCGGAAAACCTTTTGAATATTCAATAGTAACTTGAGACTTTGCGTCAGGACCTAAATAAGAGATTTCCTTGCTACGCCTTAATTCAGTTCTTTTTTGCAATATTTTATGAGCTAAAATTATAGGTAACGGCATAAATTCCGGGGTTTCATTAGTTGCATAACCAAACATAAGTCCTTGGTCTCCGGCACCTTGTTCTTTATTTTCTGAAGAATCAACTCCCTGAGCAATATCCGGAGATTGCTTAGATAAAGCTACCTGAACTGCACAATATTTTCCGTCAAAACCATATTTTAGATTATCATAACCTATTTCCTGAATTGTTTTTCTGGCAACAGCTTCGACATCTACATGAGCTTTGCTTGTGACTTCTCCGCCAATTAATATAAAACCAGTTTTTACAAAACATTCTACAGCAACACGGCTATTTTCATCTTGTTCAAGAAAAGCATCAAGTAAAGCATCAGAAACCTGGTCGCAGAGTTTATCCGGATGACCTTCTGCAACAGATTCAGAAGTAAATAAATAATCTTTTTCCTCGTTCATGGGTAATTTAAAAAATAAAAGATTATAATATTTATTGAAAAAAATATTCCTTTAGGAATATTTATATAGGGAATTAATTTCAAATAAATATGCTTCCTGAATTAAATTCTATCAAAAATAGAAGACAAATTTTAGGTATGAAACAAAAAGATTTAGCAATAGAAGCAAAAGTTTCTCAATCTATGATTGCAAAATTAGAGTCAGGCAAGCTTGAACCGTCTTATACTATTGTAAAAAGAATATTTTCAATACTTGAAAATTTAGAGCATAAAAAAGAAAAAACTTGCTTGGAGATTATGTCAAAGAATATGATTTGTCTAAAAAAAACAGATTCTATTGAATTAGCATCTAACGCAATGAGGAAACATTCAATATCACAAATTCCTATAATTGAAAATAAAAGAGTAATAGGAAGTATAAATGAATCATTGATATTAGAAAAAATTATTCAGGGGATAGATAAAAAAGAATTATTTAAAAAACAAATTCAAGAAATTATGAGGGAGCCTTTTCCAATATTAAATTCTAATACTCCATTAACTTTAGCTTTGCCACTTTTAAAAACTTCAGAAGCAATCCTTATTTGTGAAAAAGATAAAATTTCCGGAATAATTACAAAGTCGAATATTCTTTAGGAATTAATCTTCATATGTCTACATCATTTAAAGAACTTTTCTTTGTTGTAGACATAAAAATTTAAAATCTAATTTGTTCTTCTTTAATTAAATCCAATAAGAATTTAACTAATGGTCTTAAATCCCCTTTTGTTTGTGCACTCTCCAGTGCTTCATAATAAATGTATTTCTTTTTGTTTGGAATATTGATCATTGGAAAATTATTCTTTCTTAAAATCAAATTTAGGATTAACCTTCCAACTCTCCCATTTCCATCCACAAAAGGATGAACTGTTTCAAATGCTGAATGGAAATATGCAGCGAGAATTAATGGATGTAGTTTTTTCTTGTTTTTTGTATACCAGGAGAGAAGTGATGCTATTTCTTTTGGAACTTCTGTTGATTTTGGGGGGAACCAATTTGTTCCTCTTATGTAAACTTGAAGAGTTCTGTATTTTCCTATTTGGTTTTTTAGTTCTGGTTTCAAAGTATTTTTAACCACTAATTTATGCAGTTTTAAGATTAGTTCTTTTGAAACATCTTTTTTATTTTCAATTATAAAATCAAATGCTTCTTTATGGTTTGTTATTTCGTTTATTTCTCTTAAAGATTTTCTTGGAGTTATATTCTCAAATAAAAGCTGTGAGGTTTCTTGAAGTGTTAACGTATTTCCTTCAATATTTGTAGAATCATATGTAAAAAGAGATACAAATGCTTCATATCGATTATCTCTTGTTTCCTTTGGAAGCTTAAGGTACTCTTTTTTTATTTTATCAAGCTCTTTTAGTTCTTCTTCCTCTAAAAGAGTAGATAATAACATTAGTTCTTTGTCTGCTTTTTTTTCTTTTTTTGAAAGCTTATTTTTTTCAAGATCTACTCCTAGATAAATTCTGTTTTTTGTAACTTTATTATTTTTCCTAATTGATAAAACACGATAATAATATTTTTTCCCTTTTTTCTCTTGTATTTCTGTATAAACCATATCTTCTATATGGCTACATCATTTAAAAAACTTTCTTTGTTGTAGACATAAGGGTTTGATTTTTTTATTCATTAAAACTTTTTATAGAATTTTTATATATCCCCTCTTAGGACGAATAAAGATATTTTCTCTATTCAAAAGTTCAAAAATATCTTCCATTTCACTTTCAGAAATGGTTATATCCAACTTGGAATGAATTTTTATTTTTAATTCTTTTTCTTCAATAGCTTCATCATTGATTAAATTTTGTAAGAAATCTTTAACCATTTCAGCTTTTTTACGCTTAGGAGCTTTGAATTCTTTATGTTTTAGAGTTGTATCTTCTTCATTTAATTCTTTTATAAGGCTTATTGAATTAGCTTGGATTTTAAATTTAACCTCACCATTTTTTAAAGTTTTATCCTCTAAATAGATTCCTTCTACTTCAACTGCATTCCCTTTTTTAACAATTTTTGCATCAACAATATCTTTTAAGATTTCAATTTTAATTTTATCTTTTGTTAATTCATCTTTTAATTGAATTATTAAATTTTCTTGGATATTTCCTTCTTTTTTAATAAACTCATTTTTTCTTTCACTTATTATTCCTTCAAGAGAAATAAAATTATTCACTCCATCAAAATTTAACTCTGAAATTTTCATTACTAAAAATGAACTATTTAACAATTTTAAATATTTTCTTTTGGGTGTCTACATTTGATTATTTTTGTAGTCACCTATTTAAAATTTTTTAGTTATTTTTTCTTGCAATGAGGGCATCCATTATATTCTGAACTATATAACTTTTTGCAAAATCTGCACCTTGTTTGTTTTTCTGTTTCAATCGTTTCTTCAGAAGATTTGATTGGAAAAGTAGATGCTGGTTCTCCCTTTATCATTGAGATAACATTTCCAATTATCATAAAAACTCCAAAGATAATAAAACCAATGCCAATCATTTGACCGGTTGAATCGCTTAATGTAGCTTCTTTATTAATAAAACCTAATATTGGGAAAAATACAAAACATATTCCGATTATAAATCCAATAATGATTCCAGATTTTACCATTTTTTTATTCTTTACAGAAGTTGTTGAACTTTTTAAAGATTGTTTTTGTTCTGTTTCTTTTATTGATGATACCCAGAAAATGCATATAATTGAAGCAATCCATGCGACTATTGGTGAAAGGAGAACAAAAAGGGCAAATGCATTTACTATGAACAGGATAAGAATTGTTTTTTCTTTGCAGCTAATAAACCTGCAATAATTACCAGAATCAGTGTGATAATATTTACTGTCCACTTGATTAGTTCGCTTGTTGCTTGAATATCCATATTTCCCTCAATTAAGAAATGTTATGAAGATTTATATAGGATTTGGTTGATGGAGTTAAAACCTTACTATTTGGGCAGGAAAGAATATAATTTATATCGAGGGATTAATTTATTTTTATAACCTTTTTGGCACGAATATATTGAGAAAATATAACCTTTTTGGCACGAATTAATTCCATTCTTAGTTGCTAATTTTAGATTAAATGGAGGTTTAATTTGAGGTCCGGAAATGAAAATAAGTTAATATCTTCCTTTTCAGTAAGATATTAAAAATATACGCCTCAGCCTACTCGCAATCTCGCACGAAATTTTAGTTGAATTTACGTGAATTTTTTTATCTTTTTTATTTTGTTTAAAGCACTTTCTAAACTTCCATGCAGTTGATTTATTAAACAGTTATAAATTTCTTCAAAATTTGAATCTTTTTTGAGACCTAATAATTTTACTACATTTTCAAATTTCTTTCCTCCTCCTGAATGGGTTGCCCATATTCTTAAGTCATATAAGTAGAAAAAAGATGCAATTATATTTGAATCATCAGAAAGAATTTCTTTAAATAAAATTTCTAATTTTTTAATATCCCCCAAATCTGTATTAACTTTGATTTGTTTAGAGATTAAATAGGAGGTAAGTTCATCTCTATTTATAGTTTCAATTAATTTTTCATTAAGATCACTGATTATTCTTTTAAAATCATCTTCATTATTAAATGTTATCCGTTTATAAGCAGAACAAATTTCTAATAATCTATCGAGTGGGATTATATCTGAATTAAATATTTTAAAATTAAATCTCTTCTGAGATTCTTCATTTATCTTATTTAATAACAAGAATAATTCAACCTCCAAAATATTATCTGTAAACTCTGCATCCAATTGTCCCTGCTTAAATTCTGATTCAATGTTATTATCTGAACTTATATTATAGGGTTTTAATATCCCTTTTATCTTAGGGGTTAATCTGTTTATATCCCCCAACCAAAATATCAAATGACCTTGGGGATTTATACCAAATGGAATAGAATTATCTTCAAAGACTAAAGCCCCATAGGTTTCACTTACAAAAGTGCAATTATAATCTGGGTTATATATAAAAGGAAGAAGAACTTCTTTTTCAAAATATACTGGGGTTAAAAAATTATCCTTTTGAGGGGAATAATCTTCTGAAGGGTCATAAATGAATTCCGAGGGCATTAGATCTAGATGAAATACAATAATTTTAAGGATTTCTATTATAAATATCTATTGAGATTATCATTTCTACCACGAAGTTGCTCGGAATTGAACAGAACATATTAGGAATCTAGTCCTATGTCCCCAGAATGAAGAATTTTAAGGGAATTTCACATAGTTCAATTCCCTAAAGATGCCTCAGCCGGGTGCTAAAAAATTTGAAAAATTTTTGGCAACACAAAATGCGAAGCATTTTGTCGTAATTGAACCCGTAGCAGACTAAAATTCCAACTGGAATTTAATTCATATTGCTAAACGCAATATGAAAAGAAAATACGCCTCAGCCGGGAATTGAACCCGGGTCTCCTGCGCGACAGGCAAGTGTCTTAGCCATTGGACAACTGAGGCAATACAATTTTAATAACAATTTGATTTTTAAAACTTTTTCTTTTAAGAAACTTGATATTGTCTTTGAATTTCTTTAAATATCCTTTCAGAAAAAGTATCATGTGTTCTGGGATTATCAACGTCAAATAATGTATTAGCTAAAACTAGAAAATTACTATTATCTTCTAATGTTTTATAAGTATGCAATATAAATGGAGGAATATAAATTCCTTTTTGAGAATCTAATATTAAATTTTTTGTACCTCCATAAATATCTTCAAGTGTTAATTTAACTGATCCTGCTAATAAAAAAAATAATTCTTTTCTAACCTTATGAAATTCTCTGCCCCCCTCACTTTCCTTCTTTAAATTTGTTACAGAATAAGCTCTTATTCCTCTAATATCCAGTGGGATTTTATCTAATTCATTTTGATTATATTGTAAATATTTTAAAACATCTTGATTTGAAAGTGCAAATAGCACCCTTAATTCAGCATTTGACTTGGTTTTCCAAGGACCTTTTTGTTGAAATACCACTATTTCTTCTATCGTGGAGAATTTATTTTTTGAATTAACAGATTCTTTATCTTTCATATTAAATCAAATTAATTCTCTATTTATTAAATTTCCTTTATTATTTTGATTAGATTTATAAAATAATATTCTTTAAAATATCTATGAAAAAAGAATTAAAGATAGTAATAGGATTAACATTCTTAGCTTTAATAGGTTTTTTAATAAAAGCACTTCTTGCAAAAAATTTTGAATTTATCGGTTACTGGATTGTCTTAGTCGGATTATTCTTGCTAGTCATACTTTTAGATAAAGAATTTAATTTTCCAATCTGGGGAATAATCTTCTTCTCAATCTGGTCAATATCTCACATGGCAGGAGGATTAATCATGATTGGAAAAACCAGATTATACGACTTAATTTTAATAGATATCATCGGAGACCCGTTCTTCATACTAAAATATGATCAATTAATTCACGCATATTGTTATTTTGCAATTTCTATCTTAGTTTATTTTGTACTAAAGAGATATATAAAGAAAGATGGTAAAGTATTATTAACAATTACAATCTTATCCGCATTAGGAATCGGATTATTAAATGAAGTAGTAGAATTTGGAATGGTCGTTTTTGCAGACGCTGCCGATGCAGTCGGGGGATATTATAATACAGCTTTAGATTTAGTATTCAATCTAATCGGTTCAATTATAGGACCGCTTTTTGCAAGGAAATTTTTAAACAATAAAGAAATTTCCTAAAATTCCAATCCCCGTAAGCTGAAGGAGGATTATGGAATTTTCAAGACGGAAATTTCTAATTACATTTTGGGACGCAGCAGAGTTGCAGGATATTGACCCAAAATGTAATCGAAATAACTTTTAAATAACATAAAAAACTTAATTCTTTATGTCAACAATTTTAGGGATAGAATCAACAGCACATACTTTTGGCGTTGGAATTGTGAAAAACGGAAAAGTTTTATACAATATAAAAAAAACTTATACTACAGATAAAGGCGGAATTATCCCAATAGAAGCAGCAAAACATCATTATGACAATAAAAACGAACTTTATTTTGAAGCACTTGACAGTGCAAAAATTTCAGAAGATAAAATCGACGCAATTGCATTTTCTCAAGGACCAGGTTTAGCACCTTGTTTATTGCAAGGTTTGAAATTTGCAAAAGAACTCTCAAAAAAATTAAACAAGCCATTAGTACCTGTAAATCATTGTGTAGCCCATCTTGAAATAGGAAAAATTACAGGGGCAAAAGATCCGGTAATGTTATACACAAGCGGGGCGAATACTCAAATAATCGCATATGAAGCAAAAAAATATCGAATTTTTGGGGAAACCCTTGATATTGGGGTAGGAAACTTCATTGATAACTTCGCACGATACGCTGATATCGGCTTTCCCGGGGGTCCGACAATACAAAAATTAGCAAAAGAAGGAAAAGAATACATTGAATTACCTTACACCGTCAAAGGAATGGACATCGCCTTATCGGGAATATTAACAAACTTAAAACAAAAATTAGACAAGGGTGCATCAATTAACGACTTAGCTTATTCAATGCAAGAAACAGTTTTTGCGATGTTGGTTGAAACAGCTGAAAGAGCATTAGCTCATACAAAAAAAACAGAACTCCTTTTAGGAGGAGGAGTAGCATGCAATTCACGTCTTCAAGAGATGTGCAAGATAATGTGCAAAGAACGAGGAGCTAAATTCTTTTGCCCTCCAGCAAATTTATTAACAGATAACGGAGCAATGATTGCTTATCTTGGAGAAATTATGTTTAAATCCGGAATTAAAGAAAAAGATTTGAATAAAGTTGACATTTTACCACGACAAAGAACAGATGAAGTTAATGTTTCATGGAGGAAATAAAAATGGATAATGAAGAGGAATATTCCTAAAAATTCTCCTTCAATTCCCCCCTTTTCTAAGAGTTTAAAATTAGGCTTAGTCTGAAAATTTCTTAGAATATGATTTCTGTCCGAAACGAGCAGTTATTTTTTTCAAAGGACATAAAATCCCTTCTTTTTTGGCTTTAATATTATCTTTTTCTAGAATTTCGGGAGGAATTGTGATTACATATTTTGGATAAACTTCCAGAAGTTTGACACGAATCTTACAGAGATAGAATTTATGGTGTTTTTTCAGCAAGAAAAAGAAAGTAACAAAATTGGTTTAGGCAAAAACCAAATAGCTCAGGATATTGAATTGCTTTTGAAATGTTTAGTTTATAATTTGACAATTATTTGGAAATATTCTTAGTTGTAAATATTTACAACTCTTACAATAATTACAATATTGTAAAAATTTATAAATAAGCTTTCATTTATAGTAATATGAAAAATATTGGAAAGAAATTAACTTCTAGGATTCCAGCAAAAAAAGAAACACTTTTAAGACTGAAGAAATTTCAGGTGAACAACGATTTTTCTTCTTATGATAAAGCGATAAACTACTTATTAGATAAATTTAGAGGGAAAAATAATGGAGCTTAAAGAAATAATTTCTAACTTAGGAATTGAAAACGGAGTTTATAATAAAGATGACTTAAAGAAAATTGCTAATCCGCGATTAATAAAATCTATAGAAAAAGGAAAAATTGATTTTGATAAAATATATTTTATGGATAAAAGGCCTTTAATTATTTTTAAACATTTTAATATAGAAGTTAATGAAGAAGAAATAAAATATATCCTAGAAAAGATTTGGAGTCTTGATGAAGTGCCATTGTTTTTTGTTATAACTCCAAAACTAGTAAGAATTTATAATAGCTTCTTTTTCGATAAAGATAACCCAAAGAAGATAGAGGAAAAAATTGAGAATATAAATTCTTTTTTAGAGGAGTTTAAATATGAGAAATTGTTGGGTGGTGATTTCTTAAATAAGAATGAATTGGGTTTCTCTAAGAAAAGAAGATTAGGAGAATATTTGAAAGATAATTTGAGTGTGTTAATTGATAAACTAGAATCAGATGGGCTAGAAAGAGAAATAATAAATAACTTACTTTTAAAATGTTTTTTTTCTAAATGCTTTATTGATAGATATGATTATTTTCTTAAGAAGATAAAAAACGACTACAAAGTTAATTCATTTGAAGAATTAATTTTGAATATTGATGATTTATACAACTTTTTCGGAGAATTAAAAGAAAAACATAATGGAGATATCTTTAAAACAGAAAAAGAAGAAAAGAATAAAATCAAAAAATCCTCTCTTAAGATTATATCGAATTTCTATAAAGGGTATGATTTATCGAGGAATCAGTCAGTTTTATTCAACCCATATAATTTTTCTATAATTCCAGTTAGTCTAGTAAGTGATATTTATCAGGTAGTTTTGGGAGAAGAAGGAAGAGAGAAAAACAAATCATTTTATACTCCACTTTTTTTAGTGGATGAATTTTTAAACAAATATAAAGATTCTGTTAGTGATAAAACGACTATTTTAGACCCTTCCTGCGGATCAGGTATTTTTTTAGTAGAGTTTTTAAGATTAAAGTTAAGTAGATTAAAAAAGTTTGATAAATCTTCTATTGAAAAAGTATTGCACACAATTTATGGGTTTGATCTAGATAAAAAGGCTGTTAAGATTGCATGTTTTTCATTATACGTGGTAATTTTGGATTATATAGAAAACTTAAAGAGTTTTAAATTTGATAATTTAATTGACAAGAATCTTTTTGAAATTGATTTTTTTGATTTAACCAAATTTGAAGAGAGTAATCAAATCCCTTCCTCTTTTGATTTAATAATTGGAAATCCTCCTTGGGGTCAACCCGCTGAACAAAAGAGATATAAGGAATATTGTAAAAAGAGAAATTTTCCAATAACGGATGGGCAGATAGCAGAAGCATTTCTTTATCGTGCAGGAGAATTTTCAAAAGACAATCACCCAATTTCTTTACTCATTACATCTAAAATATTTTACAAGAACAGAGACTCATTTAGAAAAAAGTTCTCAGAAATTTTTTCCATAGAAGAGATAATAGATTTCACGAGAGTTAGGAAATTAATTTTTGATGAAGCGGACTCTCCCTTTGCTTTAATGACTTATTCAAGAACCAAAAAGAAACAAAAAATAAATTTTATTCCAATTAAAAAATCTATTTTTTTAGAGAGAATCAAGCAATTATACTTTGATAAAGAGGAAGAGAAGAATTTATCCCACGAACATTTCGTTAAAGGTTTAAAGATTTATCTAGATGGGAATGCAAACGATAACAGAATAATTGATAAAATAAGGGAGGACTCTATTTCTTTGAAAACTTTTTTAGAGGAGAAGAATTTGGATTGGGGAACTGGATTAATATATAACAACAAAAATATTGCCAATAATACAAGCCATTTTAAAGATCAAAATATACTTAATTGTAAGTTTCTTGAAGGTGCCAATAAAGAGTTTGAGAAATTTAATTTGAATTATGATGGATTGCCTAAATTAAAAGAAAGATTTGATATCTTTCAAAGATTAGGGAACATTGAATCGTATAAAAAACCAAAAATCTTAATTAGAAGAGGCGTTAGCGAAATAATTAGTACATATGAAAAAAGACCCTGTGTATACAACAATTCAATATTTGGTTTATGTAGTAAATCAACAGACCAAGAAGATTACCTTCTTTTTTTAGGGGGACTTATCACTTCGAAATTATATCTGTATTACACTTTTTTATTGAGTAATGGCGTAGGGGTTGAGAGGGCTGAGATTACAAAAGCAGACCATTTAGAATTTTGTATACCTAAGACCCTAAATTTGAAATTAAAATCTGGTAAAAATATTATAAAAAGCTACAAAGAACTAATTTTATCGAAAGGAAGAAACTCTAATGCACGGAAAGTTCTTGATTCAAATGTATTTGAATTGTATGGGTTAAGTAAGATTGATGAATATTTTGTAGAATATGTCTATGATCTAATAATTCCTTATTGGGAGAACCCTGATAAAGATGAGAATGTATTCAATTCCCAAAAAAAATTACTACGAGAAGATGATGGTGAACAATACTTAAAAGAATATATTAATTTATTTTTCAACTCCATTTTATTTAGCACAAAAATAGGTAAACTAAATGCAGAAATTTATGAATCCCCAGGATTTGTTTGTATAAATTTTAATTACAATAAAAAAGGAGGAGAAATTAATAAAGTAAAATCTTCTGATAACTTATCTAAATTGATATCAAATTTAGGAAATCTATTGTCTCTAGATAAAGTCGGAGAGAGATTATTTTTACAAAAAGAATTGGTTGGATGTAGCAAAAATTCAATATTTATAATAAAACAAAATAAAAAGAAATATTGGCACAAAAAGAATGCTATTTCTGATATTTCTGAAATAATAAAATTAATTAAAGGATAAAATGATTAGATTTGGAAATTTTGCAGACTTAGGAATTAGTAAAGAAATTCCGAAAAAAGAATTAGATAATATATTTTTATTACTAGAAAAATCCTATGAAGAAATGTTAAAAAATCATCCAAAAAATGAGTTAATACAGAATAACGAAGATAGAAATAGGAATTTATTAAAAAAATATATGAATGAAAATCTTGGGAATTTTGGTTTATCTTACTTAGTAATTGTTGCTGAGTGCAATGTTGAAGATAAGAACCATAATTCTATAGGTTATTCTGACTTAAAAATATTCAATTTCTCTGATTATAATATGGAAAATAAAGAAGAGATGTGTTTTATAATTGAATGCAAATGCTTAAACAAAAATTATGGCGGAGATAAATCTCTAAAAAAACATTATATTTCCGAGGGGATATTACGTTTTAAAAAGAAATATCCTTCCCCTTTTGGAGTTGGCTCTATGCTTTCTTTTGTGCAGATAAAAACTCCAAAGGATTTTATAGATAAGATCAAGAATTTTGTAGAACAAAATAAAATCAATTTCATAAAAAGTGAATTTAAAGAGTCTGAAAGAGTAAAATCTTTATTCACCCATGTAACTAAACACAAAAATATAGAGATTTATCATTTATTCTTAGATATGAATAAAAGGCAAACTCTGTAAAAAAAATATTTTCTATTTTAACCCCTTCAATAACTACTTAGGCTGCTAATTTTGAATAAAATAGTTTCTTATTAGATTGTTCTATTCTAGGTTTTTATCCATAGCCTTAGGCTTCTTTCTTCAACTATTAGATATAATTAAATAATCCTCTCTTAAAATCCCTCTATAATCCCCTTCAATTCCCCTCTTTTCTCATCGTTTCAAAATTAGTGTAGAATCCACAGACATATGTCG